>NZ_JAMOIT010000013.1:0-158202 GCF_023656375.1 Paenarthrobacter sp. TYUT067
TGTGCTCTTCCGATCTGGATCCAGCTCAGTTGATGAGCTGGATCCGGATGCCTGCGCCGCGTTCCTTCACCACCATCCGACGTTCCACTGCTCCCGTTTGGGTGAGCCATACAACGCTGCCGTCAGATGTCACGGCCTCCACTACGCCCTGGTCCACGATCTCGTCGCCGCGCCAGATCTGAACTTTCAGACCAACCAGCGACCTCCAGTTGGTCACACTCTTTCCCCTTGCTTGTACGAAGGGTGCTCCAAATAACGAATCCTTCTTACGGTGCTGCAATGGGTGGCTCCTAGCGTCCTGGACAAACTTTCTGTACAGGAAGTGTGCCGTCGCCGATGCTCACATGACGCGAATACCAGGCCCAGTTGTGTGACCTGCGTCAATTACAGCGCTTTGACCGCCCCCAGCACCTTGGTCAAGGAGTCCTTCGCGTCGCCAAACAGCAGGGTGGTCTGGGGCTCATACAGGAGCTCGTTCTCAATACCGGCAAATCCGGGGCGCATGGAACGTTTGAGGAAAACCACCTGCCGGGCGTCGGCGACCTCCAGAATGGGCATGCCGTAGATCGGAGACCCCGAGGTGGTTTTTGCGGCAGGGTTCACAACATCGTTGGCCCCAACCACCAACGCGACATCGGTGGTCTTGAACTCCGAGTTGATGTCGCTCATCTCCTTCAAGGACTCGTAGGGCACGTTAGCCTCGGCAAGGAGTACGTTCATGTGGCCCGGCATGCGCCCGGCCACCGGGTGGATGGCGAAGTCCACCTCAATTCCGCGTGACTCCAAGGCCGAGGCCAGCTCCGCGGCAGTGTGCTGGCCTTGGGCCACTGCAAGGCCGTATCCCGGGACGATGATCACCCGCTGTGCATAGCCGAGCAATACTGCCACGTCCTCCGCGCTGGAGGATCTTACGGGCCGCTCACTGACGGTGGTTGAACCTGCGGTAGATCCGCCCTTGAAAGCCCCAAACATGATGCCTGCAACACTGCGACCCATCGCGGCAGCCATGGCGCGGGTGAGGATGGCGCCGGAAGCCCCCACCAGCGTCCCGGCCACCACCAGGAGGACATTGCCTAGCACCAGTCCGGACGCCGCGACAGCCAGGCCAGTGAAGGCGTTCAGGAGTGAAATGACAATCGGCACATCCGCGCCTCCCACCGGCAGCACCAGCAGGATTCCGGCACCAAGACCCAAGAGCAGCAGGAGCAGCGCCACCACCAACCAGCCGTTCAGGATCACCACAATTCCAGCACCCATTGCGGCAAGCAGCACCACGGCCATCAAGGCTGGTAACCCGGGAAATGTCACCGGCCGGGTGGTCATGAGCCCTTGAAGTTTGGCGAAAGTGACACCGGAGCCAGCAAAGGACACCGCACCCACCAGCAACGTGAAGACAATGGCCAGGCGAACCCACGGATCGCCCGAATGGGAGAGTTCCAGCAACGCCACCAGCGCCGCAGCACCACCACCCACACCGTTGAAGAGTGCCACGAGCTGCGGCATCTGCGTCATGTGCACCCGGCGGGCCACCGGCGCAGCCACACCCGAGCCCACAACGATGGCCCCCAGAATCCACGGGATATTGTCCAGTTTCACAGAGACAAACACCGTCACCACAGCCAGCAGAGCGCCAAATGCTCCGATCAGGTTCCCGCGCCGGGCAGTCCGTGGTGAACTTAGGCCCTTAAGGGCGAGGATGAAGCAGGCCGCCGCGGCGAGGTACAGCAGCGAGGTCCACGTGGGGTTCAGAAGCGTCATGGCCGGCGCTCCTTCTTCTCCGGCTCCACGGTGGCGGCCGGCTCCGCGGCTCCGCGGCCTTCAGGAACGGCAGCGTTCGACGGCGGTCGCTGCCGTCCGCGGAACATCTCCAGCATCCGGTCGGTCACCACAAAACCACCCACGAGGTTAGCCGTGGCAAGGACTACGGCCAGCAGCGCAACTGCCAACACCCACGGGTCAGCGGCCTGTCCCGCCACAATGATGGCGCCCACCAGGATGATGCCGTGGATGGCATTGGCGCCTGACATGAGGGGCGTATGCAGGGTACTGGAGACCTTGGAAACAACCTCAAAACCCACGAATACCGCCAGCACAGTAATCGTTAGCAGGCTCATGCCATCCATTAGCGCACTCCTTCACTACCGGGTTCGCTGCCGGGTTCGCTACCGGGTTCACTGCCAGTGCGAGAACCGCCGGATGGTGAACCGCTGGCTCCGGAGGCGCCGGCATTCCCGCCTACAAGGGGCGCAGCCTCTCCTGCGAGCGCCGCAAGTGCCTCCGCAGTTGGTGCGTGGAGGACTTGGCCGTTGTGGGTGAGGCACGTGCCTGCAATGACTTCATCCTCAAAGTCCGGAACCACCACGCCGTCCCGAGTCATGAGTGCCAGGAGGTTGGCGACGTTCTTGGCGAACAGTCGTGAGGCATCCGCAGGCATTGCCGATGCCGCGTCCTTGATTCCCACGAGTGTCACGGTGCCCTGACCATCGCCGGTGGGGATGGGGATGTCCTGCCCAGGGATGCTCCCCTCCACGTTTCCGCCGGATTCCGCAGCTAGGTCCACCACCACGGACCCCGGGCGCATCCCTTGGACCATTTCGCGGGTCACAAGGAGTGGGGCGCGCCTTCCAGGCACGGCAGCAGTGGTGATGAGGACGTCGGCCTGAGCCACGTGCGGCGCCAAGAGGGCTCTTTGGAGGGCACCCCGGTCCGCGCTGAGCTCCCTGGCGTAGCCGCCCGAAGCCTCTGCGGTTTCAAGGTCCAGCTTGATGAAGGTTCCTCCCATGGATGCCACTTCGTCCGCCGAGGCGGGTCGGATGTCATTGGCGGACACGCGAGCACCTAGTCTTTTGGCGGTTCCGATGGCCTGAAGGCCGGCAACCCCGGCGCCGAGCACCAGCACGCGGGCGGGCGGAATGGTTCCCGCTGCCGTCATGTACAGCGGAAAGAACCTCGGTAATCGCATGGCGGCCTCAAGCACACAGCGATAGCCGGCCACCAGGGCCTGCGAGGTGAGCGCATCCATGGACTGGGCACGCGATATTCGAGGAACCAGTTCCAGCGCAAAGGAGGTGATGCCCCCGGCGGCGAGCGCCCGCACAGTGGGCAGCTCCGAGGACGGCGACCCCAGGCCCACGGTGACCGAACCCCGGCGGAGAGCTGCCGCCGTCGACGGTTCCATGGGGCGCACATGGCAGTAGACATCTAGTGTCCCGAGGTTCAGGGACTGCACTACCGTGGCCCCTGCTGTGCGGTAGTCATCGTCGCTATGGCCGGAGGCCATGCCGGCACCGGACTCCAGTTCAACGTCAAGGCCCAACCCCATCAGTTGCTTCACCGTTTCCGGCGTTGCAGCAACACGTCGCTCACCGTCAAGTGTCTCGCGCGCTATGCCTGCCTTCACCCGCCACCCCTTTTCCGGAACCCTCCAGAACTCAGTTGGCATGAGTCTATGACTGCAAGGGGCCCGGCGGGAGTAGGGGCTGCGCTATGTGCATAAGTCCACTAAGGTCGGTGGAAGCTGGGAGCAACCAGCACCACACCGTCGACGAGCCGGTTCCGGCCGTGCCGTCGGAAAGGAACGCCACTATGGACACCTTCAAAATCGGTTACTTCGTCGGAAGCCTGGCAAGCAATTCCATCAACCGGGTCCTCTCCAAGGCCCTCATCAGCGTGGCGCCGCCGGAACTCGAGTTCCATGAGATCGCCATCAAAGATCTTCCGTTGTACAGCTCGGATTACGATGCTGATTTCCCGGCGGCGGGCCGGGACTTGAAGGATGCCATCGCCGCATCGGACGGCATCTTGTTTATCTCGCCCGAGTACAACCGCTCTATTCCCGGCGCCTTGAAGAATGCCATAGATTGGGGTTCACGCCCGTGGGGCACCAATTCATTCGCTCGCAAGCCCACCGGAATCATCGGCGCATCGCCGGGCGGTATTGGAACCGCCGTGATGCAGTCGTCCATGCGCAGTGTTTTGAGTTTCCTGGATGCGCCACAGTTGAACGCACCTGAGGCTTACATCCGCTTCGTCGCAGATGCGTACGACGACGACGGTTCAGTTAAGGACGAAGCGACAGCAGGGCTTCTGCGCCACTATATGGAGGAATACAGCGCGTTCGTTCAGCGCGTCCTCGCCGCCAACGCGCCCGGCCACATCGGTGATCAGGAACCGGATTCGGCAAAGCTCACGCGGTAACACCGCTCCGGGTGCCGGGCGGCATGCCCGCAGGCGGCTGGACAGGCGCTTAGGTGTCCCGCGAACCCGCCATCAGCTGGCCGATGATGCTGGTCTCCAAGTGCTCCAACAGGTGCCGCGGATTGTCATAGACTTCCGCGGCACCGGCGTCGCGCAGTTCGGCTTCGCTGATTCCGCCGCAGGTCAGGGCGATGACGGGAACGCCGATCGCAGCTCCGGCCTTTACATCCCACACGGCGTCGCCTACGAACACCACATCCTCCGGACCGAGCCCCAGCTTTTCCAGGCAGGCCTCGAGGATGTCCGGTGCGGGCTTGCTCTGCTTTGCGTCGTTTGAGCTGGTCCACGCATCAATGGAGGATCCGGCATCGAGAAGGTGCTTGCTTACTTCAAGGTCGCGTTCCTGCGCTGACGAGGCCAAGCCCACAGCCAGTCCCGCGTCCGAGCATGCAGCCAGAAGGTCACGGACCGAAGCGAAGGTGCGCAGAGCCGGCCAAAACGTTGAAAAGACCGCACCGTGCGCGGACTTGAGATCTTCCTGCATGTCCTCGGGACAGTCCGGGATCAGACTCTGGATGAGCCGGTCACCTCCCATGCCAACCCTTCGGTGAATGGCGGACATTTCGACATCCAGGCCTTCGCGTCGGAACGCTTGCCACCACGCCATGGCATGGAAGTAGCTGGAATCGATCAGGGTTCCATCCACATCGAAAAGAACGCCGCGTTTCTTTTTTGTCGCTTCATCAGTTGCCACAGCTGACCACCCCTGCGTGTGTCTGCGCTTGCGCACCTTGGGCGGCCAGCGCGGAGTCGATCACTGGTTCCTCAAGCATGAGTACCGCATACCGCTCAGCCGAAGCTGGTCTTAGCAGCCCCGTTCCTGCAACTTCACGGATGGCTGCGACTCCCTCAACAGCCTCGTCCATGGTGGAAAACTGCTTGGACAGACCCATCAACACGTCGTCGCCGTCCACCATCAGAATCCGAAATTCCCCATCAGGCGTTTCAGCCAGTTCCAAATGCCCGGCCATCCGAACCTCCTCGTCTTCGATGCCAAACAGCATAGTAAGACTACTTAGTATAAACCTCTCAGTAATATTGCGTCACGCGGGAATTAGGCGTGTGCAACTTGTTGTTGTCACAGGCATGACAACAATCGGAATCATCGGTGCAGGACACATTGGCAGCCAAGTCGCCCGCAAAGCGGTAGAACTCGGCTATGACGTGGTCATCAGCAACTCCCGAGGGCCGGAAACCCTCCGTGAGCTGGTGACCGAACTCGGGCCGCGCGCCCGGGCCGCAACGGCAGGTGAGGCAGCAGCAGCAGGAGATTTCGCCGTCGTGACCGTCCCTTTAAAGAACTATAAGGACATCCCCACCGAGCCGCTTGAGGGCAAGATCGTGATCGACACCAACAACTACTACTGGGAGCGCGACGGCCGGATCGCTGAGCTGGACAACGGAGAAGCCACCACTTCCGGCCTGCTTCAGAAGCACCTGCCCACCTCCAAGGTAGCCAAGGGCTTCAACCACATTTTCGCCAAGGACATCACCACGGACGGCACCGCTGCCGGCACGCCCAACCGTCGCGCCCTGGCCACCTCCAGCGACTTCCCCGAAGCCGCCGAGCTTGTGACCAAGCTCTACGACGAATTCGGCTTCGACACCGTCAACATCGGCCCGCTGGAGGACAGCTGGCGCGTAGAGCGTGACCGCCCCGCCTACGTCATCCGCCAGAACGCGGAGGAACTGCGCGGGAACCTCGCCAAGGCAACGCGCACGGTCTAACCCGGAACGCACGACGGCGGCAAGGGGCTTACGCTTGCCGCCCCACCTTTGCGGGCGCCGTGAATTTTGCGGGTGCCGTGAATTTTGGGTCGAAATCGTGTCACGAATCGGGACCACGGCGCACTTTATGGGTGGCTGCCTCTCTAAATGCCTGGCGCATCAGGCGTTCGGGGAGGCAGCTGCCCCCGAAGCGTCCCACCCCGAGGAGTTCCATGTCCACCAAAATCTCGAACTGGCCCGCAGCGACGCCCATGTGGGTTGACCTGGGCGTTGACGATCTCCAAGCGGCGAAGGCCTTTTATGCAGACCTCTTCGGATGGGATTTTGTTGCTGGCGGTCAGGACGGCGGGGAATACTCGCTTGCACACGTCGCCGGGCGGGCGGTGGCGGGCGTAGGGCCCAAGCAGGATCCGGATGCGCCCACCGTATGGACAACGTTCCTGGCATCGGATGACGTCAATGTCACCGCCAAGAAGATCAGCGCGGCCGGCGGAGAGCTGCTTGCCCCTCCCTTCGACGTCATGGAATCCGGGCGAATGACGCTGGCGACTGACAGCGTGGGCGCAACCTTCGGCGTGTGGCAGGCAGGCACCCATATCGGCGCGGAACGCGTCAATGAGCACGGCGCACTGTGCTGGAATGAGCTCCACACCCGGGACTTCGCATCGGCGCGGTCCTTCTACTCCGAGGTCTTCGACGTCAGCTACCAGGACGTCACCGAAGACGGCTTGGTGTACTCCACCATTCGCAGGCCGCTGGATGGCCGGGAAGTGGGCGGGATTCAGCATGACGTTGACGTTCCCTCCGGCACCCCCAACCACTGGCTGACCTGGTTCGCCAGCGACTACGTTGAGGGCACTGCGAATCGGGCCGTAGAGCTCGGCTCCAGCCTGCTGATGCCTGTCACCGAAAGCCCGCTGGGACGCATGGCCATCATCCAAGCGCCACAAGGTGAGGTGTTTGGCATCATCGACGCACCCCGAATCGGCGAGTAAACACCCGGCCCGCGCTCAGGCAGCAGCCGGATTGAGTGCCTCGGCTATGACCTCATGCGCATGGGCCGCGGCAAGCGGAGCGGCCAAGCGGTGGACCGCCTGGAACGTCCTGCGCACGGCAGGACCGTGCCAATCGGGCGGCAAGTAGTCAGTGGGGAGGTTTGGATCCCGGTACGGAAACTTGCGCCACATGGTGAGCATCGGGATGTAGTAGCGGAAGGCATCGCGACGCATGTCCTCGGTGGATTCAGCCAGTGCGATGTCCGGATCGCTGCCCACGAGTCCGGTCCAGCGCTGCTCCGCACCGTCGTAGAGTTCAAGGAATTCCGTGAACTGCTGGTCCAATTCCTTGAGGTCCCACCACTCCGAAATCTTGGGCCGCATAGGGCCATCAAAAACGTAGTCGCTCCGAAAGAGATCCACGAACTCGATCAACCCGCCAGCCGTGAGCCGCTCCCGGGCTTGCTCCAATTTATGCGCGGGAGCAATCCACACACCGTTGGCGACTGAACCAAAGCCCAAGGACAGCAGGGCTGATCGCAGCTGGTGCCGGCGGTTCCGCATGGATTCGGGCACGGAGAAGACCGCCAGCACCCAGGTATCCACCGGCGCGGGCTGCTCCGGGGCGAAGATCCTGCGGTCACCTTCCCGGAACACATCACTGACGGACTCCGAAATTTTGTACTTGGCAATCCCGCCCTCGCGGACGCTTTTAAGAACACCCTTGGCTTTGAGCCTGGAAACTGACGACCTCACGCCGGGAGCGTCGTAGCCCAGTGATCCCAACATGGAGATCAGCGCAGATACCGGCAATGCGTCGCCTGCATTTCGTCCGTAGAGGCCAAAAATGGTGACGAGCAGCTGCTGGTGGCGCACCGGGGGTGCCGGGACGGCGAACATCGAAGGATCCTCATTTCCGCGCCGCAGTTCCGGCGCCAGTCCAGTTCATCATAGGCGCGGTAATGCTTCCGGTCAGATTGCTTCAATGCCCATATTCGGCCCCGATCAACGGATCATGTGGAATGCCTGAGGCGCTCGTTCTTCTTCTGGAGACTGTCCGGCTAGCCGTGTCATAGTAAGCATGCTTACTATGGAGCCACGCTGATTCGAGGCTCACACCGCCCCGAAAGGTCCTTTCCGTATCAACGATAGGAAACACATCATGGCAGGAAATCTCGTAGCCCGCTCCATTCACGACCTCACCGCCGCGGCATGGTTTGGCGGCTCACTGATGGGCGCCATCGGACTTAATGGTGCCGCTGCAGAAGCGAAAGACCCCACCGAGCGCACCCGCCTCTCCAGCAAGGGTTGGGGAAAGTGGGCCCCCATCCAGACAGCAGCCTTCGCCGGACACCTGGCCTCTGACCTTGCCATCGCATGGGAGAACAAGGGCCGGATTGCCAAGCAGGACAATGTCGCCGCAAACACTGTCTACAAGACTGTAGTGACTTTGGCTGGAGCCGCCGTCACGTTGTACGCAGGTGTTGTGGGCAAGAAGGTGGATGAGCTCTCCGACGAAGGCGCCAAGGGTGCAACAGAACCTCGGGCCGGCGCATCCGATGAGTTGAAGTCCGCTCAGACCCAGCTCAAAGCACTGCAGTGGGCCATTCCGGCGTTCGCGGCTTGGGTGATCATCCTCGGCGCAAAGCACGGCGAGATGCAGCGGCCGAAGAACATCATCAAGGGCTTGCGCTAGCCACCCACCCCGCGTCCCCAACCACCACTGGCCGAGACGGCAGTGAATGACAATCCCATTGCTCACCATTGTCATCAACCGCCGTCTCGGCGTAGGGGGTCAGGCTCCTTTCAAAGCTTTGACGAAGTGTTCCGGCCATGGCTGTGCAGCTGCGGTTCCATGGGGGACGTACACGGTGGTGACCGTCCCGTAGGCGGCGACCTCACCGGCGTCGGACGCTACCTCAAAAGCCAGGGTCAGCGAGGTCCGGCCCAGTGCGCTTACCGTCACCGTGGCGGTGATGCGCTGGCCGAACCACAGCTTGGCCTTGTAGTTGATGACTTGCTGAACACGCGGAGCGCTGGGGAAATAGTCCGGCAACTCCAGCGAACGGAAGAGCTCGGCCTCCGCAGCCTCAACCCAGCGCAGAATGGCCGAGTTGTGCTGGTGCCCGGAGGCGTCGGTGTCCACCCATTCCACCGTTCGCTGGACGGACGCCTCCGGAAACCTATCCACGATTCTCCTAGCGGGCGCTAACGGCGGCGTCGTTAGGATCAACGTCGACGGCGGCGACTGCCACCTCAGGCTGCGGCTTCGGAATCATCGCCACAGCACCCGCGGCCAGAACCGCGATGCCGGCGAAGATTGCGAAGTTGGCCTCGAAGGGCAGCTTGGAGCCTGCGATCCAGCCACCGATCAACGGTCCGGAAATGGCACCCAGGCGGGCGAAGCTCAGGGCCCATCCCGTCGCCGTGCCACGGACCTTGGCCGGGTAGTAGTCGGCAATATAGCCGGTCAGCACCAGCGATGTGGAGATGGAACCAACGCCTGCGAAGGCCACGAACAGCAGGTTGACCACCATGGTGTTGGGGAAGACCAGCAGCATGATGCCCAAGCCGCCCAGGATGTAGAACACCACCAGGATGAGCTTCTTGCCGTACTTGTCTGCGGCGCGGCCAAGGAGCAGGCCCCCGATTGCGGAGGCGAGGCTGAAGACCAGCAGGAAGGTCAGTGACGAGCCGAGGTCGTAGCCGGCCTTCTTCATGATGCTCGGCAACCAGGTGTTCAAGCCGTACACCAGGACCAAGCCACAGAACAGCGAGATCCAGAAGAAAACGGTGGAGCGCAGGTACTTCCGGGAGAACATGGTGGTGATGGTCTTCCACCACGGATCCACCAGGCCGCCTTGGGCAGCAGGAACTGCCGGAGCCACAGCAACAACGGGCTTGTAGTTGGAGATGTTCAGCTTGGCGGCCAAGGCCTTGGCCTCGGACTTCCGGCCCTTCGACTCCAGGAATTCCAGGGATTCAGGCAGGAACTTCCAGATGATCGGAATCAGCACCACAGGTGCGGCACCGATCGCGATCACAGCACGCCAACCACCCATGGGCAGGACGAACAACGCGGCCAAAGCGGCGGCAACGATGCCCAGCGAGTAGCCGGAGTACATGAGGCCGTAGTTGTAGGAGCGCTTGTTCGGCGCCGAGTATTCAATGGTCAGGGCCGCTGCCACCGGAATGACACCGCCCATGCCCAGCCCGCCAATGAGGCGGAACAAGCCGAACAGCTCCGGCGTCGGCGCCCAGGCAGCGCCTGCCTGGGTGAGCGTGAAGATTGCCATTGAAGCCAGGAGCATTTTCTTGCGGCCGACGAGGTCGCTGAGCGTGCCGATGAAGAGGGCGCCAATAAGCATGCCAATCAGGGCATATGATCCCAGTCCGCCCAAGGCCAGCGGGCTGAGGTTCCACTCTTTGTACTCGGCAAGTGCCGGCAGGATGGCGCCCAGGACGCCGACGTCGTAACCTTCGGCGAGGATCGCGAGCCAGCAGCAGAACAACACCAAACCGGTGGTCTTCTTGGGCACGTTCCAGTCGTTGACTGGTGCGGTGGCCATGGCTACTTCACCAAAACCGATGCTGCGGCGGACTCGGGAGTCCAGCGGAGGTGTGTGTTGACTTCTTCCATGTCGGCTTCCTTAAGCAGGGACAGTCGGGGACGAACGGCGTCAGTGCGTGAGCTCGGAGGCTTGCGGCGACCAGCACGGAATTGTGGGATCCAGTCGGCGCCGGGCCCCTGATATTCCTGCTCGGCCGCTGCGTGCAGCGTCCATTGGGGGTCGTAAAGGTGCGTGCGTCCCAAGGCGATCAAATCCGCACGGCCGGCCAGGAGGATGGAGTTCACGTCATCGTAGGTGGAGATGGCGCCGACGGCGATCACCGCCACGCCTGCAGGTGCGGCAACTTCCTGACGGATGCGGTCCGCGAACGGCGTCTGGTAGCTACGGCCGAAGGCGGGCTTCTCTTCCTTGGCGACCTGCCCGGTGGAAACGTCCAAGCCGGCGGCGCCGTGCTCAACGAACGCCTTGGCGATGGCCACGGAATCATCCGAAGTGTTGCCACCTTCGATCCAGTCGGTGGCGGAGATGCGCACCGTCACCGGCTTGCTGGCAGGCCAAGCTGCACGAACGGCGTCGAACACTTCCAGCGGGAACCGCAGCCGGTTCTCCAAGCTGCCACCGTATTCGTCGGTCCGCTTGTTGGACACCGGCGAAAGGAAGGAGGACAGCAGGTAACCGTGGGCAGCATGGATTTCCAGGAGATCGAAACCGGCCTCGTCCGCACGGACCGTGGAGGCGACGAACTCGGCCTTGATGGCATCCATTCCAGCGCGATCCAGCTCCACGGGAGTTTGGTTCTCCGGGCTGTACGGCAAGGCAGAGGGACCCACGGCGGTCCAGTTACCGGACTCGAGCGGCTGGTCAATGCCTTCCCACATGAGCTTGGTGGAGCCCTTGCGCCCAGAGTGGCCCAGCTGGGCGCCGATCTTGGCGGTGGAACGGGCGTGAACAAAGTCCACGATTTCCTTCCAGCTGTCCCTCTGATCGTCCGAGTACAGGCCACTGCAGCCAGGAGTAATGCGTCCGGCTTCGGAAACGCAGACCATTTCGGTCATCACCAAGCCGGCACCGCCGAGGGCCTTCGAGCCGAGGTGGACTTTGTGGAAGTCACCCGGAACACCGTCCGTAGCTGAATACATATCCATTGGGGAGACCACAATGCGGTTCTTCAGCTCCAGCCCACCAATGCGGAAGGGCTGGAACATGGCCGGTGCCACCTCGCTGAGGCCCTGGGATTCAGCGAAGCCGCGGTCCACGGCATCGGCGAACTCAGGATCGCGGAGGCGCAGGTTTTCCTGGGTGATGCGGCGGCTGCGGGTGAGCAGGTTGAACGCGAACTGCGTGGGGTCCTGGTCTTTGTACTGACCGATGCGCTCGAACCATTCAAGGGATGCCTGGGCTGCACGCTGGGTGGAGGCAACCACGGGCCGACGCTCGGCCTCATAAGCAACCAAGGCGGACTCCACATCCGGGTGCTCGTGGAGGCAAGCAGCCAATGCCAGCGAGTCCTCCATGGCCAGCTTGGTGCCCGAACCGATGGAGAAGTGGGCGGTGTGGGCGGCGTCGCCCAGCAGCACTACGTTGTTGTGGCGCCAGCTCTCGTTGCGGACCGTGGTGAAGTTGATCCACTTGGAGTTGTTGGTGAGGACCTCGTAGCCGTTCAGTTCCTCGGCGAAGATCTCGCGGATCTTGGCGATGGCCTTCTCATCGGAGACACCGGGAGGGAAGACCTCGTTGGCGGTTTCGTCGAAGCCCGCGGCGTGCCACACGTCCTGGTGCATTTCCACGATGAAGGTGGAGCCCTCGTCCGAGTAGGGGTAACCGTGGATCTGCATGACGCCCCACTCGGTTTCCTTCACGAAGAACTTGAAGGCCTCGAAAACCTGGTCCGTACCAAGCCACATGAACTTGTTGGTCCGCGGGTCCAGGTTCGGCTTGAAGGAGTCGGCGTACTTGGCCCGGATCTGGGAGTTGATGCCATCCGCTGCGAGAACAAGATCGTAGTTGGCTTCAAGCTCCTCCACGGCAGGAGCCAGGGTACTGAAACGCACGTCCACGTTCAGTTCGATGCAGCGGCGCTGGAGCAGCTCCAGCAGTTCCTTGCGGCTCATGGCAGCGAAGCCCTGGCCGCCCACCGTGATCATTTGCTCGCGGAAGTGGATGTCGATATCGGACCAGCGTGCGAAGCGACGGCTCATGTACTCGGCCACTACGGGATCAGCGTTGCCGATGCCGCCCAGGGTCTCATCGGAAAACACGACGCCGAAGCCAAAGGTGTCGCTGGCAGCGTTACGTTCCCAGAGGGTGATGTCATGCGACGGGTCCAGCTGCTTCATCAGTGCTGCGAAGTACAGACCGCCAGGCCCGCCTCCAACGATTGCGATTTTCATGGTGTTGCTCCTTCTCAAGCCTGGCTCTGGCCGGCGGGGGTAAGTTGTTCGGTCTTGCTCGCGTTCCCGGTGTTGTCCTGCGAGAGGACCCTGTCGCGGAGCTTGAAATGCTGGAGTTTGCCGCTGGGGTTGCGTGGAAGTTCAGTAACGAAGCGGACGTCCCTGGGGTACTTGTAGGGGGCGATGGTCTGCTTCACGAAGTCCTGGATCTCTTTGCGCTTGCCGGCATCGCCTGTGACGCCTTCACGCAGGACGACGAATGCGCAGACGATGCTGCCGCGCTCTTCATCCGGAACCCCGATGACCGCGTTTTCCACAACATCCGGGTGCTGGTCGATGGCCGTCTCAACCTCGGGCGCACCGATGTTGTAGCCGGAGGAGACGATCATGTTGTCTGATCGTGCCTGGTAGGTGAAGTACCCGTCGGCATCCATGGCGAACGTGTCACCGGTGACGTTCCAGCCACGGACCACGTAGTTGGCCTGCCGTGCGTCGTCGAGGTAGCGGCATCCGGTGGGGCCGATCACTGCCAGGCGGCCGATGTTGCCCGGGCCGAGTTCGTTGCCGTCGTCGTCCAGGATGGTGGCCCTGAAGCCCGGCACCGCGCGGCCGGTGGTCCCAGGGCGGATATCGTCCCCTGCCGCGGAAATGAAGACGTGCAGCATTTCCGTGGCGCCAATCCCGTTGATCAGCCGCAAACCAGTAGCCTCATGCACCGCTTCCCAGGTTTCCTTGGAGAGATGCTCTCCGGCGGAGACGGCCATACGCAGGCCCCTGAGGAGGTCTCCGCGCTTCTCTTTCAGGATGGCCCGGTAAGCCGTGGGTGCGGTGAAGAGGATGCTGGCTCCTGCCGCGGCTGCGGCTTCAGCAAGCTCCACCGGCCCGGCCTTCTCCGTGAGGAGCGACGACGCGCCGAACCTGAGCGGGAAGACCACCAAACCGCCAAGTCCGAACGTGAACGCCAGGGGCGGGGAACCCGCGAACACGTCATCTGCAGTTGGTTCCAGGATGTAACGGGCGAAAGTGTCCGCGTTGGCCAGGATGTCCCGGTGGAAATGCATAGTCACCTTGGGCACGCCGGTGGTGCCCGACGTCGGTCCTAACAGGGCGACGTCGTCCGCGGCAGTGTCCACTGCCGTGAATTTGCCGCTCTTGTGCTCGCAGCGCGAGGCGAGGTCGCCGTCGTCGTCGAATCCGTTACCGGCCCCGTACGTCAGGACGGTGACGTCATCCCCGGCCGCGACCGCGAGCTCGTCCACGAAGCGGTGGTCCGAGATCGCGACCACCGGTTTGGTCAAGCCGATCAAAGTGGAGACCTCGGTGGAGCGCAGCATGGGCATGGTGGTGACTACTACGGCGCCGGCTTTCAGGACACCCAGCCAGGCAGCCACGATCCAAGGGTTGTTGGGCCCGCGCAACATCACGCGGTTGCCCGGAACGACACCGAGGTCTTCGGTGAGGACCTGTGCCACCTGATTGGAACGCTGCTGGAGCTGACCGTAGGTCCATACCGAGCCGTCAGGGGTCCACAGGGCGGGACGGTCTGGGCCGTACTGCTCAACAGCGTCGTCGATCAGTACCGCCGCAGCGTTGAGCCGCTCCGGGTAGTGGAGTTCGGGAAGGGTGAATTCAAGCGCAGGCCAAGTATCGGCGGGCGGCAGGTGGTCGCGGGTGAACGTGTCCACGTGGGCCGATGGCATCATGCTCATGGCCGGTCCTTTCAGTGGTGCGTCGTTGAAGCGGATGAAAGTTGGGGCAAAACTGTTGAGGCGCCGGCGCGAATCATGCCCTCTTGGGCGACCGTGGCAAGCAGCCTTCCGTGACGATCGAAGAAGCGGCCCATGGCGAGGCCCCTGTTGCTTTGACCGGAAATGGCGTCCTGGGCGTAGAGCACCCAGTCGTCGGCGCGACCATCGCGGTGGAACCACATGGAGTGGTCCAAGCTGGCGGTCGCGAGTCCCGGGCTGGACCAGTTGAGTCCATTCACCCGGAGCAGCGGCTCCAAAATTGTGTAATCGCAGACGTAAGCCAGCGCTGTGCGGTGAAGGTCGGCGTCGTCGGGCAGGGCGTCAAAAGCCTTGACCCAAATGGCCTGCTGCGGCACGGAACCGCCCTCGAGATCGATATATACCGGCCCTGGAATATGGCGCATATCGAAGCTACGGCCCGTCGACCAGTACTCCGCGGCTTGGCCGTCCACGCCGTCCAGCGCTTCGGCCGCAGTCCGCAGCGATTCAGGCTCGACGGCGGCAGGAGCCTCGGGCTGGAAGTCCGGGCCGCTCTCAGGGACCTGGAACGAACCCATGGCCGCGTACACGGCCTTGCCGTTCTGGAAACCCCGGACCGTGCGGGTGGAATACCCTCGGCCATCCCGCAGGCGCTCCACTTCGTACCGGACACTGGAACCGATATCCACGGGACGCATGAAGTAGCTGTGCATCGAGTGCAGAGTCCTGTCAGCATCAACGGACCGCATCATCGCGGCCGCCGCCTGTGCCACCATGTCTCCACCATAGGCTTTTGGCCACGGCACGTACTGGGTGGTTGCTTCATAGGCTTCGTCGAACACCTCGGCCGTTGTGGGCGTTAGTTCAACTGCCTTAAGGAAGGTCTCGGACGTCAGGGTTCCAGTGATCATGGCTTAGGCCCGGCGGTAGTCAGCGAGGGTTTCGTCAGCCACGTCTTCGAGGTTCACCACGAGGTTCTCCGGCGTGCGCGCTGTGAGCCAGACGAGTTCTTCCGTGATGGACATGTTGGCTTCAACGTGGGGCATGAACGGCGGCACGAAAACCCAGTCGCCGGCCTTCATGTCGATGAACTCCGAGTAGTTCTCGCCGAAGTAGATGCGGCCGTGGCCACGTAACACATAGCCGCCGGTCTCAGCCTCGCCGTGGTGGTGCGGAAGTGAGCGGTACCCGGGGGTGTTGGACACTTGGCCGAACCAGATCTTGGTTGCCGGGGTGTGCTGGATGCTGACGCCGGACACGCGGATGCAGTCGCCGGACTGCGCAGTGTTGGTGTCCTCAGCTCCGGCGCGGGTGACAACCGGGACAACCTTGCCGTCAGCCTGCGCGTAGATGGAGTTATCGCCTTCGAGTTGGTACTCGGTAGTGGTCTGGCTCATGGGTTTTCTCCTTTTATCTGGTGGTTCTGGACGATTGTTGTCAGGCGGGGACTGCGACGGGTGCGTGGATTCGGAACTGGTTCTCCAACCGGCCGATCCCGTCGATTTCCGTAGTGAGGACGTCGCCGTCCTTAAGGAAGCGAGGCGGGGTCATTCCCATGCCCACTCCCCCAGGTGTTCCGGTAAGGACGAGGTCGCCGGGACGCAGAGCGGTGAATTGCGAGATGTAGGACAGCAGCTGTGCCGGGCCGAATACCAGGGTGCTGGTGTTTCCCTGCTGCACAAGCTCGCCGTTGACGTATCCGCGGACGTTGAAGTGTTGGTCCGCCTCGTCCGCGGTGAGCATGACCGGCCCCACCGGGGTAGTACCGTCCCATGCCTTGCCTTGGAACCACTGCAGCGTCCGGTTTTGCCAGTCGCGCATGGAAACATCGTTGGCCACCGTGTACCCGGCGATCGCCTCGCGGGCTTGGTCCTCGTCCGCACGGAACAGTTCAGAACCCACGACGACGGCGAGCTCGGCTTCCCAGTCCACACGGCCGCTGCCGTGGACTTCTACGGCGTCTTCAGCCCCCACCAAGGTGTCCGCGTACTTGGCGAACAGTGTGGGGTATTCGGGCAGTTCGCGGCCCATTTCCTGGATGTGGTCCCCATAGTTCAAGCCGCAGCAGATGACTTTGCCGGCCCGGGGAAGGAGCGGGGCGAGGTCAGCGTCGGCGGCTGCAACTATGGTCTGCTCCTTTGACGCCGCAGCCTCTTCAACAACGTTTCGCCAGTCCGGCCGAGCCAGGAGCGCGCCCACGTCATCGGCGGGCAGGGTGAGGTAAGAGTCGGCGCCCGTGGCGAGTGCCGCCGTCGTTCCTCCGTTGGCCGTGCGCAGGGTGGCGAGTTTCATTGCGGGTTCCCTTCGAGATTTTGTGATGTGTCGACTTTTTTACGATCGTCACATATGCTCAACGTAGCACGGCAGAAATGATCTGCACAGAGGCTTTCCAAAAGTTTTTGCAGTTGCCACAACGAGGAGGAACAGCATGAGCCACACAACGATCAACCCGGAATCGCTGCCCAAACCATCGGGTTTTGCGCACGGCATCCTGGCTGGCAACACCGTCTTCCTGGGCGGGCAGACGGCTTTGGACAAGAACATGAAGATCGTTCCCGGCGGCATCGTGGAACAGTTCACGCAGGCGTTCTCCAACGTGATCACCACCCTGCGCGAGGCCGGCGGACAGCCCGAAGACCTTGTCAACGTGACCATCTACCTCACGGACGTTGACGACTACATGGCCAACGGCCGCGAAATCGGACGCATCTGGCGCGAAATGGCGGGATCGCAGTACCCCGCCATGGCAGGCATCGGTGTCACGCGCCTGTGGCAGAAGGAAGCCCTGATCGAAATTCAGGGCATCGCGGTGATCCCGGAGCGCTAAAGCTCTGGAGTTTTTGTACAGATACCGCCCCTAAAACCGCTTCTAGAGGTCATTAGCTGTACAAAAACTCCCGTCGATGGCGCAGGATTGGGCCATGGGAACCGTTAGCGAATATCTTGCGGGCGTCAGCGAGGGCAACCGCCCAATTCTGGAGCGAATTGTGGCGATCGCCCGCGAGTTGGCCCCCGACGCCGAAGAAGGCGTCAGCTACGGGATGCCCGCTTTGCTGGTTGATGGCAAGGGCTTTGTGAGCGTGCTCGAAACCAAGAAGCACCTTGCCCTGTACCCGTTTAGTGGGCAGATCCTGCCGGAAATGTCCGAAGAGCTGGGGGGCTACTCATGGTCGCCGGGGACGCTGCGGTTCTCGGCGGACAACCCCGTGCCGGACTCGATGGTCCGCCGGATCCTTGAGACCCGATTGGCTGCGATCCGGAAGTAGTCAGTGCTCGAACCGGCTAGTGCTTCGCGGAGACGTCTTGGGAGATTGCCTGCGCGGTGGCCACCACTTCCTGGCGCACGCCCTCCAGATACTTCTCCGGGTCCGGCTGGGCAGCAACGGCCTGGGCCTGCAGGGACACGTTGATCGCAGCCACGTTGTCGCCGTTGTTGTGGTTCCACACCGGTGCTGCGATGGACATCAGCCCAAGTTCCAGCTCCTGGTCCAGGAGGCACCACCCCTGCCTGCGGACATGTTCGACGGCGGCCCTCAAGTCGGAGGCGCTGGCGACGGTCCGCGGCGTGAGCGGGGTGAGTTCCGCCGTCGCGAGGTAAGCCTCCAGCTTGGTCTGCGGCAATCCGGCGAGCAGCACTCGACCCATGGACGTGGCGTACGCGGGGAAGCGGGTGCCCACAGTGATCCCGACGTTCATGATCCTGCGGGTGGCGACACGGGCCACATAGAAAATATCCGGTCCGTCCAGCACCGCGGCGGAGGTGGACTCCCCCAGCTTTAGGCTCAGTTGTTCCAAGTGCGGCTGGGCGAGCTGCGGAATAGACAGCGCCGACAGATACGAGTATCCGAGCTGCAGCACCTTGGCCGTGAGCGCGAACGTCTTGCCATCGGTGCGGACATAGCCCAGCTCAACCAAGGTGTGCAGGAACCTCCGGGCCGTGGCACGGGTCAGATCGGTGCGGGCCGCGACTTCGCTGAGCGTCATCACGGGGTTGTTCGCGTCGAACGCCCGGATCACGGCAAGTCCCCGGGCCAGCGACTGCACATACTGATCGCTTGCCTGGGGGGTAATTGCGGAGTCGGTCATGGTTACCAATCCTAAATCGCGTTGCGAGGCCTACTCTGCAGGACTCACGCCCCGAAAACCCTGCAGAGCGGGCCTCACAACGCGGGGGCCGGAACTTGCGAGGCCTACTCTGCCTCCCTTAGGCCGGCTTCTTCAGGGGCAGCGGCACGAGTTCCTGGATTTCTTCGAAGGTGCAGCCGAAGGTCTCGCGGACGGTGACGCCATCGGGCCCGGTGAGGAACACAGCCTTGTCCGTGTAGACGCGGGTCACGCAGCCGACGCCGGTGAGCGGGTACGTGCACTGCTCCACCAGCTTGGATACGCCCTCGCGCGTCAAGAGTGTCATCATCACGAAGACATCCTTGGCGCCGGTGGCCAGGTCCATCGCACCGCCCACGGCCGGGATCGCGTCGGGGGCTCCCGTGTGCC
This sequence comes from Paenarthrobacter sp. TYUT067, assembly GCF_023656375.1. NCBI lineage: Bacteria > Bacillati > Actinomycetota > Actinomycetes > Micrococcales > Micrococcaceae > Paenarthrobacter > Paenarthrobacter sp. TYUT067. Next base: position 19,164 of record NZ_JAMOIT010000013.1, read on the forward strand.
AGTTGGCGAGGTCGCCGGTGGCGGAGACCTGGAAGGCGCCGAGCACGCAGATGTCCAAATGCCCGCCGCGCATGATGGCGAACGAGTCGGCGTGGTGGAAGTACGAGGCCCCGGGCAGTTCGGTGACGGGGATCTTGCCGGCATTAATCAGGTCGCCGTCGATCTCGTCGCCCTCAGCGGCCGGGCCCATGCCGAGCATCCCGTTCTCCGTGTGGAGCGTGATGTTCTGTTCCTCGGTGAGGTAGTTGGACACGAGCGTGGGCTGGCCGATGCCCAGGTTCACGAACGAACCCGGGGCGATGTCGCGGGCCACCAACTGGGCGAGCTCGTCGCGGCCCAACGGCTTCTCCGAGGTCTGGATGCTGGTTTGGGTGCTCATGCTCAGGCCACCTTCTCTGCGCTGGTGCCGACTCCACTGCCGGCAGAATCGACGCGGACCACACTATTGACGTAAATCCCCGGGGTCACCACGTTCTCCGGATCCAGGGAACCGGTAGGCACGATCTCCGAGACCTGCACGATGGTGTGCTTCGCAGCGGCGGCCATGATGGGTCCGAAATTCCGGGCGGTCTTGCGGTACACGAGGTTGCCCTTGCCGTCAGCCTTGAGTGCCTTGATGAGTGCGACGTCGGCGTGGATGGGCGTTTCGAAGACCTGCCACTTCCCGTCCAGCAACCGGGTTTCCTTGCCCTCAGCCAACGTGGTGCCGTACCCGGTGGGCGTGAAGAACCCACCGATACCGGCACCAGCAGCCCGGATACGCTCGGCCAGATTGCCCTGCGGGACCAGTTCCAACTCGATCTCGCCCGCGTGGAACTTGGCGTCGAAGTGCCAGGAGTCGGACTGCCTGGGGAAGGAACAGATCATCTTGCGGACCCGGCCTTCCTTGATCAGCAACGCCAGGCCCTGGTCGCCCTGGCCGGCGTTGTTGTTCACCACGGTCAGGTCCTTGGCGCCGCAATCCATGAGGGCGTCGATCAGTTCGAACGGCTGCCCGGCGTTGCCGAACCCGCCGATCATCACCGTGGAACCGTCCTTGATGCCGGCCACGGCCTCGCCAACAGTGTCAATGAAATTCAGCATCGCCCTAGACTCCTTCTGAAACTCCGGCAGAAACGTTTTCCAGCACCACGGCCAGGCCCTGGCCCACGCCGATGCAGATCGCCGCAACTCCCCAGCGCTGCCCGGAAGCCTGCAAAGAGCGGGCGAGCGTACCCAGGATGCGGGTACCGGAGGCACCGAGCGGGTGGCCCATCGCGATGGCGCCACCGTGACGGTTCACAATCGCGGGATCAATCCCCCACGCATCCACGCACGCCAGCGATTGCGCGGCAAACGCCTCATTAAGTTCGACGGCGCCCACCTGGTCCCAGCCGATGCCCGCCTTCGCGAGGGCCTTGTTCGCGGCTTCCACCGGGGCGAAACCGAAGAACTGGGGATCGTTGCCGTGGGCACCACGCCCGGCGATGCGCGCCAACGGGTCCAAGCCAAGAATGGAAGACGCAGCTTCGGATCCGATCCACGCCGCCGAAGCACCATCAGACAAAGGCGAGGCATTCCCGGCGGTGACCGTGCCGCCGTCGGGCCCGTCAGACTCAGCCCGGAACACCGTCTTCAACCCGGCAAGCTTCTCCGCCGAAGAACCGGCACGGATGCCTTCGTCCCGCACAAGATCAGTGCCCGGAACCTGCGACACCAAAGAATCGTAGAAGCCTTCGTTCCACGCGGCGTCGGCCAGGTTGTGCGAATCAGCCGCAAAAGCATCCTGCCGCTCCCGGGTGATCCCGTACTTCTCGCGGAGCCGTTCGGTGGCCTCGCCCAGCGAGATGGTCCAGTCCTTGTTCATGGCCGGGTTCACCAGGCGCCAACCCAACGTAGTGGACGCCAAGGTCATGTCGCCGGCCGGGTAGGGCTTGGAGGTCTTCGGCAGCACCCACGGGGCGCGGCTCATGGATTCGGCGCCGCCCACCAGCATCAGCTCGGCGTCGCCTGCGTTGATCTGGCGCGAGGCGATGATGGCGGCGTCCAGGGACGAGCCGCAGAGGCGGTTGACCGTGGTGCCCGGAATGGAGACGGGCAGGCCAGCCAACAGGGTGGCCATGCGGGCCACGTTGCGGTTTTCCTCGCCGGCACCGTTGGCGTTGCCGAACACCACTTCGTCGATTCGCTCAACATCAAGCCCCGGGGCACGCTTAACGGACTCGCGGACCACATGGGCGGCAAGGTCGTCGGGACGGACAGCGGCAAGACCGGAGCCGAACTTGCCGAAGGGCGTGCGCACGGCGTCGTACACGAAAGCCTGGTTCATGGGATTTCCTTCATTTCTACCTACCCGACTGGGTCGGGACTAGTTGAGTTCGTTGGCGTCGATCTCGGCGAAGACCTTCTGGGCCGTCTTGAACGCGGAATTGGCCGACGGCACACTGCAATAAATGGCGGTCTGCAGCAGGATTTCCTTGATCTCGTCCCTGCTCAGGCCATTGTTGAGGGCCGCCCGGATATGCATGGCCAGCTCATCCCAGTGACCGTGCGCTACCAGTGCCGTGAGGGTGACAGCGGAACGCATCTGCCGGCTCAGGCCGGGCCGCGTCCAGATGCCACCCCAGGCGATCCTGGTGATCATGTCCTGGTAATCCTCCGTGAAGGAGTCTTTGCCTGCGTTGGCCCGGTCCACGTGCGCATCGCCCAGCACTTCGCGGCGAACCACCATGCCGGCGTCGTAAATGTCCTGTGCGGTGGCATCGGGCTGCACGGCGCCGTTGCGTTCAGCATCGCCGGAAACAGTACTCATCGTCCGTTCTCCTTCATGAAAGTGCGCATCAAGCCGGCCACAGCGGCCGGCGCTTCTGCGGGCGCCAGGTGAGCGACGCCGTCGAGCGTTTCCACCACTGCCGTTCCGCCGCCGGCCCGGATCCCGTCCGCAACAGACTCGGCCATCGACGGCGGCGCCACGGAATCCTCGACGCCGGCAATCACCTGCGTGGGAACGGTGATGCTGCCAAGCTGTTCACGGACGTCAAACGCGGCGAGGGCTTCGCAGCAGAACGAGTAGCCAAAGCGATCGGCGTCGCGGAGGGCGTGCAGGAGGCGGCTGCTGATGTCCGGCTGACGGTCCATGAAACCGGGGCCGAACCAGCGTTCAGCGGAGCCTTGGATCATCACAGGCGTGCCGAGTTTGCGGACGGTCTCCGCGCGTTCCAGCCAGCCTTCGGGGGTACCGAGCTTAGCGCCGCTGCACTGGACGGACAGGCTGCGGAGGCGGTCGCCGTGCTTGATGCCGAGCTGCAGGCCGGTGGCCCCGCCCAGCGAAACACCGGCGTGGTGGAACCTCACGCCGGGGGCAACCGAATCAACAAGATCGACGACGGCGTCAGCCAGTTCCGCAACATCGAAACCTTCCGTGGTGGTCGGCGAGATACCGTGGCCGGGGAGGTCCCAGCCGATGACGTCGTACTCGTCGCCCAGGAGCGCGGCAGTCTCAGTCCAGAGAATGGTGGACGTGCCCAGTGACGGGCCCACTACCAAGAGCGGCTTGGATCCCAGTTCACGCTGCGGGGACAGCAGCACGGCCTTGATGGTTGGCTTAGCCACGAGTGGCTCCTTTCGAGGTTCCTGCGTAATCCGGGTAGGCGGCAAGGACCCGGCGGCTGATCTCCGCTGCCTCGCCGAGGTAACTTGCGGGGTCCAGGAGAGCTTCAAGTTCGGCGTCCGAGAGCTTGTCCGCAGGCACGGTTTCGCGCAGCAGCTTGGTGTACATCCGGGACTGCTCGGCGGCGGGCGCCTTCAGGGTCTCGTCGACGACGGCCTGCAGCTTCTGTTTTCCGTCCTCGCCCAGGAGAGGCGCGACGGCGGCCGACACACCTTCGCTGAGCAGCCGTGGTCCCGAGAGCTCGAGGTTCCGGCGCATGGCGTCCGGGAAGACCCGGAGGCCTTCGGTGAGTTCGCGAAGGTGTCCGGCTGCGCCCAAGGCCAACGCGAGCAGCTGGCGCAGAGCCGGCCATTCACTGTGCCAGGCGCCATCGGGCCGCTCGTCGTTGAAGGTAGCCGCCGCGAGGTGCAGTTGCGCGGCAAGACCAGGAGCCTGCAACGCTGCGCTGCGGATCAGGACTGACAGCACGGGGTTCTGCTTCTGCGGCATGGCCGAGGAAACACCGCGTCCGGCGGCCAGCGGTTCGCCAAGTTCGGCGACCTCCGGTCGGCTCAGGAACAGCAGATCCGCGGCGATCTTGCCGAAGGAGTCGATGAGTGCAACGAGGCCGTCGCCCAGGGCTGTGACGGCCAGGCGGTTGGTGTGCCACGGAGCCGGGACTGCGGCCAGCCCAAGGCGTGCAGCCAACCCATCCGCGAGCGTAAATGGTGTGGAGGAAGTACCCGTAGTCAGCTTGGTCCCGGAGGCCAACGTCCCGCCGGCCCCGCCGAACTGAACCGGAAATTCCAGGGATTCAAAGCGGGCAGCGGCAGCGGCCACGCCCTGGAACCACTGCGCAGCCTTGAGCCCGAACGTATACGGAAGCGCGTGCTGCGTCAGGCTCCTGCCCACGCACAGCGTGTCCGCATGCTGTTCCGCCAAGGCGGCGAGCGCCGTCGTCGTGCCTTTGACGTCAGCCAGCAGCGCGGAAACGGTGCGGCTGGCGAGGAGCATGAGGGCTGAGTCCAGGACGTCCTGGCTGGTCAGCGAGGTGTGGACGGCTTTGCCGGCACCGATTCCGGAGTCCAACTCCCGGACCCGGGCGCGCAGGTCCCCTAGCAAGGGAATGACCGGGTTGCCGCCACCCTGGGCGCGTTCGGCTACCGAAAGGACATCATAGGAACCGGAATCGGCGGCTTCGGCCACCACAGCGGCGGATCCGCCGGGGACCAGCCCCGCCTCCTCGAGCACAGCTGCCCACGCAGCTTCGACGTCGAGAATTGCGGTGATCACGGCACGGTCGCCCGTCAGCGCCGCCACAGCGGGCGACGCCGACACGGGGCTCAGGAGGCCGAAGTCGCCGTCGGTCATCGGGTTGCCTGATCCTCGGAAGCCAGATCCAGCGATCCGTCCTGCTGGAAATCCAGGAACACGGTCTCGTCGCCGCCCTGCAGGCGGATGTCCCAGGTGAGGCCACCGTCGGGATCGCGGCGTGCGATCAGGGTCTTGCGGCGTTCGGGATCCAGGGAGCTCAGCAAAGGATCGTTGGCCAGTGCTTCCTCGTTTTCCGGCAGGTACACGCGGGTGAAGAGGCGGTTCATGAGGCCGCGGGCAAACACAGCCACGGAGATGAACGCTGCAGCGCCGGGAGCCGTGGGGCCGGGGTTGACCGTGGTGAACGTGTACACGCCCGAGTTGCCCACGGAGCCGCGGCCCCAGCCGGTGAACGTGTAGCCGTCGCGGACCAGGGAGCCGGTGCGCTGGACGATCTTGCCCTCGGAGTCCGGCTGCCAGATTTCCAGGATGGCGTCCGGAATGGCATTGCCCGCGCCGTCATACACGGTGCCCTGGAGGCGGATGCTGCCGGGGCTGCCCGGCGCCAGGAGTTCGTTGTCCTTGTTGAAGGGGAGGGCGTAGCCGTAGAAAGGGCCTACGGTCTGACCCGGTGTGGGTGCCAGCTTGCTCATGCGCTTTACTCCTCGTCCCCGGCGTCGCCGTATGCTTCGTTTTCGGTCCAGGTCCGCTTGGAACCTGTCAGGATGATGTCCCATTTGTAGCCGAGGGCCCATTCCGGACTGGTCAGCTCGTGGTCGTACTGTGCCACCAGGCGGTCGCGGGCATCCTGGTCCACGATCGACTGGTAGATGGGGTCCAGCGGGAAGAGCTGGTCGCCCGGGAAGTACATCTGGGTGACGATCCGCTGGGTGAACTCCGAGCCGAACATGGAGAAGTGGATGTGGGCCGGACGCCAGGCGTTCAGGTGGTTCTTCCACGGGTACGCGCCGGGCTTGATGGTGGTGAAGCTGTACGAGCCGTCGTCGCCGGTGATGCAACGCCCGACGCCGGTGAAGTTCGGGTCCAGCGGTGCGGGGTGCTGGTCGCGCTTGTGGATGTAGCGGCCGGAGGCATTGGCCTGCCAGATCTCCACGAGCTGTCCCGCTACAGGACGCCCATCGCCATCAAGGACGCGGCCGGCCACGATGATGCGTTCGCCCTGGGGCTCGCCGTTGTGCTGGATGGTCAGGTCCGATTCCAAGGCGTGGACATCCTGGTGTCCGAACGCGGGCGAGTAGAGCTCGATTGTCTCCGGGTCCGCGTGGTGCAGGCTCTTGGTGGGGTGGCGGAGGATACTGCTGCGGTAAGGAGCGTAGTCCAGGCGCGGCATGGTTTCCGGGCCTTTGCCATTCTTCAGGGCCTCGGCGTAGCGGTCCCCGATGCCCTTGATCTCAGCACTGAGATCGGCCTGGGTTTCCACTTTCTTGGAATCGTGCGCAGCGTGTGGCTCAGCGGCGGGCACGAGCTCCTCGGATTCGAGCGCTGGTGCTGTCTGTTCTTGCGGCACGGCCGGCTCCTTTCGGTTGATGGATTCTCTTTGGTTTCGGGTCTAAGCCCGGTGGAGCGAGTCGTATTGGACGGCGTGGCGCACCGGGGCGTTGGGCGCCCCGTAGCCGTCGTAGTTGCCGCGGCGCTCCACCATTTCGAAGAACACACTGCCCACAGTGGCCGTGTAGAAGTGGAGGAACTCGCCGTTGGCGTCCCGGTCATAGAGGAGGTTGAGCTCCTTGAGGGTGGCCAGGAATCCGGGTTCAAGATCGAACCGGGCGTCCAGGTCCTCGTAGTAGTTGGCCGGAATCTGGAGGAACTCAAGGCCACGATCGCGGGCGGACCGGGCCGTAGCCACGAGGTCTTCCACGGCGAACGCGATGTGTTCCTGGTACGTTTTGCGGGCTTTTTCTTGTGCCTGCTGGGCCGGAGCCAGGTTGAGCACCAGCCTGACGGCGCCGTTGCTGGTCTGCATCACCTGCGAGCGCACCAGTCCGCTGGGGCTGGGGACCTCCGCGAAGGGTTGCGGTTCCAAGGCGAGGGCGCTGGTGTAGAAGAGGACGGCTTCGTCGAAGTGCTGCCACGGCTGGGCGAGGTTGACGTGGTCAATGACGGCGTTCTGTGCGCTGGAGGCGTGTTCTAGACCCTCGCCGAACTCGTGCGTCCACGCCGCCGTCCCGTCCGGGCTGCCCTGGCACAGGAAGATCTCGGTGGAGTCAGGGGCAGAAATGCCTTGGAAGACTTCCTCGTCGGCCTGGACCTTGCGGGCCACCACGGGCGCCTTGAGCTGCTGGGCGCGAGCGGAGGCAATCACTGGAGAGTCGACGTCGAACCCCAACGCGGCGATAGCCGGTTCGGTGTGCGAGGCCGCTTGCTCGTTGATGATGACGCGCGCCTGGCCCATGGTCCAGAGCTGGACATCCTTGGTGCGGTGGCGGCCTTCGAACCCGAAGCCGAGCTGGCCCAGGAGCTTCTCAAGCTGAGCGGTGTCGTCAGCCTTGACCTCGGCAAAGTTGAAGCCGGCGGGTTCGCTCACCTTGGGCAGCGTGGCCAGTTCCATGGGATAACGACGGCGGGACGCGGCTTTGTCTTCCGGTGCATCTGCCACGGAGGTGCTTGCGAGCCACTTGGCGCTCTGTTCCTCCAGCCAGATGAGGGAGCGCATGGCATCCACGGCGGTGCGCTCGGTGTCCGACTGGCGGAAGACATCATTGAAGACCTCGAGGGAGACCGGGCCCGTGTATCCGGCACGGACAACGTGGCCCATGAACTTGGCAAGCTCGAACTGGCCCTCACCCGGGAAAACCCGGTAATGGCGGCTCCAGGACAGCACGTCCATGGAGAGCTTGGGGGCGTCGGCAACCTGAACGAAGAAGATTTTCTCCGCGTTGATCTGCTCGATCGGCGCGGTGTCCCAGTCACGGGAAAGAATGTGGAAGGAGTCAAGGCAGGTGCCGAGGTTGGGGTGGTCCACCATCTCAACCAGGCGGTAGGCGTGCTCGTAGTCGTTGACGTATTTGCCCCACGCCAGGGCTTCGTAGGCAACCTTGACGCCGTGCGCCCCGGCCAACTCTGCCAATTCCGCGAGCTGCTCGGCTCTGAGATCGTCGTCGTCAATGGTTGCCGTGGCCACGTTGGAGCAGACCAGGATGGTGTCCATGCCCAAACGTGACATGAGCTTGAACTTGGCCTCGGCCCGCTTGAGGTTGGCCTTCAGCAGGTCCGGAGTGACGCCGTCGAAATCCCGGAACGGCTGGTAGAGATCCAGGCCCAAGCCGAGGTCGGCGGCCATTGTCCGGACCTCTTCCGGGCTGTGGGGGGACGTGACGAGGTCCTGTTCGAAGATCTCGATGCCATCGAAGCCCGCAATCGCGCAGGCCTGCATCTTCTCCTTCAGCGTGCCGGACAGGCAAACCGTGGCGATTCCGGTGCGCATCAGTTGGCCGCCTTTGCCAAGAGCGCCTCTTCTTCGGCGGCGATCAGCTCCAGGAAGTGCGCCCGCATGCGATCGCGGTCCGCCTCGCGTCCAGTGATGAGCTGGAAGGCGTCGGCTGCCTGACCGACTGCCATGCGACCGCCGTCGAGGACGTCGCATCCCTTGGCCCGCGCCTCGCGGACCAGTTGCGTTTCGATGGGGCGGTAGACGATGTCCGCCACCCAATGCCGCGGCTCCACCAGGCCCATGTCCAAGGGGAGCCCGGGGTGGGCCGCCATGCCGATGGGAGTGCAGTGCACCAAGCCGTCAGCGAGGGGCATGATCTCGGGCAGCTCGTTGATGCTCCGCGGTGTCACTGTGGCTTCGGGGAACAGCCCGCCGAGCTCGGCAACGCGTTCCTCGGCACGGGCGGGATCCATGTCCACCAGGTCCAGGGTGCCGACGCCGGCTTTGAGGAGTGCGTAGGCGACGGCGGAACCGGCACCGCCTGCACCCAACTGAACCACGCGATCCAGTCGCGCCTCGGGGAGGCCGTCGGCGAGCGCCGAGCCGAAGCCGGAGAAGTCCGTGTTGTGGCCGATGAACCGACCGTCCTGGATCAGGACTGTATTAACGGCGCCCAGGCGCGCGGCGTCGTCGGAAATTTCATCAAGGTGCCCCAGCACCAACTGCTTGCACGGGTGCGTGATGTTCAGCCCGTTGAAGCCCATGCGCTGCGCTGCCGTCAGGAGATCCCCGACGGCGGTGGCCGGCAATGCGAGTTCCAGCAAGTCGATGGGGCGGTACAGCAAGCGAAGGTCCTGCACATCGGCTTCGCGTTCGTGCATGGGCGGCGTGAGCGAGGGCATGACGCCTTCGCCTACGAGGCCCACCAGAACGGACTCGGCTCGGTTGCTCATCCTAAAGCTCCTTTGACTTCAGCACCGCCGGGCTTTTGGCGCATTCTGGGGCGCTGCCAGCCGGGGTGTTATTTAGATTACTACATGTGTTCATATTCCGCACGCTTGTTCTTATCGCGAACATTTCCACAGTGCGCACCCAACTAAGTAGCAGTTAAGCGCGTTTAGGGCCGTCTGAACGCGCACTATTGCGACCTGGTTGGGTGAGGGTCACCGCTGGGGCAGGCGGGCCGCGAGTTCAGCCGCGGCCTCCTGCAGGGTAGGGACATGGGCAATCAATTCCTCCATGCTCATGCGGAACACCGGGACGGCCGTGGCGAGGGAGGCGAACGCATGGCCCTGTGAGTTGAGAACCGGAACAGCGACGGCGCGCATGCCAATCTCGTTTTCTTCATCCATCACCGCGTAACCCTGACGGCGCACCTGCTCGATCTCCTCGCGGAACTTGTCGCGGTCGGTAATGGAGTGCTCGGTGAGCGGATCCAGGGGGAGCTCCTCCAGCAGCCTCTTCCGCTCGATCTCATCCTCAAACGCCACGATCGCCTTACCAACGGAGGTAGTGTGCAAGGCGCCCAGGTGACCGGGGTCGCTGGTGACCCGAAAGGTCTTGGGTCCGTCCACCTTGTTTACAGTGAGGTGATGATTGCCGTCGCGCACGGACAAGATGGTGGCCTCGTGCGTAGTTTCAGTGACACGCTGAAGGACGGGCAGCGCCGTTGCCGCGAAGCCGTGGTGATTGGAAACGCGCTGGCCGAGCTGAAAGACGCGTAGTCCCAAGTGGTACCGACGCCCATCGGGCTCGTAGTCAACAAATCCATCGCGGGTCAGTGAACCCAGCAGTCTGTACGTGGTGCTGAACGGGAGATTCGCACTCCTTGCCAGATCCGCCGCACTCGCCCCGCGCGGTTCATTTCCCAATAGAACCAACAGGCTCAAGGCCTTGCCGACCATGTCGGTCTTTGTGTCCTCTTTCACACTCATGTTTTGATGCTCTCACATAGTGAGAGCTATTTCTAGATGGTGGTGACATCTCTTGACAAGTGACCCCACTCACAGCCACTATTGCTGTATTGCACAAGTAGCTCTCACCATGTGGTTACTTATGCAGGGATCGACCGGCCGCACCATGCTTGGGTCTCCCCACAGAAGCCAGATCCGCGACATCGTCGTCACAGAAGGAACACCCCATGAGCCAAACAATGCCGTCAGCGACGCCAGGCACTGAAACCACTTCCGGAACCCCCAAGAAAGCCGCGCTTGCCAGCTTCCTGGGCAGCGCCGTCGAGTATTACGACTTCTTCATCTTCGGCTCTGCCGCGGCCCTGATCTTCCCCCACGTCTTCTTTCCCTCCGCCGACGCGAACGCGGCCATCATGTCCTTCGCAACTTTCGGCTTCGCCTACGTTGCCCGCCCCGTGGGTGCGGTGATCCTGGGCCACTTCGGTGACCGCATTGGCAGGCAGAAGGTCCTGATGTTCACGCTGGTCCTCATGGGGGCAGCCACATTTGTTATCGGCTGCCTCCCCGACTTCAAGACCATTGGCTGGTGGGCTCCGGCCCTGCTGGTCCTCGCCCGGCTCTGCCAGGGCCTCTCCGCTGCAGGCGAGCAGGCCGGCGCTTCCTCCATGACCCTTGAGCACGCCCCGGACAACCGCCGCTCCTTCTTCACCTCCTGGACCCTCACCGGTACACAGGGTGGCCAAATCCTTGCAGCCCTCGTCTTCATTCCCGTGGTGGCCCTGCCGGATGACATCAAGTACGGCATCGGTTGGCGCATCCCGTTCTGGCTCAGCGCGGTGGTAGTACTGGTGGCCTTCTTCATCCGCCGCACCCTGCACGAACCGCCCGCATTCGCCGAAGCCAAGAAGAACAACCAGATCTCCAAGCTCCCCGTTGCCGACCTCCTGCGCCTGCACTGGCGCGACGTCCTCCGCGTGGTCTGCTGCGCCTTCATCGCCGCCGTCAGCACTGTCTTTGGCACGCTCGCCATCAAATACGCCCAGGACGTTGCCGGCGTCAACAGCACCATCACGCTCTGGCTGGTGGTCGCGGCAAACGTTGTTGCCCTGGGAACCCAGCCACTGTTCGGCATGCTCTCTGACAAGATCGGCCGCAAACCCGTATTCATCTACGGAGCTTTGTCCAGCGCCATCATGACGCCGGTGTTCCTGCTGACCCTGGAGGCCGGCAACGTGCCGCTGATGTTCCTGGTCTCCGTTGTCTACTTCTCCTTCGGATACGCCGCAGCCAACGCCGTTTGGCCATCCTTCTACGGTGAAATGTTCAGCACCAAGGTCCGCTTCTCCGGCTTGGCCATCGGTACGCAGCTCGGCTTCCTGATGGCAGGCTTCGCTCCCGCAATCGTCACCGCCCTGGGTGGCACCAAACCCGGCGGTTGGGTCCAGATCTCCATCTTTACCGCGGTCATCTGCGTCATCGCAGCTGTCTCGGCCATGACAGCCCGCGAATCAGCCAAGACGCCCACTGCGGAACTCGGCGTCCACAAGCGACACCAGCACGTCTAACCCCGACGCTCCTGCCCGGTTACTCGGCCTGGAGCAACGGAAATGCCCGGCACGTCCTGTGACGTGCCGGGCATTTTGCTGCTCGCGGGCCGGGTCTGGCACTGGGCGGGAGCGCAACTGGGCAGGCGCGCACAACGGGAGGGGCGCAACTGGGCAGGAGCGAGGCGCTAATCCCCTACCGCGGGTCCACCACCACCTTCTGGAAGGCCCCCTGGCCGGTGCCGACGTAAAGGAACAATGTTCCATCACCGGCGATTCCAACAACTGAAGGATTCCCCAATCCCGTAAAGCCATTCCCCAAAGCGGCGAAGGTAGAGAACATGTTCCAGCCTGCCCCCAGGGAAGCCCGTGTCAGGAAGCCCCCGTTGCCGTTGCCCGGGTAGAGCCACAGTGAGCCATCGCTTCCGCGGGCCATGATGTCTTCCCGGCCATCGCCGTTGAAGTCACCGCCCTGCATGACTGAATCGAAAATGTTCCAGCCGGTTCCGATCTGCCGCCATGACTGGAAACCACCGGCTCCGTTGCCCGGGTAGAGCCAAAGATTTCCGTCGGCGGCCCGCGCCACGAGATCGGCTTTGCCGTCGCCCGAAAAGTCGCCCGGTGCCAGCATCTGCGTGAAGCCTTGCCACCCTGTGCCAATCTGTTTGCGGGCCAGGAACTGGCCGCGCCCATCCGTTGGATACAGCCACAACACACCGTCAGAGGTCCGAGCCACAAGGTCCGGGTGGCCATCGCCGTCGAAATCTCCCGCACTGAGAACGGAGGTGAACGCGGCCCACCCAGAACCCACTTGGACCCTTGGCAGGAATCCGCCGGAACCGTTGCCGGGGTAGAGCCACAACACACCATTGGTGCCGCGGGCAAGGATGTCCGCGACACCATCGCCGTCGAAATCTCCTGCCTCCCACACCTGGCTGAACTGGTTCCACCCGGCCCCAATGGCCAGCCGATCGGCAAATCCCGAACCGCTGCCCGGGTAGAGGCGCATGGTTCCTGACGAGGTCGCGGTCAGCACGTCCGACTTCGCATCACCCGTGAAGTCCTGCCCACTCACGATGTCGCCCACCGAATTCCAACCACCCCCGAGGTTGATGCGGGGCACGAAGCCACCCCAGCCGTTTCCGGGGTACAGGTAGAGAGTGCCGTCGCTTGTCCGCGCCAGCAGTCCGGCACCGGCACCGCTAAAGGAGCCGTCGGAAGTGATGCTGGTGAAGCCGTTCCAGCCGGAGCCGATCTGCGACCATGCCCGGAATCCACCTTGGCCGTCGCTTGGGTAGAGCCACAGACTGCCATCGGGCTTGGTGGCCATGAGATCGGGGCGGGCATCGCCGTCGAAATCCCCCACGCCAATGAGGTTTGAGAAGCCCTGCCAACCTGATCCGATCTGCCGCTTGGCCAGGAAACCGCCGCGACCATCGCCCGGATACAGCCACAAGGCACCGTCGCTGGTGCGTGCCAAAATGTCCCCGCGGCCGTCGCCGTCAAAGTCCGAGATACCGGTGATGGCATCAAAGATGTTCCATCCCGAGCCAATCTCACGGGGATTGTTGAGCCTGTTACCGGGCAGTCCTGTGTACAGCATCAGGGAGCCGTCCGCCTCACGGGAGAGGACGTCGGCGAGCTTATCGCCGTCGAAGTCGCCGGCCGAGAACCGAATCTTCGCCGTGAGCTTGGGGTCGGCAAAAATAGTGACCGACGCCGTTGTGGTGGACACCGAATTGATGGTCACCTGAGTGCCGGTATAGGTGGTGAAAGTGCTGCCGGCCTGCCATGCGTGGTTGGTGGCGTACCAAGGTTCCGGGAATGGCTTGGTGGACGGCATGAGGATCAGGGACGAAGCGACCGTGGCTCCGCCGCGTTGGACGATCTTGACGCCCCTGTTTCCTGCTGGCTTGCCGGAGTCGTCCAGGTAGCTGTCATATCCGGCGGCCTGCCGCAGCTCAAGGTAGTAGACCTCTTTGCTGATGGGATCCGTGAACTTGATGGCACGCTGGGCATCCGTTCCACCCCATGGTTTGAGCGTGTAGGTCTTAGCGCCGGTGGCAATCCCCACGTCCCGGATTTCGTCGCCACGACCCAGCCCCGCGTAGTCCCAGAGCGAGCTGCTCACCACGGGCGATTCGAATTGGGCGGCACCCATGATGTCCGTCGTGTCACCGTACTCCCGGATGTAACACGAAGGATCCGTGAACCGACCGTAACCGTCAACGCCGACGTCGGACGCACCACTGCCGCACTGCAACGCGTCCGCATGCATCAGGCCGATGACATGCCCGAACTCATGGCTCATCACGTTGTTCGTGAACCCGCTGATTTGCGGCAGGAGGACCCGGCCGCTGTAGCTTCCGCTGCTGTATCCGGCGCCCAGGGCGTTTCCGGACAAAGTGGACGTGGGAATGAAAATCACCAGTGCCGTGTACGGGCTGGCCGACCAACCCAGCTCGCTGGTGATGGTGGACATGATGGTGCTGTAGCTATCGGTGGACTTCGCCTTGGACTGGTGACCGGCAACCTTGGTATTCACCGTCATGGACAGTTTGTTGGCCGTCATGGCTTTCCAGTAATTGCTGGACGCAGTGACAGCTTGCTCGGCACTGGTCATGGAGACCGTGTTGCCGTTGTCCGCCAATTTGGCCGTGACCAGCCGTACCCGGATGTCGCCGCTGGGCCCGGCAGCCGCCGCGCCGGAGTCTGGACCTGCGCCCGAGTCAGGGCCGGTATTGAACGGCGTGGCACGCTCGGGGGGATTCTCGAACTCATGCTCCGAGTGCGGCGTACCCTCCACGAACTGGACGTTCGGATTGTCCGGCCCGGGCAACGGCACCGCCGTCGCGGGGGTCTGTACGAAAAACAGGCCGGTAGCAAACACCACCAAGCCTGTAGATAACGCGATTGATCGCCGTAGCGCACCCATTCGATCTCCCTGAGCCGGAGCCTGTGGTTCCTGTGAGTCTCAGCAACCGAGATCAGGCTACAACCGGGTAGTCACCGAGCCCGGCAGGCGGGGCTGTTCACCTGGAAACCCAACCATCCCGGAATGCTAACGGGACCCTAACCGGGCCGAAATACCGTGGCAACATTGCCGCGCCACACTGGAAGAGCCGGCAAGTGCAGGCACAAGCTCCAGCCCAGGAGGCCACCATGTTGAAGGAAGTCACAACACACACAACACGTATACGCGCGATCAGCCAGCTCCATCGGGGAGACGAGATCGAAGCCCGCCTGTCCGTGGGACCCGCCTATGATGACGTGGTTATCCGCCGCGGACGCGTCCAGGAAACTGCGCCGGGCATCGGCGTGGTGTGGATCATGGACCACGCCTCAGGAATGCGGAAAGCCATCAACACCGACGAATGCAGTGTTTGGCGTGTCGCCTGATCCGGCTCGACCCCAAACCCCTCTCAGCCGCCAGCCACGGATTGGATGATCAAAACCTCCTGGCCGGCCGCAACTTCAGTATCAAGACCTTTCACACGCCGGATCTCGTCACCGTTAACGTAAATATTCACGAAACGGCGGAGAGCCCCGGTTTCATCACGCAAACGCCTGGCCAGCACCGGATAATCTCCGGTCACCGAGTCCAGCAACTGTCCAACGGTCACAGCCCCGTCGGCGGACGCAGTCAGATAGGACTGTCCGCCGACGAGTGGCTGCAGGACACCAGGCAACACGACCGTATAGTCAGCCATGATGGGCCTAACCAGGCACCGGGGCTTGGTTTTCGGTACCAGGATCCCGCGTCTGCGCTGCTGCCTCCACGAATTGTTCAGTTTCTTCCACCAACGTGGCTTCCGCGGCTGCCAGCGGGATTTCTGCCCCTGCCGGGTTTCCCACCACGACGGCGGCACGCACGCACAACACGTCCGGCAAGTGCGATGCCACTTCGGTAAACGTCTCGCCCTCGTCTGCGCTGGCATACACGGCGCCTCCGCGGGTTCCGAAGTACACGCCGGTGGGTTCGGCGGTGTCCACGGACGCTGCATCCCGTAGCACGGCGTTGTATTCGTGGTCCGGGAGACCGGTATGCAGCTCTTTCCACGTCCGGCCGGCGTCGTCTGTGCGATGGACGCTGAGCTTGCTGTCCGGCGGGATGCGTTCGCCATCAGCTTTCAACGGAACCACCCACGCCGTGCCCTCGCGCCGAGGATGAGTCAGCATCACGAACCCGAAGTCCGCCGGAAGTCCGTCCGCGATTGAGTCCCAGTTCTCGCCTCCATCGTCCGTGCGATACACGCCGTGATGGTTCTGCGCGTACAAACGGTCCTCGACGGCGGCATCCGCCGCGATCTTGTGAACGCACTGGCCGAACTCCGGGTTGGGATCGGGCATGAAGTAGGCCGAGATTCCCTTGTTGCGCGGCTCCCAGGAGGCGCCGCCGTCGAGCGATCTGTAAACGCCGCCCGTACTCATGGCGATGTGAACCTTCTCCCCGGAAGGATCAACCACTATGGAGTGCGCCGCCGCCCCGCCGTAGCCGGCACCCCACTCACTACGGTGGGGGTGGTCCCAGAGTCCGCGGTTCAGCTCGAAGTGCTCGCCGCCGTCGGTTGATTTCCAAACGGAAATCGGCTCGCACCCGGCCCAGACAACTCCCGGGCGTGATGCGGCGTCGGGGTATATCTGCCAGATGCGCTCCAACGCGGCGTCGGTGCCCTCCGGGAACTTGATGGCGCCGTGCTCGGGCTCGGTCCATGTAGCGCCGAGGTTGTCCGAGTGGGCAACGGTGGGACCCCAATGCTCGGACCGCACACCCACCATGATTCGTGTTTTGCCGTCCCGTGTATCTATCCCGATGCTGGGTATTTCGCTCATCAGGAAGTGCGGGCCGGAGAGGGACCATACTTTGCGGTCCGGGCTGCTTGCGA
The DNA here is from genome assembly GCF_023656375.1 of Paenarthrobacter sp. TYUT067. Taxonomy (NCBI): domain Bacteria; kingdom Bacillati; phylum Actinomycetota; class Actinomycetes; order Micrococcales; family Micrococcaceae; genus Paenarthrobacter; species Paenarthrobacter sp. TYUT067. The sequence continues at coordinate 35,840 of NZ_JAMOIT010000013.1, forward strand.
GCCACAGGCCTTTCTTGGTTCCGATCGCGATGACGTAACTCTCTGCGGTAGCCATGAACCCCATCGAACCATCAGGGCGTGCGGGTAGCAACGGTTTTTTGGGCGTATGTGGATAGTCCGAACTTCGGGCAAGAGGGACCCTTACGGTTACAGTGCACCCAAACCCCTGATCGTGACGCGAAAATCAGAAAACTTTTTCGCCGCTTGTGGTGACCGTTGGATGCTGCAGCGGGAAAACGTGCTTGACTGTGGTTTTGCGGCCAATCGGCCGCCACAACGTACTGGGGGATCAGATGTTTTGCGAGGTCAAAGAGCCATGAGGTCAACAAACAGGATGTTCGCGGTGGTTGGCCGGTAGCAGGACCGAGCCATGATTGCAGCCTCTTTGCATGAAGGAGCGATAGTCCTGGACCCGTTCTCCGTAAGGATGGTCCTGGGGATAGTCACGTTGACCCTGATAGTGCTGTCCGCCGCCTCCTCACGGCGAATCCGGTCCACCTCCACCACGTGGTGGCGGGTTGCCCTCCTTCTCTTCTTCGCCGGAAATTTCGCTTTCCTGCTGAACGGAACCTCCTTTCTGGCCTGGGCCAATCCGCCGGGCAAAGCGCTGATCGTGGCCGGTGCGTTCAGCATTTGGGCCGGCGCTCGAGCTCTTCGCGAGCGAAAAGTCAGCGCGTGGCAGATATCGCCGGCACCGCTGATCACCTTCCTTGCATCAGCGATGGACGGTGTCGAATCCAGCCTGTGGTCCGGAGGCTTGATGTATCTGGGAATGACGGCAGCAGGCCTTGGCATGGCCGCAGGAGAGTTGTGGTTGGCGAAGTCCGCCCAGTCCCGGATGACGAAGTTTCTGGCCCTCATCGCCGGACTTACGTCCCTGTACTACTTGGGCCGGGGCGTCACGTTTGTACTGGAAGGGCCGGACGGGAGTTCCTTCCGGACACTTTTCGGCTATGCACCGGCGGCGCTGATGCACCTGATTCTGCTGGTCTCGCTATCTTTCACCATCAACTCGCTCGGCAACAGCCACCTGATCAAGAGGCTCCGGGAACGTGCCGAACGGGACCATCTGACCGGGCTGCTTAACAGGGGCGCCTTCCTGGGCCTGGCCGAAAAGGAACTGGCAGGCCCGGCTGCCCACCAGAACGCTGCACTGATCCTGGCGGACCTGGACTATTTCAAGGCCGTCAATGATGAACACGGACATGCCGCAGGAGATGCTGCTTTGCGTGCCTTTGCCGAGGCCTGCACCGCGTCAGTAAGGTCAACGGATCTTGTGGGGCGATACGGCGGGGAGGAGTTCATTCTTCTCTTGCCGGGCGCGACGCAACAACGGGCAGAGGCCATCGCCTCGGAAATCAGCCAGCGCCTGTCCGCCATGGCAGATCCAGCTGGTTTGCCCTACCCCACGGTCAGCTATGGGGTGACATCCACAGGCGCCAAAGCCGCAGACCTGAATTTCATGATCAGTGTGGCAGACGCGGCGTTATACAGCGCCAAAGCCCAGGGCCGCGACCAGGTGGTGGGTGCGGAATCGGTGGAGCCGCTACCCACGATTCAGCAAAGGCCGTAGTACACGGACATACGAGGACATGGCGTCAGGCCTTACCCGGAACCTGTGTGACGTTATGCCTAGGCTGTGGGTGGTAGTTCCACCCGTGAATGACGGACAACGATGACGGAGAACAACGATGACTGAAGCAAATACCGCTGCACGTGCACTACAGCTCAAGGCCCTGCATGAGGCACCGGAAATCCTGAGCGTGGTCAATGTGTGGGATGCCATCAGTGCCCGCACTGTGGCAGACCTGCCTGAAACCAAGGCAATCGCAACCGCCGGGCATTCCATTGCTGCGGCCTTTGGTTACGCCGATGGAACCATGCCGTTGGACGTCGCGCTGGAAGGGGTCAAGCGAATTGTCGACGCCGTGGATCACCCGGTCACTGCTGACCTGGACGATGGCTACGAGAACCCTGCCGAGACCATTCGCAGGGCTATCGCGATCGGCGTGGTTGGCGCGAATGTAGAAGACCGTTTGCGGCCCTTCGACGAGGCCGTGGCCCGTGTTCACGCGATCATTTCGGCCGCCGAGGACGAAGGCATTGCGTTCCAGCTGAACGCCCGCACCGATGCCATTGCCCGTGGCGGCGACCGGCCCATTAAGGACAGCATCGAGGACGCCATCGTCAGGGGACGGGCGTTCCTCGACGCCGGCGCATCGCTGGTTTTCGTGCCCGGAGCCATGACCCGTGAGGTCATCGAGCCGCTGGTTGAGGGCCTCGGGCACGGGAAGCTCTCCGTCATCGGTGCACCTGGCGCCCTTCCGGCAACTGAGCTCCAGGCGCTTGGTGTGGCCCGCGTGTCCTATGGTCCGTTCACCCAGCGGGTGGCCCTGCGTGCCCTCCGGGATCTTGCCTCTGATCTGTACGGCTCGGGCGTGGTCCCTACTGACACCCCGGCGCTGAACTAGCTGATCCTGCCGGTCCCGTCAGAGAAGGCGGGACCGGTCAGCTGCCCGAGCGGGTATCGAACGCAGCCGCCGATTCCCGGAGCAGGCGGGCCACTGTGTCCACCGGCAGGCTCGCTGCCTTTCGCCGGTCGAAACGGCGCAGTGCGATGTGCCGGGTCCCTAAGCCAGGAACATCCAGGATGTCCACGTGATCGTGGACCACGCCCGTCAGAGCCAGGGTAGGCACAATGGCCACCCCCTCACCGGCCGCTACAAGTGCCAGTGCGGTGAGTGTGTCGTGGTACTGGTGAACAGTGTCAATCCGGCTGCCCGTTGAGTGGCGGAGGCGTCCGAGCACTGCTGTGTTTGCTGCCGACGGTTCCACTCCCAGCCACGGCAAGGGCAGGCGACTGAGGTCTATGTTGTCCGTGCCAAGCAGGCTTCCTGCCGGCACCACGAGCTTCCAGGGCTCGTCCAGCAGGGGATCTTCGACCATCCCGGCGGCCATCGGACGCTGCTCTGCCGCCGTCGAATCCTGTTCAATCACTACGGCGTCGAGCTGCCGTTGACGTAGCAGCCGCATCAGCGCGGGGAAACTGTCTTCAACAATCTGGATCTGTAGCTGGGGGTACTGGTTGCGCCATTCCGGAAGTCGCGGGATCACCACTGTGCGCATGAAGCTGGTGAAGCCGCCCACGCGCACCACTCCCGCAATGTTGACTTCGCTTTGCATGCGGGCGCGGGCAACGTTGAGGGCCCGTTCTATCTCTTCCCCTGCCTCCGCCATGGCCAGTCCCGCGGGGGTGAGCACTGAACCTTTGGGGGTCCGCAGGAGTAAGGCCTGACCCGCCTCGTGTTCGAGTTTGCTGAGCTGCTGCGACACTGCGGACGGTGTGATCCGCAGTTCATCGGCGGCAGCAAGAACGCCTCCGGTGCGGGCAACTGCGAGAAGTACCAGCAGCCTGCGGGGGTCCATTTCCATGTTAAGCACTCCTAAACATGGGATTCAGAATAATGCAATTGAACTAAAGGGGTAAGTCCCTCAATATTGACTCACAAGCACGATTCAGTCACGCAGCATCGACCCCCGAATCAAGCCCCCATCCCGGACCTTACGCCGCCTGCCGGCTCTCTCCGGATGCCCAAATCTGAAAGGACTCCCATGGAACTGCTGTTCGAAATTGCCGGTTGGGCCGGCGCTGTGGCAATGCTCGGCGGCTACATGGCGGTCTCCATGGGATGGCTGCAGGCGGGCAGCACTTTCCAAACCGTAAATCTCTTTGGTTCCTGCGCCTTCATCATCAACGGCACACTTCACGGAGCATGGCCCTCAGTGGTGACCAACGTGGCGTGGTTCCTGATTTCAGCTATTGCACTGCTGCGCATGAAGGCCCAGCACCGGGCCTCGGTCACCTCCGACGCTCAGGAAAGTCACCCACTTGCCCCGGACACTGCCGCTCAGGTCATTGTCACGGCTGCTCGCCCGGCAGCCAGCTGCGCCTAGCGGGTTCACCAGGAGTAGCGGGTTGACCAGGGCCAGTTAGTCCACAAACTCCGACTGTGTCTCGATGAAGTCCCAATCCGCACTGGTCAGGACACCACTGACCTTGTCCGGATGGGGCCCTCCGGCTTCTGCAATGTGCTGCAGCACCTGGAGCGGAAGTTCATCGGCCCGCAGGTTTTCGCGCAGCCACTCTTTACTGTCCAGGTGCAGATCGAGCCACCACATGAAGATTTCCATCACGGACCGCCTTTCTTCGGATTAACCGTAGGCCGGGGCGGATGTCTCTACAAGGGCTCAGGGCTGACGTCTTTATCGCAGCCGGATCCGCCAAACACGCTGTTCAAGCACACGCCGCGGAGCAACAATAGGGGTATGGCTGCGGAAGGTTTCAGCGGACGGATTCCCTTAGTTGTGGGCGTACTGCCGGACCAGCATGTGGAAGTACTACAAACTGCCAGGACCTTGGCCGAGCAACTGGGCGTGCCGCTGGTTTGCGCTTATGTGGATGAGGCCAGCTACCTCGTGGAGTGGGATCCTTCGCGTGAGACTCACCGGATGTCCCTTCACCCCGAAAAGGATGACGAGGACGTGGCGGTTATCCGGGATGATCTGGGTAAGGCCATCGCGGAAGCCATGGACGGCGGCACGGCAGATTGGACGTTGCGCTTGCTTGCCGGCGATCCTGCCCGGGCGCTGGGACGCCTGGCCTCTGACATAGATGCCTCAATGATCATTGTTGGCTCTCCTGAGCCTGGCTTGGGACACCGTATTTCCGAGGCTTTGAATGGCTCGGTGGCTGCTTGGCTGAGCCATCACCAGCGGCGTCCGGTGCTGATTGTGCCCCAAAAGAGGAGGCACGAAGCTGCTCATAAAAACTAAAGCGAAAGTACTTATTCGAGGTGGTGGCAAAGGCGTCGCGCGGCACGTAGAGTAATTACTGCAGGACGGCGAAAGCCCCTGCTCAAAGACCGCTCCGGAGTGCGTATCCCCCAATAACGCACTCCGGAGCTCTTTTGTTTAAGCGGCGCCATCTTAAGCGGCCCCATCTTTAGGCGGCGCCGCGTACCGCCACTACCCACTTTGAATCCGAAACCCCCGCGACACGCCCGTAGCGACGGCGAGTCGCCGGCGAGAAGCCACCAAAAAGGGTCAGGAAGGCACGCGACGGGTGACCACCGAAGCCGGGACGGCCGGGACGCGCTGCCTCTTGGCATATACCCGGGCCCGTTGGCTGGACAACGCCAGGAGCACCAGGATGTCAGTGGCCACACCGAAAAGTCCGGCTTCGAGGGTGATGTTGGTGCTTCCGGTGAAGTAGTCAACGGCTTGGACCACCACGGAGACAGAACTGAGGCCCATCGCGATCACCCTTGCCCCGTTGCTGCCCAGGAAAATCCGCCAGGCAAGGAAAACTTCCCCCAGCCCGAAGATCAGCACTACCACGGCAACAAAGGTGACAACCGTCGTCGTGGTTTGCGGGTCAAGGGGGTCGCCGTCGGTGGTGATGTCCGAGAAAACATCGGAAGAGGTCACCAGTGTCAGCGCCAGGATAAAGGCCGCGATGGACCTGGCCACCACCAACGCGGCGCCCACCATGGTGGGCGCCGGCCGTCTGTCGCGGCTGTCCGTGGGGCGGGATGGCTGGTGGGCCGGGACCTGCACGCGTCGCGCGTCCACGATGGGGAGGTCGCCGTCGGTGGAAATCGAATCCCCGCCTCCGTTCCTGGAGTGGTAGCCGGTGGAGAAGTCCTCAATCACCTGCACCGTGACGCGTGGATCAGCGGCGGTAACGCTGGAAATGATGTGGTCCCGCTCAACGTCGGTGTTCTGCTCGATCTTGTGCGTAATTTGCAGGGTGAAGAGTGAGAACCCGACGCTGCGGTCGTAGGTGCCGGCAGCCAGCCAGTCCACTTTGTGCCCGCCGGGCAGCAGCCAGCCTTCGGGGCATCGCCAGAAACGGACGTGGTGGCGTTTGCCTGGGTTGTTGTCCACTTCCTGCTGATAGGCGAAGTCCTGCTGCCGGTCGAAGAGGTAGAGCGGGCTGACCGGGGCTTCGGAGTAACTCCGGCGGAAGATGGTGGAGCTGATGATGCGGCGGCTGCTTTTGAGCGTCACTTGGTCCGCTTGAGTCCAGCCGGCCGCGCGCATGATGGCGTGGAGTTGCGGCTCGTCGCCCAGCAACGCGACGTTTACGGGATCTCCCAGTAATCCGTCGCTGGTCCGGGCGCGGCCGATGAAGTAGCCGGGAACGTAGATGGTGGTGAGGATGCGGTGCAGGCGAGGGAGGAGGAGATACGCGAGGAACGCCCAAAAGAAGAAGTAGAACCACACCTGGCCCCACCCCAAATGGAAGCTCTCCCCCACCAGCAGGAACGCCAACCACACCGCAGCGGCGCCACCAAGGATGAAGAAGGCGTGGTCCAGCCGGGAATCGGTCACATCCTTGGCCGCTGCCTTTTACATATAGCTCCCCCTTGTGGCCCCTTAAGCTTCGGGCTTCGAATGCAGCTTGTACAGGCTTACGTGAGCAACTTCGGCACGTGGAGTTGTCCGTTGCTGATGAGCCATTGCAGGGACTCGCGAATGGCCTGCTCGGGCTCGTATCCGGGCGCGTACCCGATGAGGGAGGCGGCTTTGTGGATACTCATGCAGTGGTTGCGGGAAAGGTGGGCCCAGCTGGAATCGGCAAATTCGGGAGTGGTGATTCGTCGGAATTCTTCCCAGCTCACGGTCTCCATGTGCGGATCCTGCCCGAACCAGGACGCGGCGATGCGCACGTAGCCACGAACCGTCAGGGCTGCGGGAGCAACAATGGTGAAGTCTTCCCCGGCTGCAGCGTCGCGGTTGAGGATGGCTTTCTCAAAGGCCTGCGCCACGTCGTCGGCGTGCACGTGATGCATCAGCTCGGTACCGCTTCCGGGGACCTTGAGTGTCTGCCCGGAAGCAATCACGGGCCACACGCCTGGATCCAGGTTGCCCAGTGGCCCGATCGGGAACCAGCCGGGTCCCACGATGTGGCCGGGGTGGATGGATGTTGTGGCCAGACCCCCTGAAGCGGTCTCCTCTTTGAGCATTCGGGCGATGTCGCGTTTCCGGATTCCGTAATCGTCAGTTGGTTCTGCGGCCGAGGGTTCGCCAGTCGAATCCGATCCTTCGGTGATGGGCAATTTCAAGCTGACACCGTGGCGCCAGATCGACCCGCAGTGCAGCAGATGCGCTGTCTCGCCGCGCAGCCGGTTCACCAGCGCAGTGGCTGACTCCAGCGTGAAGCAAATGAGGTCAACCACGACGTCGGCACCCAGTCCCGCTATCCGGTCACCAAAGACGCCCTCAAGTTCCTCGTGCTCGCGGTCCGCTGTAACCTGGCGGACCTGCTGCCATTCGGGGACGTCGGCATGGGGTGGTCGGCTTCCGCGGCTGATGTTGATGACCTCGTACCCGGCACGCACAAGCCTGGGCACCAGGAAGGACCCGATATGGCCGCTGCCGCCGATCACGACGATTTTCATGGGTGCTCCGATCTCCACGAGTCACGCTACTGGCTTGCGGGGGTAACCGATAGGCCCGCGCGCCCAAGGTCAACTCGGCACATAATAACGAGACTTACTTGTTCCTTGGTTAGACAAACGGCAGGCTCCCGCGACTAGCATGAATAGTCCGGGCAAGCCCGGGTACGTGACCTCTTGAACGACCCCCTCGGAAGGTCGGCGTTGACGCGGCGACCACGTAAAGGAGACAACTGTGCGGGAGCCTGCAGTCAGCGAGAGCGTGTCAGAAATCAGCGAAACTCCGGAAGAAAATGCGGAGGAGACGCCACAGGAAACGCCCGATGAAACCGCAAGCGAACCGGCGGAAATCACGTTTGACGAGCAGTTCTACCCTGCCCGTCCCAAAGCGCTGCGCCCCATTGCCCGGCGTCGGCAGTTCTTTGCCGCCCGGCCCTCCTTGGAATTCGACGGCTTGAACTCCACGTACGTGGATTGGCTCCGGAACCAGTCCATGCTGGGTGACGCCAACACCATGGCCCGGCAGTTGTCCGGGCAGGCCAGCATGTGGCAGAACTCGTATGCCAGGCCCAACCCACGCGCAGCTGTTGAGCGTGCACCTGTGTGGTTCACTGCCTATCCCCTGTCTTTCATAACCAAGGACGGCCAGTCCTTCCTTTCTGCGCTGGGTGACCCAGCGCTTTGGGACGCGTTCAGCCAGATCGGCATCAGGGGCCTGCACACGGGACCGGTGAAGCTGGCCGGCGGCATCCGCGGATGGTCGCAAACACCCAGCGTGGACGGCCACTTCGACCGGATCAGCATGGCGATCGATCCCGCCTTCGGCACGGAGGAAGAGTTCCGGCAGATGTGCGAGGTAGCCAACCAGCACGGCGGCACCGTCATTGACGACATCGTCCCGGGGCACACCGGCAAGGGAGCGGACTTCCGCCTCGCCGAAATGAACTTCCGGGATTACCCCGGCATCTATCACATGGTGGACATCCCGGAGGAGGACTGGCACTTGCTGCCGGACGTCCCCGAGGGCGAAGATTCGGTGAACATCAGCCCCGCGGCTGAGGAAGCGCTGCAAAAGGCCGGCTACATCATCGGGCGACTGCAGCGGGTTATCTTCTACGAGCCCGGCGTCAAGGAAACCAACTGGAGCGCCACCAAGCCCATCATCGACACCACGGGCAAGAAACGCCGCTGGGTTTATCTCCACTACTTCAAGGCCGGTCAGCCTTCCATTAACTGGCTGGACCCCACCTTCGCCGGCATGCGCCTGGTGGTTGGCGACGCCCTGCACTCCTTGCTGGACCTCGGGACCGGAGCGCTCCGGCTGGATGCCAACGGTTTCCTGGGTGTGGAGAAGAGCGCCGAGGAAGAACCGGGCTGGTCCGAGGGTCACCCGTTGTCCGAGGCAGCCAACCAGTTGATTGGTTCCATGATCCGCAAGGTGGGCGGGTTCTCCTTCCAAGAGCTCAACCTCACTATCGATGACATCAAGTCGCAGTCCGAGTCCGGCCCGGACCTGTCTTACGACTTCATCACCAGGCCCGCCTACCACTACGCCCTGGTCATCGGAGATACCGAGTTCCTGCGCCTCACCTTGCGGCTGTCCATGGAGATCGGCGTGGACCAGGCATCGCTGGTTCACGCCCTCCAGAACCACGATGAACTGACCTATGAGTTGCTCCACTTCGCTGCCGGGCACAGGGATGAAGTCTTTGAACTTGCCGGCGAGGAGCTCACCGGTGCCGAGGTGGCCGAGAAGGTCCAGACCACCATGCGTGAACGGCTCACGGGTGAGAACGGGCCCTACAACGCGGTCTTCACCACCAACGGCATCGCCTGCACCACCGTCAGCTTCATCATGGCCGCCCTCGGGATCAAGGACCCGGATGCCATCACCAAGGAGCAGGAAGCGCAGGTCCTGGATGCCCACGTGCTCTTGTCCATGTACAACGCGTTGCAGCCGGGTGTGTTCGCGCTCTCCGGTTGGGACCTCACGGGAATCACAGCGCTGGACCGCGAAACCGTCAAGGAACTCACCTCGCAGGGTGACACCCGGTGGATCAACCGTGGCGCGCACGACCTCATGGGGACCAGCCCGGACGCCAAGACCTCCCTTGCCGGTATGGCGCGTGCCCGGAGCCTGTACGGTTCCCTCCCTGAGCAGCTGAAGGACCCGAACTCCTATGCGCGGCGCCTCCAGCAGATCCTTACGGTGCGGGAAGAGTCGGGGATCGCCACCAGCACGCTCCTTGATGTGCCCGACGTTTCCAACCGCGGCTTGCTGGTGTTGGTCAATCAGCTCGCGGACGGGGCATTGCAGGTGACGGTGCTGAACTTCTCTGACCAGGACATCGCCGGCAGCATCCAGTCCCCGCACCTTGTTCCGGGAGCTACAGTCCATGATTTGTTCTCCGGTGAAGAAGAAGTGGCCCAGGTGGATGATCTGTGCAGCTTCTTCCTCGAGTTGCCCGCCTTCCAGGGCACGGCACTGCTGCTGAAGGACCCGGTAGTAGAGGATGAGGCTACCGAATAGAACGCACGACGTCGGCACTTACGGTGAGTGCCGACGTCGCGGTTTGGTGTTATCCGCCTGCGTTGGGAACCTTTCCGGGGTAAGCACGTACCTCTTCCATATAGACGAGCGGGCGGCCGTCGGCGCACGCTCCCACGTCCTTGGAATTCACTTCCAGGCCCCCAAAGGAGATGACATCTCCGGTGCTGAAGACTGTTCCGTCGGGCATCACCAACCCGCCGTCTGTGACTTTCGTGCCAGTGGGGAACAAGAAGCCGTTGCCGATGCAACCGTTGTTATCCGCTTCAAGTTTCAGTATCCGGAGAACATCAGGGCGCATGTAAATACCCCCGGAAATGACACCGTCAATTTCGGTCGTTGAAGCGGCCAGCTTACCCGCACCGCCCGCCACGATGTCGGCCTCCACCGTGGGCGTCGGCGAGCCTGTGATTTCGGGTAGCGGCAGCCCACTGGAGGAGCCTGTTTCCGGCGCAGGATCCAGCTGGGTAGCAGCCGGCGCAGCTTGCTCCGTGTGTGGAGCCGTCATGGAGGACGTCACCACTACCCCGGCAACAACTGCTGCAGCCGCCGCCACCAACCCGAATCCTGCTGCCAACCGCGCCCGGCGTCCGGCAGGCTGTTGATGGAAATCTGTAACAGACCCACCCACGGTGATGTGCTCGGCGTCAGTGTCCATGGCAGCCAGGCTCTTCTCACGGCTCCGGGCCAACTCTTCTTCGGTAACCGCGGAAGCTGGATCAGCTGCGGTCAGGCGATCCACGGTGGATTTTTCCTTGCTACTCATCGCTGCACATCCTCTGTGGCTTGATCCTCCCGAATCAGATTGCTGAGTTGCTTCCGTGCTCTGTGCAGCCGCATTCTGACGGCCGTGGCGGAAATGTCCAGCAGACCTGACACCTCGGCGGAGGTGAACCCGTCCCAGTACGTCAGGAGGAGAACCTCGCGTTCCTCCGGCTTGAGCCGATCCAGTGCGTCGGCCACCATGCCGTCGTCGGAGCCCAGCCCGCGCGTTCTCTGACGTTCCAGTTGTTGTGTGAGATTGATGGAGCGAACGGCCGAACGGTGATGGTTGCGGAGGACATTCCGGGCGATCCCGAACACCACTAACTCAGACAATTCTTGGCCCTGACGGCATTTTTCCCACACGATGCGGAAGACGTCGGCGGTAAGGTCTTCGGCTGCGGGCGTCCCCTCCGTTCGACGCCGGAAGTACCGGTACACCTTGTCGTGGCACGCCGCATGCGTCGCCAGAAAATGCTTCTGCCCGGCAGACTCCACGCGATCCCCCTGCTCCGTTTGCACCCTCATATCCAGTTAATGTCCGGCAGTCAGGAAAATGTAACCCAACTTTCAGGAACGACACGGAAAGCCCGCCGTCGGCACTCGCGGTGAGTGCCGACGTCGGGCTTGAGGGTTGAACGCTGCGGGTTAGTCGCCCACGGCGTCGCGACCGCGGCGAAGGATGAGCGGATCGGCGTCGTAGACAACCGAGGTGTCCTTGTCCGCGTAGTCGAACTGATTGAGGAAGTAGCGCATGGCGTTGATGCGGGCGCGTTTCTTGTCGTTGGATTTGATGGTGATCCACGGCGCGTGATCGGAGTCCGTGTACAGGAATGTACGCTCCTTGGCGTCCGTGTACTCGTCCCAGCGATCCAGCGATGCCAGGTCCATGGGCGAGAGCTTCCAACGGCGGACGGGGTCGATCTGGCGGATGGCGAAGCGGGTTCGCTGCTCCTGCCGGGTCACGGAGAACCAGAACTTGGTGACGTGGATGCCGGCGTCCACCAGCATCTTTTCGAACACCGGGGCCTGGCCCATGAAGGTGTCGTATTCGTCGTCGGTGCAGAAGCCCATGACGCGTTCCACGTTGGCGCGGTTGTACCAGGAGCGGTCGAACATGACGATCTCGCCTGCGGTGGGAAGGTGTTGGATGTAGCGCTGGAAGTACCACTGGCCTTGCTCGCGGTCGGAGGGCTTGGCGAGCGCCACGGTGCGGGCGGACCGTGGGTCCAAGTGCTCGGTGAAGCGTTTGATGGTGCCGCCTTTACCGGCAGCGTCGCGTCCCTCGAAAACAATCACGTGCTTGAGCCCGAGGTCCTGACCCCAGTATTGGAACTTCAACAGCTCGATCTGCAGCCGATACTTCTCAATCTCGTACTCATCGCGGGTCATCCGCCGCTCATAGGGATAATCCTCGTTCCACGTCTCCACCGCCGATCCGCCGGGATCGATCAGGTCCGGGTCCTCCCCTTGCCCTCCGCTGATGGTGTAGCCCAACTCCACCAAATGGTCGATGGTTTCCCGCAGGTTGTCCCTGACCCACCAATCGTCCAGCGATGTGGATGGTGGGGTTGCCTCCGTCATGCGGTCCTCCTGGTCTGTAAGCCTGCCCGGCCTGCGGGTTGAGCGGCAGCGTAGCAAGGCTTGGTGACGGGAACATGAACAGGCTATGCAGCGGTCAGCCGTGGTTGCGGCGGGCCTCCACCTGCGTGAAGAGCAGCCAGCTTAGCCAGACGCCCAGAAGGATCGCCGCGCCGGGCAGCAAGTCCAATGGTGCGATTTCGCGCCCGGCGGGGAGAATACCGAACCCGAGCCCTACAGCGCCCGCCACAACCACCAAGCTGATGGCATCCGAAGCCACGTCAATTGACCGGCGCCGTATCAGTTTGACCGCCAGCCCTCCGGCCATGATCACCACGATTGCCACACCCATTCCCAACGGGTAGGCGCTGAAGCCCGGCACGAAGTCCTGGGATGCGGCCCACACCATGAAGGTCAGCAGACCTGCGAAAAGTGCAAGTGAAGTGATGAGCGAGGCAGCGGTGGTCATCACCGTCATCCGCCGGTCCTTGTCATGGCGTTTCCGGGGAATGTAGTCCCAAGCGCCACGGGTCAGCTTGGAACTAATCCACCCCGCGATCACCACCAGGACCAGCGGGACCAGGATGGGCGTGACGTAGTTGTTGCTGACCGCCCAAAAGAAGGCCAGAAGTGCCGTGTAGACCTGCGGAGTGGCAACAATTCCCAGCCACCAGCCCGTCAGATATTCATTGCGGGCTTCGGGGAGGTCCAGGGGATGGACAAGGTACTGCGTTTTCGGGTCCGGTAGTTGGACCTTTTCTTCGATGGGATTCATGACGCCCTCCACGGGACCTGCTAGATGTATGGCGGGCGAAGACCCGCTCTGGCGATTTCGTAGACCTTCTGGCGCGCCACACCGAGCTCACCGGCTACGGTTACCGCGCTGTATTCGTCCAGGAGTTCGGCGACTGCTGCCGATCTGACTCCGGACGCCCTGGAGTTCAAATGCGCTGCGAAAATGCTGACTTCGGCTGCGAGGAGAGCGACGGCGAGAGGCCCGCCGAACGGCTCTGCCCAGCCCGGTTTGCCCTCGGCTGCAGCCGAATAGAGGGCATCCCCGCCATCAGCGATGACCGCGCTGACTTGTTCCGGGGTAATGCCGCGTTCTGTGAATCGTTTGGCCGCCGCCTCCCTGGAGCCATCACCAGGGGGTCGGTGAGTAAGGATCTTGTGCCATGGTGAATCCCGCGCAACGGGCGTGTCACCCCGGGGTTGACTGCTCATGCATCCCATGGTGCGCCGCACCAGGCCGAAGTGTCAACCCTAGGGTGACAAAACTAATCTGTCGGGGCTGCCCGGAGGGCGGCTGTCCGGACGTCAATCCAGTAGCGACGGAAAGCGGTCTCGTCATCGTCCATCCGCACATCCTCGAGCAGCCCACCGCAACGCTCGATCGTCTTGGCTGAGGCCGCGTTGTTGTCATCGCACGTTAGGAGAACGCGATCCAACTCCCCCCGCGCAGCCACAAGGCTGCACATCTCACGCAGAGCCCAGGAAGCCGCTCCCCGTCCACGATCGGACGGCCGGACTCCGTAGCCAATGTGCCCACCGGAGTTCAGGAGGGCCGGGGTGAGGTGATGACGGAACGCGATGGAGCCTACGTAGCGCGAGTCCTCCGTGATCCAGAGATAGGTGCATGGAACCATGCCGTCCTTCTCCGGGGTGTTTTCAGCATCCAGCAGCCTGGCAACCCATTCCTCAAATCCTCCGGGGGTGGTGACATCGTCCGCCATGAAGACGGCGGCACCGTCCTGATGGGCCCCGGCCCACTCTTGGTGGGACTCGAGGAACGAGTGGTAAAAGGACGTATCAGGGGCGACCAGGGTAAACATGGACCGACCCTATCCCAGGCGCACTATCCCGGGTTGTCACATCGGGCTGCTAGGCCGAAGGGTTCACTCGCGGCAGCTTCCTGCCCCGCACAGCTGCGTGCGTCTTCTGGAGTGCAGCAATTGATGCGTCGTAGGAGTGCTGGGCGACCCCCACGAAGAGGCAGTCAACGATCATCATCTGCGCCACCCGGCTACCCATGGCCCCCGGGCGGAAAGGAGTCTCGCGGGCGGCCGTGCTCAGCACAACGTCGGCCGCCCTGCCCAGTGGCGAATCAGCATGGTTGGTGATGGCTATGGTGACGGCCCCCGCTGCTTTGCCTGCCTTCAGGAAATCAATGGTGTCCAGCGTGGCTCCCGAGTGGGAGATGGCTACAGCAACACCGTCGGCATCCAGGAGGGCTGCGGAAGCCAAGGCGGCATGCGGATCCCCCCAGCTGAAGGAGGTGAGTCCTATCCGGTGCAATTTCTGCTGCATGTCCTGGCCCACCAAACCGCCTGCCCCCACGCCGAAGATGTCTACCTTTCGGGAACCGGACACTGCACTCACCGCCTTGGCCAGCTGGTCCACGTCCAACACTTGCGCGGTATCGGCGATGGACATTGTTTCGTTGAACGCAATTTTGGAGACGATGTCCTGCAAAGAGTCTGCGGTGTTGATGTCCTCATAGACCTCCGCAGGCACGCCGTGGGCCACACTCTCGCGAGCAGTTTCACGGGCAAGGTCCAAGCGAAGATCGGAGTAGCCGCCGTAGCCCACCTTTTTGTAGAAACGCACCACGGACGTAGTGGACGTCCCGCATTCCTCGGCCAGATCCCCGATGGACATGGTGGCAGCCCGCGATGGGTCCGAGAGAACCAGCTCGGCCACGGCCCGTTCCGAGGGGCGCAACGCCGGCAGGACAGAACGTATTCGCACCAAAACGGTGCGGGACAACTGCGCGGTCCCCGGCGCTTCCACCATGGTTTCCTTTCGACGCCTCAAACCCAATCCAAGTCCGTCAGGGCCTTGTCATTAAGTTACACAAGCATCGCCAGGAAGGTAAGTCATTGACGCAGTGCGGTCAAGCGAATACGGTCGGTGTAAGGAAAATCACAAAACTTGTCATGCTACTCGCTCCCCTCGAAAGGCTCTTTCATGGCACTGGATCGTAGAAAACTGCTTCATGCATCGGGGCTGGCGGCAGCTGCCGCCGTCGTCGCACCTTTTGCTCCTGGTGCGGCCGCCAACAACCCCAACGCACAGAACCGGCCGGGAAAACCGGGAGTACTTGTCAACGGTGCCGATGTAGCCGCCGCCGATAACTGGAGCATCTTCGCGGGGCGCAAGGTAGGCATCATCACCAATCCCACCGGCGTCTTGGCAAACTTCCGCTCGATCGTGGATGACATGGCGGCCAAAGGCGTGGACGTCAGGGCAGTTTTCGGGCCCGAGCATGGCTTCCGGGGGACCGCGCAGGACGGCGCCAGCGAAGGAACATCCGTGGACCCGCGGACCGGCATCACGGTCTACGACTCCTACGGCGCCAACGTTGCCGCTTATGTGGGCTTCTTCAAAGCCTCCGGCGTGGACACCATATGCTTCGACATTCAAGACGTCGGCGCCCGCTTTTACACCTACATCTGGACCATGTGGGGTGCCATGCAGGCGGCGTCCCAAACCGGAGCCGCGTTTGTTGTCCTGGACCGCCCCAACCCCATCGGCGGCCAGGCCCGCGGACCGGTGCTGCAGAAGGGGTTCGAGTCCGGCGTTGGCCAGCTGGGCATTGCGCTCCAGCATGGGATGACCGTGGGCGAGCTCGCAAAATACTTCAACGCGGTTCATCTTCCCGCCGCGGGCCTCACACCCATCCAAGACCTTCAGGTGGTGGAGGTCCAGGGATGGCGGCGCGACATGACCGGGCCGGACAACCGGGCAGCGTGGATCCTGCCAAGCCCCAACATGCCCACACCAGAAACCGCCACCCTGTACCCCGGCACTGCACTGTTCGAGGCCACCAACATGTCAGAGGGGCGCGGCACAACCAGGCCCTTCGAACTCATCGGCGCGCCCTACGTGGACTACCGCTGGGCCGAGGCACTGAACAGCAAGGGCCTTGCGGGCGTTACGTTCCGTGAGGCGTATTTCCAGCCAACCCTTTCCAAAAACCAGGGCGTCATCTGTGGTGGCGTACAGGTTCACATCACCGACGCCACCCGCGTCGAAGCCCTGGAAGTGGGCACCCATATGTTGGTCGAAGCCAAGCGCCTGTACCCCGGCTTCGGTTGGCGAGGCGACGGCGGACGCTGGATGGGCTTGCTGAGCGGCTCGGCCCGCTTTGCCCAACAGCTCGACGCCGGTGCTGACGCCAGGACCATCATGGACAGCTGGCGGTCCGAACTGGACCAGTTCGTGCGCGACACCCGCGGGTACCTCCTCTACAACGGCAAGCGCTAATGGCACACGCAAACCTCAACCACAACAAGGACGATGGGATTGGGATTCACATGCAAAGAAAACGAACTTCACTCATGACGGCGGCCGCCACTGCGCTGTTGATGACGGGAGCGGGGGTGTTGACCGGCGTGGGCACGGCGGTCGCAGCCCCGCCCACCACCACTGGAAGTACGACGACGGCCTCCGCCTCGCCGGACATCGAGGCGATGATTGCCGGCATGACGCTGGACGAAAAGATCGGCCAGATGACCTGGACTCACGTTTACGGATCGTCGGCGGACGACACCTCCATGGCGGCGAAGAACCAAGAGAGGTACGGCGTCAATACGCCGGCCGAGGTAGTGGCTAAGTACAACTTGGGCGGCGTCCTCTACTTCGCGTGGTCCGGCAACACCAACAACCCCCAGCAGGTTGCGGGTCTCTCCAATGGCTTGCAGCAAACGGCCTTGCGGGAGGACGGGACCGGCGTTCCACTAGCCGTCACCATCGACCAGGAAGGCGGTTTGGTTGCCCGCATCGGACCGCCCGCCACGGTGCTCCCGGGCAACATGGCCCTCGGCGCCACGGCTGATGCGAATCTTGCCAAGGCACAAGGAGAAATCCTTGGCTCCGAAATGCGTGCCATGGGTATCAACGTTGACTTCGCACCGGTCCTGGACCTGAACTCCAACCCGGACAACCCGGTCATCGGAATCCGCTCCATGGGCGAGGACCCGGCGCTGGTCAGTGCCCTCGGTGTTGCCCAGATCGAAGGCATTCAAGCACACAACGTAGGCGCGGCCGCCAAGCACTTCCCCGGCCACGGCGACACCTCAGTGGATTCCCACTACGGACTGCCTACCGTCACTTATGATCGCGCAACACTCAATGAGCACCTGAAACCCTTCAAGGCCGCAATCGACGGTGGCGTGGACATGGTCATGACGGCCCACATCATTGTTGAGGCCATCGACGCGGAAATGCCCGGCACCCTGTCCCACAAGGTACTCACCGGTTTGCTTCGCGATGAGATGGGCTTCAAGGGGTTGGTGACAACTGATGCCTTGGATATGGCCGCAATGGCCGCCGAGTGGCCGCAGGAAGAAATCGCTGTCAAGGCGATCCAGGCCGGTTCTGACATCCTCCTCAACTCCCCGGACGTGGACGCGTCGTTCGCCGGGGTTCGCGCCGCCGTCGAATCCGGCGAGATCACCGAGACCCGCCTGGATGAGTCCGTCCGACGGATCCTCGAATGGAAGGCCAAGCGTGGGGTCTTCGAGCAGCCTATGGCAGACCCCGCCGCGGTGGACACCGTCGTGGGGAGCGCGGAGAACCTGGCCACGGCCAAGCTGATCTCGGACCGCGCCGTCACCTTGGTGCGCAATGAGAACGGGGTGTTACCGCTCGCTTCGGGCAGCTCGGTGCTCATGGTGGGTGCCGGTTCGGCGTGGCCCGAGCTCGCGGGACCGATGCTCAAGGATCAGGGATTCACGGTCACTGAAGACTACGAGGATGGGGGCTCGCCCTCCGCGGCTTACCGTGCACGTGCGGTGGCTGCCGCTGGCAACGTCGATGCCGTGGTCTTCGCTTCCTACAACGCAACCGGCAATGCTGCACAGAAACAGATGGTTGCAGAACTCGCGGCCACCGGCACACCGGTGATCGTTGTGGCAACCCGCAATCCCTATGACATCAACGTCTTCCCCGGCGCCGACGCCGTGCTCAACAGTTATGGAGTCAAGGAGGTCAACTTCCACGGTGCTGTCCGCGCCATCTCTGGTGCCGTCAACCCCAGCGGCAAGCTGCCGGTCAACGTTCCCAAGGCCGACGCCAGCGGTGTCCTCCTGCCGTTGGGCTTCGGGCTGAGTTACCAAACTGCGACGCCGGCCCCTGTCACCTTCACGGACCGCCCGGGTCACGGGCAGGACGGCTACACCATCCCCTCTGTCCCGGGTGTGGCGTACCTGATTGACGGCAAGGAAGTGGCAGCCGGAAGTTACAGGAAGCCTTCCGGCACTGTGACCGTCACAGCGGAACGGCGGCCCGGGTACGTCTTTACCGACGGTTCTGTCACCCAGTGGACGCACACCTTCACCACTGGGCTCCCCAAGCCCTAGGAAGTTACACCACAGTCGAGTTCATCAGTGCGACCGTGATGAGCAGGGCAATCCCGAACATCGGCAGGCAAAGAATGATGTTGGTCCGGCGGTTGTCCCTCATCACGGCCACGAACTCCCGAAGGAAGGCGCTGGGCACAAAGTATCTGGCCGTGGGAGCACCCACAACCTCGGCGTTGATCTTCTGGCGCCGGGACAGGAGCGCGGCGCGGAGCACGTGGTAATTGTTGGTGCATACCAGCACCGGCCCCTGAATGCCCTTATCTGCCAGCAGGGCAACGGAGTACCGCAGGTTTTCGCGGGTGGTGGTGGCCTGGTTCTCTTCCAACACATCCGCGGCCACCGCACCCTTTGCCACCAAGTACTCCTTCATGGCGGCGGACTCGGGCCGGGGTTCGTCCGGCCCTTGGCCTCCGGAAGGCACCAAGACCGGCCTGGCCGGGGTGCCGCCGTCGTAAATTTCCAAAGCCTTGTTCAAGCGGGCGGCGAGCAACGGCGGGACCTTGCCATTGATCAAGCCGGAACCGAGGACGATCACGGCTGCCGGGTTGGGGCTGAAACGCATCCGCGAATACACCAACGCGTACCCCAGGAACACCACGAAGGCGCAGCCCAAGTAGGCGCAGAGGAAGAAGGCGAGGGCGGCGACGCCGGCCAATACCGGCTGCCCGCTCAGTACGAAAAGAAACGCAACCACCGGCGCGAGGAATACCGCAAGCCCCACCGCGATAGGCAGGAAACTGGTGATCCCCGGGCCTTCCCTACGGACCATCGTGGCACCATTCGCGATCAGGAAGCCCGCGAACACAAAGATGCTCACCACCGGGACCACCAGGACCACCAGGTTCAGCCACTCGAACCACGGGTTCAGGTCAATGAGGAATTCCAGCACAGCCTGCAGGAGGAACCACGCCGCCACCAGCAGGAACACGCCGTTGCGAAGCCGCCGCCGATCCGACTGGAAAGAGGCGAGGAAGAGCCCCGAGAAGAGGAGCCCAAGGACCAGGTTCAGCATGATCCAAGCCTATGCGGTACCAGTCAGGCCGATTCGCGAATGACCAGCTCGGTGGGGATGGTGACAGCAGCCGGACGCTTGCCGCTGATGACGTCCAGCAGCAGCCGCACCATTTCCTCGCTGATCCGATCAAACGGCTGCCTGACCGTGGTGAGCGGCGGCGTCGCCTCCTGCGAGAGCTTAATGTCATCAAAGCCGACGACGGCGACGTCACCTGGAGTTGTCAGGCCCGCCTCCCGCAAAGCGTCCAAGGCACCAAGCGCCATGAGGTCGTTCGCAGCGAAAACAGCATCGATGTTCTTGGTGCGGCCGAGAAGTTCGCGCATCGCTTTGGCGCCGCTGTCGCGGCTGTAGTCACCCTGGGCGATGAGCTCCTCATCGATATCCGCACCTTGATCGTCCCGGTACGCTTCGAGTCGCCGCGTACCGCCGGAGGTGTCCGCAGGGCCGGCGATGGTGGCAATCCGCTGCCGACCGCCGTCGCGCAAGTACCGCAAAACGTCGCGGGCGCCCTCGTAATCGTCGGCAGCGACGTAACCCATCTTCTTTTCGAAGCCCAAGGGGGCGCCACAAGCGATCGCCGGGACACCCGCGGCAATGATGTCCGCGATGATGCCCTTCCGGCTTCCATGGGAGGAAATGAGAAGGACACCATCAACATGGCCCGCAGTAAGGAAATCGGTGGCACGCCGTTGTTCATCATCGGTGCCGGCCATGATCAGGACCAGCGGAATGTCATGCACAGCCAGGGCGTCCGCTGCGCCGCGCATGAGGACAGCGAAGTTGGGGTCCTCGAAGAGACGTTCCTGGGTCTCAGTGAGCAGGAAAGCCACGGAATTGGCACGATTGGTGGCGAGATTCCTTGCATGAGGGTTGACTCGGTAGCCCGTCTTCTTGATCGCGGCGTTGACGGCTGCCAAGGCTGACGGACTGACCCAATGGCCACCGTTAAGAACCCGGGAAACGGTACCTCGCGATACGCCGGCTTCTGCGGCCACATCGTCGATTTTGGGCCGGGGCCTGGGGGCGGATTGCGTCATGACCCAAAGCCTACCTACCGCTAGGCCTTCACGGCGCCAGCGGCAAGATCCACCTTCCAATAGCGCTGCAGGAGAAGGAACATGATCACCAACGGCACGATGGACAGCAGCGCGCCGGCGAGCACCAGCGTGTACAGGGCGGGCGCTGAAGCGCCTTGGTTCAGCAGACCGTTAAGTCCCACAGTGATCGGGAACAATTGGTCGTCGCCGAGCATGATGTACGGCAGCATGAAGTTGTTCCAAATGGCCACGAACTGGAACAGGAAAATGGTCACCAGGCCCGGGAGCATCATGGGTGCAGCAATGCGGTTGAAGATATACATTTCCTTGGCGCCCTCGGTTCGGGCGGCCTCAATGACATCACCGGGAACGGAGGCCGCGGCGTAGATCCGCGCCAGGTAAATGCCGTACGGGCTGATGATCTGCGGCAAGAGCACCGACCAGTAGGTGTTGGTGAGTCCGGCGTGGGCCAGCATCAGGTACTGCGGGATGGCCAGAATAACGCCGGGAACCAGCACCCCCATCAGCAGGACCTTGAAAACACCCGACTTGCCCGGGAAATCGAACTTCGCCAGCACGTAGCCGGAAAGAGCTGAAACCCAGGTGGACACTATCGCGCCGACGCCCGCGTATAGGGCCGTGTTGAGCATCCAGCGCCAAAACAGGCCGTCGCGGTATTCGGTGAGCTCCACAATGTTGTCCCAAAGGTGCGTACTTGGGGCCAAGGTGAAGGTGGAGAACAGCTCAGTGCCGTCCTTGCTCGCGGCAGCCACAACCCAAATCACGGGAAACAGGCAATAGAGCGCGCCGAGGATCAGGATTCCGGTGGAGAGATAGCTGGGCTTTTCCTTGATGAAGTCCGGTTTGGTGGCCTTGCTTCGCTTGGGGTTGGCGCGGCGGTTTGTGGGAGGCGTGGCGAGGGCAGTCACGGTCAGTTCTCCTGTCCGAAGGCCCGCTTCTGCACGATGCGCAGGAACAGGAACGAAATGATGAAGGTTGCCAAGGCGATCACGATGCTGGTGGCAGCAGCAGAGAAGACGTCATTGCGGGTGAAAGCATCCCGGTACACCAGCATGAGCGGAGACCAGCTAGTGGAAAGGCTGTTAGCCAGGGGGCGCAGCGTTGTGGGTTCGGCGAAGACCTGCAGCGTGGCGATCATCGAGAACAACGCTGTCATCACCAGTGAAGGGGCGATGATGGGGATCTTGATCCTGATGGCCGTCTGGATCTCGGAGCAGCCATCCAGCTTTGCGGCCTCGTAGATTTCGCTGGGCACGGCCTTCAGCGAGGTGTACATGACGATCATGTTGAAGCCGACACCACCCCACAGGGCGATGTTGCAGATGGCGAACGTGACCAGGTTGGGATCCAGGAGCGACGGCAATTCCATGCCGAACTGCCTGGCCAGGAAGTGGAACGGACTGACGCCGGGAAGGTACAGGAAGCCCCACAACAGCGAGCTGATCACCGCAGGTACCGCGTACGGCAGGAAGATGGCCGTTCGGGAGAAACTGCCGGCCCTTGTCCGCCGCGAATCCAGCAGGAGCGCAAAGAGCAGGGCAAAGCCAAGCATCAGTGGGATGAGAATGAGCCCATAGGTGAGGACGCGCAGGACGCTGCCCGGGAACTCCGGGTCTGATAGCGCGCTGACGTAGTTGTCCAAACCGGCGAACGCCGTGCTTTGTGAACCTTTGCCCAGGCCCAGCCCGCTGACCTTCTTCTTCTGGAAGCTCAGCACCAGGGTGTAAATGATGGGCGCTGCCATGAAGACGAGGAACAGGATGATGCCCGGGGCGAGCATTGCGTAAGGGATGAGCACCCGGGATTTGAAGTTCTGCGACTTCCTCGGGGTTCCGGCTGCAGTATCGGCCGCCGGACCGGGCCTGGTTACGGTCATTGCCACGGGTGCACTTCCTTGTGGTGGATCGACGAGTTGTGGTTCGAGGTGGGATCAGCGTGTGGGAGGGCGCCTGGCGTCTCGCTTGCGGACGCCCTCCCGCGCTGGAACGGTTGCTGACAACCGTTGCTTGGAGCGGTTACTTGACCGTGAAGCCGGTCTTCTTCAGGTCATCCACGGTGACCTGCTGCATGGTGCTGACTGCGTCCAGGAAGGCACTCTTCTCCTTGGACTGTGCAGCTTTAGCGAACTGGTCGTTGTAGGCGTTGTACGCCACGTTGACGTTAGGGCCGTAAGTGAACGAGCCCACGTTCTGCGCAGCCTCGCCAACAACCTTGTAGAAATCGGGCTGGTTGGAGAAGAACGCAGGAGCCTCAGTTAGTGATGATTCCGCGCCTGCGGTGTCAGCGGGGTAGATGCCCGCTTCCTTGACCAAGGCTTTGATTGCCTCCGGGTCGGTGTTCAGCCACGTGGCGAACTTGGCCGCGGCGTCGAGGTTCTTGGACTGGGAGGTGACGGCAGTAGAAGATCCACCCCAGTTGCCGGTGGACGGCTTGGAAGCATCCCACTGCGGCATAGGTGCGGCCTTCCACAAGCCCGCCGTAGCACCGGCGTTGCCCTCCAGAACACCCGGGCCCCAAGCTGCGCTGAGCCAGCCAACCTGCTTGCCGGTGTTGAGCGCGGTGTTCCACTCCGGTGTGTACATGGGCTTGTTGTCGATGACGCCCTCTTCCACGAGGCCGCCCCAGTATCCGGCCACCTTTTCTGTAGGCTCTTCGGCGATCTTCACGTTCCAGGCGTCACCATCAACACCCCACCAGGAGGCTCCGGCCTGTTGTGCCATGCCGGTAAACCATCCGGCGTCGTTGGAGGAGAACGTTCCCAAGTAGGCCTCGGGGTCAGCTGCATGAACAGTCTTTGCAGCGGCCGCGTACTCATCCCAGGTTTTGGGAACAGCGATGCCCAGCTTCTCAAAGATGTCAGCGCGGTAGTAGAAGACCATGGGGCCGGTGTCCTGCGGAACGGAGTACAGCGCATCGCCGCCCAGCGTCACATCGTTCCAGACGCCATCAGGGAAGTGGCTCTTGGTGTCGTTTGCCACGGTGCCGGATAGGTCTGCGAGCGCATCGGCTGCTACCAGGGTAGGGATTTTCTGGTACTCGGCCTGGATCAGGTCCGGGGCGCCGCTGCCGGCTTTGACGGCGGTGAGCAGCTTGGTGACAGCCGGGTCTCCGCCGTCCTGCTTGTTCACGGTGACGTGGATGGTGGGGTTCTTCTCATTCCAGAGTTCCACCACCTTGTCCAGGTTGGGGGCCCAAGCCCAGTAGGTCAGTTCCACTTTCTGGTTGGGATCGCTGGTGGCCGCGCTTTGGCTGCCTGCCGTGGAACCTCCTGAACAACCTGCGGCGAGCATTGTGGCCGCTGCGAGCATGGCTACGGCGCCTGCACGAAATGACTTGCGCATTTCGTCCTCCTTGTCGAAAAGCTGAATTGTGCTGTGTGGATTCGTCGCTCATCCGAGCGGAAGTTCGGTGTGTGACTGTGAGCGGTTCCAGTTAGTCACAGCTCTGTGATCTATGTCAACACTAAACTTCATCTAGTCAGCGCCTATAGGGCTGTGATAATACTGGGAGCGCACACAGTTCTAAGGAGACTATTCGATGACAGACGTCCTGCAGGCCCCCGCCGCCCAACGCGCACCCGCGCCTTGGGTACAGCGACCGGCCGGCCTTTGCTACGGCGGGGACTACAACCCCGAGCAATGGCCCCGTGAGGTCTGGGTGGAAGACATCGCGCTGATGCAGGAGGCCGGGATCAACCTGGTGAGCATCGGCATCTTCTCCTGGGTGTTGCTGGAACCCCGCGAAGGTGAATACGACTTCGAATGGCTGGACGACTTGATGGACCTGCTCGCGCAGGCAGGCATAAGCGTTGACCTTGGAACACCTACGGCGGCACCGCCTGCCTGGTTCTGGAAGAAGTACCCGCATGCGCGCCCCGTGACCCGTGAGGGCGTCACCTTGGGCAACGGATCGCGTGGCATGGCCAGCCCCAGCTCGCCGGAATACCGCCGTGCGGCCACCAATATCACCGAGCAACTGGCACGCCGCTACGCAGCCCATCCCGCGCTTGTTCTTTGGCACGTCCACAATGAATACGGCGCACCGGTCAGTGAGTCCTACGACGAGCAGTCCGTCCTGGCGTTCCGCGACTGGCTCCGCAACCGTTATGGCACTTTGGACGCTCTGAACCAGGCTTGGGGCACCCTTTTCTGGGGGCAGAAGTACGGCGAGTGGGATGAGATTGACGCACCCAGGCTTTCGGCCAGCGTCAGTAACCAGGCACAGCGGCTCGACTTCCGCCGGTTCACCTCGGACGCCATGCTGCAGTGCTTCACTGCCGAGCGCGATGTCATCAAGAAGTACACGCCTGATCTCCCTGTGACCACCAACTTCATGGCCACCAACTGCCTTTCAGCCGACTATTGGGCCTGGGCCAAGGAGGTGGACATCGTTGCGAACGACCACTACTTGGTTGCGCAGCGCGCAGACAACCACGTTCTACTCGCCATGGATGCCGACCTCACCCGTTCCTTGGCAGGCAACCGTCCCTGGATGCTGATGGAACACTCCACCGGAGCCGTGAACTGGCAGGGCCGGAATATTGCCAAGCGGCCCGGGGAATTGGCCCGCAACAGCGTGTCCCACCTGGCACGCGGGGCAGACGCCATCATGTTCTTCCAGTTCCGGGCCTCCCGCTATGGCGCTGAAAAGTTCCACTCCGCCATGCTCCCGCATGCCGGTACCGGCACCCGGATCTGGCGGGAGGTCCTTGACCTGGGCGACGACCTCAGGAAACTCGCCCCCGTGAAGGGCTCCACCGTGGATTCGCGGGTGGCCATCCTCTGGGACGTGGAATCCTTCTGGGCTCAGGATTTGGAATGGCGCCCCAGCAGCGACCTTGATCACCGCGAGCGGATCGAGTCGTTTTACACCGTCCTGTGGAACCGCGGCATCAGCGTGGACTTTGCCCACCCCGAAGCGGACCTCTCCGGCTATGACCTGGTTCTCGCCCCGGCGCTTTACCTGGTGGGTGACGAGGCGGCTGCGAACATCAGCCGCTACGTCCGCGACGGCGGACACCTGATGGTGTCCTATTTCTCCGGAATCGTGAACGCCAACGACACCGTCCCGGCCGGCGCCTCCCCGGGTGGGCTCCGTGATGTTCTCGGCCTGGAGATTCACGAATTCCTGCCTCTGCGTGAGCACGAGATCGTCACGCTGGGCAGCGGCGCCACCGGAACGGTGTGGTCCGAAGAAATCCACGCCAGCACCGCCAGCGTACTCAGCCGTTACACCAGCGGCCCGGCGGCTTCCGGCCCCGCCATCACGCGCAACACGTTCGGCAGCGGCACCGCCTGGTACATCTCCACAAAGCTCGACGGCGGCCACCTCGCTGACGTCGTACTTGACGCCGTGAATGCTGCAGGAATTGAGCCCGGAGTTCAACCGCCCGCCGGATTGGAGGTAGCTTCGCGCCATTCAGAAGAAGGCACCTTCACCTTCCTCATCAACCACACCGACGCCGACGCCGAGTACACGGCGAGCGGACTAAACCTGCTCTCCGGAGAGGATGTCAGCGGAACCGCACACGTTCCGGCCGGCACCATCTGCGTGGTCCACACCCCAGCGGAAAGGCACTGACCCCGTTGACACCGAGCCGCCGGCCCGGACCGATTACGGTCCGGGACGGCGTTCCACCCCCGCGGGCTGCCACCCGCCGTCGAGCTGGTCCTCACCCTCAGGGCCCGTGGTAGATTCGATAGGCGAAAACGCGCAAAAAGGGGTTGATCATGAGCGACGCAAGGACATCCCGGGCGCGGTATTTGAATGCCGTTGCTACCTCGCTGCTGCTGGTCACCGTCACTGGCGGGCTCGCTGCGTGCCGCGACGAAAAGAAGCCCACGCCCCCTTATCCGGCAGTCGAATGGCAAGGAACTGCGCCCAACGCGGCCATAGAAGCCGATCCCTGGGTCATGGCAGCCCGCAAGTCACTCGAGGCCCAGGCCGTCGCACAGAATTTTACGGATTTCACATTGCCCCAACTGGTGGAGACCACAGGCCTGGATCTCCGAATTCGCCTTTCCAGGCACCCCTTGAACGATGTTGAGCAGAAACGACGCCCGGACATCCGCCCAGGGCCCGATCCCTTCCTCCCCATGGAGGTCAAACCGGGCCCGACTGCCGGCACTGCCGAGGTCCGCGGTTGCGTGGTGCGTTGGGCGTCCGAAACAGGCGACGTGCCGGATGAACTGAATGCCACCGGCGTGATGTTCCGAATGGAACACCTCGAGGCAGGGCAACTGCGGATCAGCAGCGTGGTGACACTTCCCCAACAGGACTGCAGTGCAGCGAAGCCACCCGTGGCCCTGTTCGCACCTGCTCCGGAGCCGTCCGACATCACCGACGCCCAGGATATTGTCCGGGCCGCACGAGCTGACATCGACCCTCCGGCGATGCCCTGAGTACGTAGGCCCTGGCTGCAACGAGGTCGTCCTAACCATGCCGGTTCCCCACTAAGCTGGTTCAATGAGCTCGGGCCCGTGTACTGCTACACGCCGACGCAGTTCGCCCCTGGAGCAGCCTGTACTCGTTACGCCCCCTTACAGGCTCCGCCCATTTACGGCAGCCGATGTTCCTGTGATCCAGGAAGCCTCGAGCGATCCACTCATTCCTGCCATCACGACAGTTCCCGCCAGCGGTTCTCGCCAGTCAGCTCTGGCCTTCATCGAAAGACAGCACCAACGCTTAGTTGATGGCACCGGGTACTCCTTCGCTATTGCTGATGCCTCCTCTGATCAGGCGGTTGGCCAAATCGGGCTGTGGCTGAAGAACCTCAGCCAAGGCCGGGCGAGCATTGGCTATTGGGTGGCGCCAAGTCATCGGGGGAATGGAGCTGCTTCCTCTGCTTTAGGTGCCCTCGCCGCCTGGGGTCTTGCGCAACCCGGGATTCATCGATTGGAACTCTACGTCGAGCTTTGGAATGAGGGCTCCTGGCGCGCAGCCGAGCGCAGCGGGTTCGTACGGGAAGGGACGATGAGGAGCTGGCTGGAGATTGGCGGCCAGCGCAAGGACATGTACATGTACTCGCGCCTTCCCGCTCGCTAGAAATCACGCTACGGGACACTGTCGGGCCGGAAGTGTCAGCGACGTGTTGAGGCCGCTTATCGTGGGCTGGTACTTGGATTGGTCCTCCACAGAGAAGGAGAACTGTGTCTGTCATCGACACTTGGAAGAAGGTCCGAACGACCACCGCCTACAAAGGCTTCGTGACGATCAACCGTGAAACCTATGAAGAACCAAATGGAGCGGTGACCGACTGGGATGTCATTGCCAGTCGCGACTCTGCGGCGACCCTTGCCTTCACTCCTGCAGCAAGTCACGTCGTCCTTTTCGAACAGTTCCGTGTGGGGCCCGAGAAAGCACTACTGGAACTCCCCGGCGGATACCTCAACGCCGACGAGCAACCCGCGGATGCAGCTCTTCGAGAGCTACGAGAAGAAACCGGCTACCACTCAGAATCAACCTTCTACGCTGGCTCAGAGTGGTGGGCTGCGAACTCGTCACGACGCAAACATCTTGTAATAGCCGCCAACGCATCGGAAAGATTTGACGCGGCCTGGGACGAGTCTGAATCCGGAGAGGTCCGCCTTCTTCCCATCTCGGAACTCATGGATTTTCTGGTCAGCGGTGAACTCACCGACGCAGGTCTGGCCTGCCGCGGCCTGGCAGCTCTCGCCCGCAGCAATCCCGATAACGAACTGCTCACAGATCTACGTGACTGCATCCGCAAACTCCTACTGACCCACTAGCGACTGCCGTGGCAAAGTTGTGGTCAGCTTCGGCCCATAGGAGCCGAGCCTCACGGCGGTCCGATGAAGCATCCCGCCGGACGGAAGGAGGCCTGTGCACGGCACTTTGATCATTCGTGCAGAGGACTTCTAAAACTGACAACCAGCAGTCGGCCTTCGCGTAATATTTCCGTCCCAGATGTTGTTCCAAATCATCTGCCGTGGACAGCAGTCACAAAGACAACTTCCGGGACAGTTACCTCTGTGGCTCAGGAATCCATACCGAGGTATCGGTAGACGGTGGCGCGGCTGGCTCCGATGACCTTTCCGATGTCCGATGGCTTGAGGCCCCGGGCTTTCAGTTCATGTGCTCTCTTGACCTTCTCGTGGTCTGTCGTGATTTCCCGGCGTCCTGCTTTGCGTCCGTTAGCAGCTGCAGCCGCCATGCCAGCCTTGGTGCGCTCAGAAAGCTGGTATCGTCGCGGCTCGGCGGGGGAGTAGCTGATATTTCCGGGCAATACCCCCAGGGGGTACTTGACGCCATACCCCCTATGGGTATACTTTCAAGGCATGAGCACGCCAGACCTGAGCATTAGCCACCCCAATGCACCCATCATCGAGGTGGACCTGGAGCACGCCGCTCCCCACGGGTACACCAGCAATAAGGACGCCTACCTCAAACGCCTGAAACGGATTGAGGGCCAGGTCCGCGGGATTGCCCGCATGGTGGAGGATGACAAATACTGCATCGACATCCTGACCCAGATAGCCGCCGCCACCAAGGCCCTTCACGCCGTCAGCCTGGGACTCGTTGAGGAGCACATCGGCCACTGCGTCGTGGGGGCCGCCTCCGAGCCCAACCCCGAAACCCGCGCCGAACAGATCGACGCCAAAGTGAAGGAGGCCACCGATGCCATCGGGCGCCTGCTGCGGTAATTCAGCCACTAAGCACCACACTATTCAACTCATCACCAAGGAGACCCCCATGAGCCAGAGCATTTACACCAACGTCAACGTTTCCGGCATGACGTGCGGTCACTGCGTCTCCAGCGTGAGCGAAGAACTCGAGTCACTCAACGGTGTCGAAAACGTTGCAGTGGACCTAAATCCCGGCGGCCTGTCAACCGTGACCATCACATCAACCAAGGAGCTTTCGCCGTCCGAAATCGGCGAGGCCGTGGCAGAAGCCGGCTACCTGGTGGTAGCCAACGAAGCTTAGGAGTCCTCTTGAGTAGCCAGGAGACTTTCAACCAACCCGCACAAAGGGTCATCGAACTGGACATCGAGGGCATGACCTGCGCCTCGTGCGTCAATCGAGTGGAACGAAAACTGGGCAAACTCGAGGGTGTGGAGGCCAGCGTCAACCTGCCCCTCGAATCAGCCCACGTCACAGTCCCGGCAACCGTGACAGACCAGCAAATCGTGGACACCGTCAACGCGACGGGTTACAAAGCCACCATCCGCCACACCCCAGCTCCAAACACCCGAGAAATCCCCGGACACACTCCCCCTCATCACACCCACGAACACGGCGATGATGTGCTTGAGCCTGCCGGACCTGAACGCGACCATGGCGGCGACGCCGGAGGGATGCGGCACCATGCGTCTAAGGGAGGCACGACCGAGCATGCAGAGCATGGCACCGGCATTGCCGCGCTCATCGAGCATGCAGAGCATGGCGCCAGCGGCGCCGCGCATATGGATCACGAGAACCACATGGCTCACGGCCCCGCCGCCTCCACGCTCCGCCCACGCTTGATCGCCGCCGCCATTCTGACTGTGCCGGTCTTCGCGATCTCCATGATTCCCGCCCTCCAGTTCGCCAACTGGGGATGGGTTGCCGCAGTACTCGCCTTGCCTGTGGTGAGCTGGGCTGCCTGGCCTTTCCACCGGGCGGCGGCCGTCAATGCCCGGCATTTCGCTTCCACTATGGATACCCTCGTCTCCATCGGTGTGATTGCCGCGTACCTTTACTCGGCGTGGCAACTGTTCGCCGATCCCCGCATGACGGAACACCCCGGCATGGAAAGCATGTCCGGCGGAGGCCTCTACTTTGAGGTGGCTGCCGTAGTCACAACTTTCCTGCTTCTGGGCCGCTACCTTGAAGCGAACGCCAAGGCCAAGGCCGGTAACGCGCTCAAAGCGCTGCTGAACCTTGGCGCCAAGGACGCAACCATCCTTGTGGACGGCGTTGAGGAGAAGATCCCGGCGGATCAACTCCTTGTGGGGGACGTCATCGTCGTCCGCCCTGGTGAGAAGATCGCCACGGATGGCGTGGTCACGGACGGCGCGTCCGCCGTCGACGCCTCACTGGTTACCGGGGAATCGGTGCCGGTGGAGGTTGGGCCGGGCAGCCTGGTGACGGGCGCTACCATCAACACTTCCGGTCGGCTCTTGGTCCGCGCCACCCGCGTGGGATCGGACACGACCCTCGCTCAGATGGGCCGGCTGGTCAGCCAAGCGCAGACAGGAAAGGCGCCCATTGCACGGCTCGCTGACAGGATCAGCTCTGTCTTCGTTCCAATTGTGCTGATCATCGCCCTGATCACGTTCCTTGTATGGCTGTTCTTCTCGGGCGACCTCAACGCAGCATTCACCGCAGCCGTTGCGGTTCTGGTGATCGCGTGCCCCTGTGCCCTGGGCCTGGCAACTCCGGTGGGGCTGCTGACGGGGACGGGACGCGGAGCTCAACTGGGCATCCTCATCAAGGGCCCACAGGTTCTTGAGGACACCCGCCACGTGGACACCATCTTGCTGGACAAGACGGGTACTGTCACCAGCGGGAAGCTCGCCGTGGACCACACGGTTGGCCTGAACGGCTACGCCCCGGCAACCGTTCTAACCCTGGCTGGGGCTGTCGAATCGGCCTCCGAGCATCCGATCGCGCACGCCATTGCGGCCGCCGCCGAGGATGCGATGCCCGACGCCGGGACCCTCCCTGGTGTCGAAGGCTTCAGTTCCGCTCCGGGCGGCGGTGTGAGGGGCACCGTCTCACTTGACGGAGTCTCCAAGACCGTAGTTGTCGGACGTTCCGGCTGGTTGGAGGAGAACGGCATTCCGCTCGATTCAAGCCAACGCGAGGCCCTGGCGGCAGAGGAAAACGGTGGCGCCACAGCCATCTGGGTAGCTGTGAACGGTGAGGCTGCAGGGATCGTGAGCCTGAGCGACACCATCAAACCCGGCTCTGCAGCAGCAATCCGGAAGTTGAAGGACCTTGGAATCCGTCCCATCCTGCTGACCGGCGACAATGCCGCAGTGGCCGCCCAAGTGGCTGCCGCCGTCGGAATTTCACCGGAAGATGTCTTCGCCGGCGTACTTCCGGAGGGCAAAGTTGAGGCGGTTCGGAAGCTGCAGGCTTCCGGGGCCACTGTTGCCATGGCCGGTGACGGCGTGAACGATGCCGCAGCCCTGGCCCAATCGGACCTTGGTATAGCAATGGGATCGGGGACCGATGTTGCCATCGAAGCCTCGGACTTGACGGTCATGGGCAGTGATCTTGGTCAGCTGGTGCAGGCGATTGAACTATCGCGCAAGACCCTGTCCACCATCAAGACCAACTTGTTCTGGGCATTCTTCTACAACGCGATTGGCATCCCGGTGGCAGCACTTGGATTCCTGAATCCGATGATCGCCGGCGCGGCAATGGCGGCCAGCTCTGTGCTGGTGGTTGCCAACTCGCTAAGGCTGCGCTCGTTCGGGAAGTAGACCCAACCAACTGGGCAGTTGTGGGTGTTCAGGAACGTCTGGTCACCCACCACTGCCTTGCGGCGCGAACTGCGGCTAGGCAGCCCCAAACCGGACGGCGGCCCGGGCCTTCGCCTTGGCGGCTTCCTCGTCGCGATTCTTCGCCGGCGCATGGCTCACCAGGGAGTCAAGGAGATGCTGCGTAATATGCGCGATCTCGTGGACGGCCTCCGCGAAGGCTTCCTCGTTGGCCTTGGAGGGCTTGGTGGATCCGCTGATTTTGCGCACGTATTGCAGGGCAGCGGCCTCCACTTCGGCGCTCGTGGCGTGCGGTTCGAAGTTATGCAGGGTCCTGATATTGCGGCACATAACCCCATGCTAACTATGGGCAGTGCTACATGGGGAGGGGTGCCCATCGACGGTTTTTGCATTCCCGGGATAGGTTTTAGTTATTGGATCTTCCGGATGAGCCGGAGGCCGCTGGGGATGCCGAAGAGCTCGGGTCCGAAAAATGAAGGAGAATCTCATGGCTATTTGGGGTGCAGATGTTGATCAGCTTCGTCAGCTCGGTAACAAGCTGAAGGCTGGTGCTGAGAACATCGAGCAGCAGCGTTCACAGCTCAAGGGCGCACTTGACGGCACCGACTGGAAGGGCCCGGACGCTGACAAGTTCCGCGGCGAGTGGGACAGCCAGCACGCTTCGAACCTGAAGAAGGTTGCCGACGCACTTCGCGAAGCCGGCGATCGCGCTCAGAAGAACGCTGAGCAGCAGCAGCAGGCCTCCAACTAAGACAGTTGGGAAGAATGCCCGGACGCACAGCGTCCGGGCATTCTCTTGTTAAAGCCTATTTCCCGGTGACGTTCACGGAGGGGACCGGTTCAACATCGTTCGGGTGATCCAGGACCCGGGCTACTTCCTGAGCTGCCCGCCGATCTCCACGCAGCTCATCGACGCGTACCAGAACCACACCACCCACAATGAGGAGCCCTCCCAGCAGCTGGATCGTCCCCGGGAGTTCGCCCAAAAGCAGCCAGGCCCAGATCACGGCAAAAAGCACCTCGGTCAGGGACACGAACGAGGCCACCTTGGACCCCAGGCTGCGGGCAGCCATGATGCCGGTAACGTACGCGAGTACCGTGGCCAGAATGATGAGCCCCACGGCGGAAACCCACCAGGGGGTGGTCCACGGCCCCAGCGTTGTGTCGGCGGTGCTGAACGTCATGGGCAGCAATCCCACCAGGCCTACGAGCCACATCACCAGCGCTCCCACGAGGAGGCCCCCTGAAGCGAGCACCAGTGGCGGGAGGGTGTCGTTCTCTTTCGCGGTGATGAAGAAGTAGATGACCAGGCACACGGCTGCGGCCATGCCCCACAGAACGCCAACCAAGTCCACCTTCACGGCACCTGTCAGATCAAGCACCAGAACCAGGCCGCCCAGGGACAACAGCGCGCCGGCAGCGGTGAGCGCGCGGGGCCGGCGTCGGCTGGCAATCCAGAGCCACAGCACAATCATCACCGGAGCCAGGTACTCAAGCAGCAGGGCTACGCCTACGGAGAGGCGGGCAACGGCGTTGAAGTAGAAGAGCTGGCAACCTGCTACGCCGATGAGACCGAACAGCAGGATGGTCAGCCAGTTGTCCTTGAGTTGGTGCCAACGGCCACGTAGAACCACGACGGCGGGAATCACCAGGATGAGCGCGGCACCGGTGAGGCGCACGGCAACTGCGGCGCCGGGTGACCAGCCGGTTTCCAGCATTGATTTGGCAAACGAGCCGGACGTGCCGAAAACAGCCGAGGAAAAGAGTGCGATGCCGAGTCCTGATGCCAGGAAACTCTTTGCATCAGCCTTCGTCGTTGGAGCTGACACAGCAGCCTCCTGTCAGGAGTAAAGTGGGCTTATGGTCATGACAGTACTCCCGAAACATGTAAGGAGTCAAAGTGCTTTTTGCGCCTGACACCGAGGTAGCCCTCCGTAGCGTCGTCAATCTCATCAACACCGCCGCCAACGGAGAGGAAGCGCTGGTCACCGTGCAGGACCTCAACGCCTTCCTGGACGCCGAAGAGTTCACAGGCTCGCGGGTCCATACGCCGGCGGAGTTGGATAGCATCAAGCACTTGCGTCGCGAACTGGCAGCCCTGTGGAGCGCCGATGAGGACACGGCGGCAAAGTCCGTCAACAAGCTGCTCGCCGACGCAAAAGCACTCCCCCAGCTCGTCAAACATGACCACTGGGACTGGCACCTCCACGCCACAACCCCGGAAGCGCCGCTGGCAGATCGGATGGGCACCGAAGCTGCTATGGCCATCATCGACGTCGTCCGAAGCAAGGAAATGGATCGCATGCGCGTATGCGCTGCGGAGGACTGCGATGCCGTCGTCCTGGATCTCAGCCGCAACCGCTCCAAGCTCTACTGCGACACCGGCAACTGCGCCAACCGCGCCCACGTCGCGGCATACCGGGCAAGAAAAGCCGCCGAGGGCGTGTGATGCCGGCATAACTGCGGCCGCGCGTCTATACGGTCATCCACCTGATGGTCGCACCCGGCTTTTCATGGGAGTGGGCGCCACTTCCCAGCCGCAGCGCTGGACGTGACAGTCCGGCTATTGACCCCGCTATTGCGCGGCAATGGTACTTTCGCATCCCTTTTTTCAAATGTGACCAGGGTCACATTCATTTCCGCATCATGATTTTCCGTCATGCCGTACTTACTCCTCAGTAAGAAATAAAGGGGCGGCCCTCCAGAGGGTTGATTGGCCATGGCATTAGGAAAAGGGACTCCATGCGGCAGAAGTTTGAGCACAAACGTGCCCACGATCAAGACGGGCGGGGTGAAGGCAAGGGCCGGACTCTGCTCGCGCTCATTGCGAGCGTTCTTCTCGTAGTAGTAGGAATGTCAGCTTATGGAGTAGTCAACGCTCCCACGCCCGTGAGCGCACTGCCCGGCTCCCCAGGAGTCACCCAGCCTGGCACCTTGGTCTACAGCGAAGACTTCTCCAACATCAGCGCTGCCACTGCTCCCATCCCATTGACTTCATACACGGGCGGCGCGGCTGCACAGAACGAGCAGTACACGGCAGATGCAGCCTGGCTTCCCGGTTACGGCGCCTGCAACGGCTGGATCGTACGGCAGAGCACTCCCCTGCCCGTCAATGGCGGCAATATCACCAATAACGATCAATGCGGCCGCAACAACGCCATCAATTTTCTGCGCGACATGGCCTATGTCATGGGCAAATACCAGGGTATGACCGACGCTCAGGCCGCTCAAAACCAGATCCTCAGCGAGTACACCAACACTTCCAACGGAGTCCAACCGGCGGGGCTTCAGCTCCAAACCACCAAGAACACGATTCCCACCATCGCTGGCCATTACTACGCGATTTCGGGCATCTTCGGGGAAACCAACTGCTTCTCCAACCACGCCCGCCAGGAATTCTCCATCCTCATTAATGGCGTAGCAACGGTGGTCGGTTCAAACCTGGACCCCTGCGCTGATCCCAGCCGGCAAGTCTTCAATTACGGCAATACCGACTACAGCGTGGCAAAGCTCCAGTCGGGAGCCATCCAGGTCCCGCTGACCGGCACCACCCCTACGCTGGGTATCCGGGTAAGGAATTTGCAGGCCACCGGCACCGGCAACGACGTCGGATTCGACCTTCCCCAGCTGGTTGACGTTACGCCACAGCTGGATAAGGCATTCAGCCCCACCAGCATCTTCCAGGGTCAGAACACCACCTTGACCTACACCGTCACCAACACCAGCGACCTGATGGCCAAGAATGGCTGGCACTTCGTTGACACCCTGCCCACTGGCCTTACTGCGGTCGGCCCACTCGGTGGCACATGCGTCCGTACAGCGGGCACTGTCTCAGGCCGTACGGTGGACGTCACCGGGAACCTCGCGCAGGGCAGTGCCTCGTGCACCATCACGGTAACCGTCACCAGCAACACCCCCGGTATTTACAACAACTCAGGGTGCTTGGCCAACGACGGCACGGCCATTCCCAACTGCACCAACAACTTCCCCACCATCACGGGGCTTTACTCTCCCGGAACGGCGCCTTTGACCGTCCGTCCGGTGGTGGACCTGTCCATCACCAAGAGTGCCAACATTGCCGCTTACGTCCCGGGCCAGCCGATCACGTACACAGTTATGGTCCACAACAACGGACCCAGCGATGCTGTCAACGCCGTATTCACCGACCCCCTGCCCTCATCCATCACAGGTGCAACCTGGACCTGTGCGGTTACGGTTGCGGGAACCTCAAATCTGCCCCCGGCCGGACCCACCGCCTGTAACGCTCCCACCGGCACCGGCAGCATTTCCGGCACCGTAAGAATCAACGTGGGCGGAACCCTGACGTACACCATCAAGGGCACGGTGGCACCGGGCACCACCGGAATCATTACCAACACGGCCAAAGTCACGCCTCCAGCCCAAACAGCTGTTCCCAACATGCCAGGCGGTGGGCCCGTTCCGGTTCCCGGATCAACCACCATGGTTCCCACCGTCGATCCTGCCTGCCCGCCCTTGCCCGGGGTTGGATGTTCCGCAACGGTAAATACGCCCGTGGAGCCCCAATGGACCATCGCCAAGTCGGCCTCAGTGGGCACCCAGCCGTCAAACGGCCAATGGGTGAAACCCGGCGACACCATCACGTACACCGTTACCGCCACTAGCAACCGCGGCCAGATCAATAACGTCGTCCTCACGGACAACCTCGCAGACGTCCTGGATCAGGCCACGTTCGTCCCCGGATCCGCAGTCCTCACCATCGGCTCCGCAGCGCCGGTCGCCGTCGCGAATCCCGTGGCACCGTCCACCACGCTGACTACCCAGCAGTTCACTCTTCCGGCCGGACAAACCGCAGTGCTCAGCTACAAAGTCACCGTCAAGGCGGACGCTTGGAGTGCTCAACTGGTCAACGTCGCCACTGGCGCCGGCAGCGTCACACCCGTCCGCTGCGCAACCAGCACCACACCGCTGGCACCGGAATGCTCTACCACCCACCTAACACCGGCCAAGATCCTCATCGAAAAACTCGGCGAATCGTCCGACGACGAATGGGTTCCCATGGCGGGATCCACTTGGGCCATCCACAATGACGCAGCCGGAGCGCCGGGCGCAGTCAACACCAGCTTCACCGTGGCTCCCGTTCCGTCCCAGACCGGACAGTTCCAACTCGAGGGCATTCAGCCGGGCGTGTACTGGCTCGAAGAGACCACAGCTCCGGATGGCTTCAACCTGCTGGCCGAAGCCGTGCAATTCACCGTTGCCGCCAACGGTGCCGTGACCATCGGCCAAGGAAGCGGCGGCGGAGTCGTGACAACGAGCGACGCCGATGGAAACGGTATCTTCCTGGTCACCGTCCGCGACGTCCCTGCGCTGAAGATGCCTGAATCCGGCGGCATCGGCTGGTGGCCGTTTGCAGCCGCTGGAACGTCATTGCTTCTCATTGCCATGGTCCTCGCGTCAGGCAATGGACGACGCACCCGAAACCACCCATAAAACGTCATTCCCCGCCTGCAGCAAAAGCGGCAGGTCCAACCCCAGAAAATGTTCGCTCCCGACCATCGCATCATCACCCATGAAAGAGGAAAAAGTGAGTAATCAA
This sequence comes from Paenarthrobacter sp. TYUT067, assembly GCF_023656375.1. Taxonomy (NCBI): domain Bacteria; kingdom Bacillati; phylum Actinomycetota; class Actinomycetes; order Micrococcales; family Micrococcaceae; genus Paenarthrobacter; species Paenarthrobacter sp. TYUT067. The sequence continues at coordinate 73,657 of NZ_JAMOIT010000013.1, forward strand.
AGCTCCCGGCGCCTTTGGAAGGCCGCCGCCACCACCATTGCCGGTGCGGTACTGGCAATGTCCTTCTCCGCCGCCCCGGCCTCGGCAGCCCCGCTGGTGGACGCGGACCAGATCGGTTCCATCACGGTCCACAAGTTCGAACGCCCGGACACCCCCACCGGACTGCCCAACAATGGCACGGCCGTGGACACCACGGGACTGACCGCTTTGGCCGGCATCGAATTCACCATTCAGCAGGTCAACGCCATCGACCTGTCCACGAATGCCGGTTGGGACGCTGCCCACAACCTGAGCAGCGTCTTCTCCCCCGCCGATCCCGCAGGATCCATAACAGGTGCAGGGTTCACTCTGGGATCCGGCACTGCCCAGGTCACCGACGCCGCGGGCACCGCAGCGTTCGGCAACCTCCCCGTCGGCCTGTACCTGGTAACGGAAACCAACTACCCGGCCGGCGTGACCCCGTCAGCTCCGTTCCTGGTTTCAGTGCCGTTGACTGACCCGGATAACAAGGACAACTGGCTCTACAACGTCCATGTGTACCCCAAGAACTCCATCACGGGTGCAGAGAAGACCGTCACGGATGCTCCCGACGTCAAGCTCGGCGATCAGATCGACTTCACCATCACCGGTGACATCCCGAACGAAGCAGTCATTGACGGCTACAAGATCGTGGACCAGCTGGACGACAAGCTGACCTACCTTGATGCCAGCGCCACACTAGTTAATGGCACGGTCATCACCGAAGGCACCCACTACACGGTTGCCTTCGATGCTGCCACCAACACGGTCTCCATCGTCTTCACCCCCGCAGGCCTCGCAGTGCTGGCTGCCAACAACGACACCAAGGTACAGGTTGTTGTAAACACCATCGGCGAAATCGAGAACGACGCCATGGTTTACCCGAACCTGGGCAGCTTCACCACCGTTCCCGGCCAGCCCGGCGGCCCCATCATCACTCCCCCGGTTGTCACCAAGTGGGGCGAGATGACGCTCCTGAAGACCAACGAGAACGGCGCTGCCCTTGCCGGCGCTTCCTTCTCGGTCTACACCAACCAGGCTGATGCCCTGGCCGGAACCAACGCTATTGTCATCAACGGTCAGAGCACCTTCACCGTTGCTGCCGATGGCACCCTCACCATCTCCGGCCTGCGCTACTCCGACTGGGCGAACGGCGCTGCAGTACTGCCCGGCTCCGCCGATTACCGCACGTACTACCTGGTGGAAACCACCGCTCCGGAAGGCTACGAGCTGCTCGCAGAGCCGATCTCCTTCCTGATCAACTCGGCCAGCACCACGGTGGGTGTTGACCTGGAGGTCAAGAACATCCCCTCCAACGGTGGCTTCGAATTGCCGCTCACCGGTGGTGTGGGAACCGGCCTGTTGTACGCAGCAGGCGCACTCCTGGTAACCGGCGCCGGACTCCTGTTGGTCCGTTCACGCCGCAGCACCAACAGCTAGTCACCGCCAACCTGCAAGGGTTCGCAACCTGAACACCAAAGCGGGGAAGATCGCCGAACACGCGCTCTTCCCCGCTTTGCTCCCCCAGAGCACAAATCCCCCAGGACTCTCATGTCAAAGCACCAAGACTCCAAGCTGCGGCCCCAGCGAAACATCCGCGCCGGATGGAGCGTCCAACGCATCATCATCGTCGTCGTCGCCATCCTGGGCGTTGGAGTGATGCTGTACCCCACCGCCGCCGCATGGTTCTCCGACCGGGTTCATGCCACAGAGATCAGTGGCTATGTGGACACCGTGGAGAATCTCTCTCCGTCGGCCCAAAAAACACTTCTGGACGAGGCCCGGCAGTTCAACAAGGAGCTGCCATCCGGGCCGCTTCGCGACCCGTACTCGTTGAACAACCGAGGCGAGAAAACCGTCGTCGGGGCCGGCTCGGACGCTTACAAAAAAATACTCGACGTCGGACCCGGCGGAATGATGGGACGCATCAGCATCCCCTCCATCCACTCGGACCTGCCCATCTTTCACGGCACCGATGATGAAACGCTGTCCAAAGGTGCCGGGCATCTTTTCGGTTCCGGCCTGCCGGTTGGCGGAACGGGGACCCACAGCGTGCTGACTGCCCACTCAGGCTTCGTTAACGCGACGCTCTTCGATGACCTGGACCAAGTACGCCAAGGCGATGTCTTCTCCGTAACGGTGCTTGGCGAATCGTTCTATTACAAGGTCGATCAGATCAAGACCGTACTGCCGGAGGAAACGGACGATCTCCGCAAAGTCCAGGACAAGGATTACGTCACTCTGGTGACATGCACGCCCACAGGGGTCAACAGCCACAGACTCCTGGTGCGTGGCGAGCGCGTTGACGCCCCAGCCGCCGGATCCGCCCACGCACTTCCCAGTCAAGCTATGGACCCGGGATTCCCTTGGTGGGCACTGGCACTGGTGGGCACAGCGGTGCTCATAGTGGTGGTCACCCAGCCCCGTAAGGCGCGGCCCACCCGTGGTGAGGAAGCGGCGGAAGGTTAGCGGCCGGCGTCGGGCGTTTCAGGTCCGTCGCCCGGAGCAGCCGCGCCGCGGTGGCCGGGACGCTTGGAGCTGAGGTTGACGCCGGAACCCTTGCCGAGGTGGTCGGCGTTCTCTTTGTGGCTCATGGAGAGCATGGCTGCCACGACGAGGCTCACGATGAACGCGATGCCTGCGCCTGTGAAGGCGAGGTCGAACCGCGGGGCCTTTGCGCTGCCGCCGGACGCGAAGATCAGCACGGCAACGAAGGCCAGCACTGCAAAGAATGCGGAGAACATGAGGGGTCCCTTGACCGAGGTCCGCATCTTGCGCGGTTCTCCCTGCGTCTGGTCTGCCACGGTCATTCCTCCAATGATGGCGGTTAGTCCCCGCCGGTCAGCAAAAGTTCTACAACGAGTAGAACGTCCAGCTACTAGTTTACGGCCTCGGGCGAAGCGCCGGGAGCAGCAGCCCGGGCCGATCCGCCCGCAGCGGTCTTGGCTTCGTGCCGCAGCGTCAGCCCGGAGAGAATCCACAACACACCGGCAATGATGGAACCGCCGCCAGCTACGCCCAACAGCGCATGGGCGCCCAGTGACGTGAAGAACGGGAGCAGCACCGCAGTGCCCACGGCAATGACACCGGACACAACCCAGTCGCGCGCCAACGCATCCCGCTTCCGGAGGCCATGGACGAACTCCAGGAGTCCCAGCACCAGCAGCGCCAGCATGGCCGACAGCGCCACGCCCGCGTCAGATTGTGTGACCAAAGCGCCAACACCTCCCAGCGCAACTACCAACGGAACGGCAACGGGCAAAGCGCGGGACATCCACACTGCCGCTGCGGTCGCCAACAAATACAGCCCCACGGCCCAGGCCAGGACGTGCACCGATGGAGCAGCCCAGAAGATGGTCACTGCGCCGAACACCAGGGCAACCGTCGCGCGGATGAGCACGGGTTTCCAGAGTCCGGCCTCGTTGGCAGATGGAGTCTGGGCAGGAGTCGCAGGGAGAGTCACGCGTCCAGTTTAGTGCGAACCCAGCACCATCCACCGATCGGTCCGCGCGCGCAGCCCCAAAGTCACGCCGCGGGCCAGCATGTAGCCCAGCGCAAACGCGGCCCACAACCAAAGGAGCCCCGCCTCGCCGTCGGGCTTTATCTGGTGAATCGCCACCAGCAACGGCAAATAGACCACCAGATTTACGACGCCGGCAATCGCCAAATAGCGCGCGTCGCCAGCACCGATGAGCACTCCGTCAAGGACGAAGACGTAACCTGCCAGCGGTTGTCCCACCGCTAGGACCCACAGGGCGACTGTGAGGGCGGAGCGAACGCCGGCGTCGGACGTGAAGAGGTATCCGGCCCACGGAGCCGCAATGGCCAGGAGTGCGCCGGTGATCACACCGAACCCGAGGCCCCAGCGGATCATGGTGCGGGTGAGTTCACGGACGCGTTGGGCGTTCCGGGCGCCCAGTTCCTTGCCGATCAGGGCCTGTGCGGCGATCGCCAGGGCGTCCAGGGCAAAGGCGAGGAAGGAGAAAATGGTCATGGCCAACTGGTGTGCCGCCAGGTTCACTGCGCCCTGGGCCGTCACCACCAGGACAGTTGCGAGGATGGCCAGGCGGAGACTCAGCGTACGCAGCATGAGCCACGAACCAACTTTGGTCATGGCCCGGATGCCATGCCAGTTGGGCTTAAGGGTCACCCCGTGTTGCCGCGCGTTCCGGCTGACCATCACCAAGTAGACGGCGGCCATGGCCCATTGTGCGATGCTCGTGCCGATCGCGGAGCCAGCCACGGACATATTCAGTCCGTACACGAAGAACACGTTGAGGACGATGTTCACGGCGAAGCCTGCGGTAGCCACCACCAGCGGTGTCCGGGTGTCCTGCAATCCACGGAGCACGCCGGTACCGGCGAAGATGAGGAGCATCGCGGCCAGGCCAGGCATGGACCATCGCAGGTAATCGACGGCGAACTGGCGAACCTCTCCAGTGGCTCCCATGGAGCCAACCAGCGGCTCGGCCGCAACAAAACCAGCCACGGCGAGCGCCAGCCCCAGCAGCAGTGCCAGCCACACGCCGTCGCGCCCTGCTGCCAATGCCTTCCCCAATTTGCCGTCGCCGATCGCCCGGGCCACCGCCGGCGTCGTTGAATACGCCAGGAAGACCATGAGCCCTACGGCGGTGTGCAGGATGGTGGATGCGAGGCCGACACCTGCCAGCTGGTCGACGCCCAGGTGCCCCACTATGGCGGAGTCAGCCAGCAGGAACAGCGGCTCGGCAATGAGCGCACCGAAGGCGGGGACGGCCAGGCGCAGGATCTCGCGGGCGTTGGAGCGGGTGGGAGCGGTTGTGGTTTGAGGCACTAAACAAGCCTAGTCCGCCGCTGGCCGGGTACATTTGGGCCGTGTCACACGAGCATCCCGTTACCGTTTCCGTCGCCCGCACTATCCTTCCGGGCTACACCCGCCAAGCCAACGCGTGGGCCCACGCCGGCCAGGAACTTGCCCGCGAGTGGCCGGGATACTTGGGGTCAGGCTGGGTGCGCAATGGGGTGGATTCCACGGAATGGCACATGCTCTACCGTTTCGCCGATGCCGATTCGTTGCAGGGGTGGGAGGACTCCGAGGAACGCCGCTGGTGGATCGACAGCGCCAGGGACATGATGGAGACCACCCGCGTGGAGCGGCACACGGGGATTGAGGGCTGGTTCTCTCGTCCCGGCGACGTCTCCGTGGTTGTGCCCGAAACTGTGGTTCCTCCGCGTTGGAAGCAGGCCATCAGCATCTTTCTGCCGTTTTTCCCGCTCAGCCTGTTGGCCAATTTCCTGCTGCACCCCTTGACGCAGGATTGGCCGCTGGTGTTCGCGGTGCTCCTTAACATCGTGATCCTCACGCCGCTGATGACGTACATCTTCCTGCCGATCACCACCCGGCTGCTGCAGCCGTGGCTTCAGGCGAAACCGCGCCGGAGGCGGGGGTTCACGTCGGGCAGCTGAGGCTTTGGTCATAGAAAGCCTCAATTAGTTGACACTTCAACCTATTTCCGGAAGGGTTGACGGTATGAACAAGACCAGCTTGACCACCACAGCCCTGACCATCCTGCGCGTCATTGCAGGATTTCTCTTCGCCGCGCACGGTTGGCAGAAGTTCAACGAATTCACCATCGCCGGCACACAGGCATCGTTCGCCCAGATGGGCGTGCCAGGCGCTTCCGCAGTAGCCCCAGTCGTGGCAACCCTTGAGTTGGTGGGCGGCATCGCGCTGATCATTGGCTTCCTGACCCGCGTGTTCGCCGCGCTCCTGGCCGTCAACATGCTCGGAGCACTGTTCCTGGTGCACGCCCCGGCCGGCGTCTTTGTTGGTAACGGCGGATACGAACTGGTTCTGCTCTTCGCGGGCGCTGCCTTGGCCCTCGCTCTGGCAGGTGCCGGCAGGATCTCCGCCGACGCCGCTCTCTTTGGCCGCTCCGGCTCCAAGCTCCGCGTCCTGGCCTAGCCACCCCACCCCCGACGCTCTCTCACATAACAGCCCCAAAACACCGACGCTCTCTCACTTCCTTCAGGAAAGTGAGAGACCGTCGGCGTTTAAGCAGTGGAATGTGAGAGAGCGTCTGGATTAAGGGGCCGGGATGTGAGAGAAGGTTCTAGCCCTTGACGCCCGTCAGCTCGTTCGGCACATGCTCCAGCTGGGCCGACTTCTTCACTTTGCCCGCCTTCAGGTCCACCGCGTGAATGGTGCTGGTGGCCGGTTCGGTGACGAACGCCGTCGAGCCTTGAACGAAGAGCGTGGGCCGCGGGTCCTGCCACGTGGTGGACTCTTCCCACGCGCCGACAACGGGAATGGTGGACGTGATCTCGCCGGAGATTGGATCAATAACGCGCAATCCACCGTCAGTACCGAGCACCAGCGCTTCACCCGAAGGTCCGCGACCCAACGAACGGAAGGAGTAGCTGGCCCCGGTGTCCACCAGCTTCAACGTGGCGGCTTCGGTGTTGACCAGCGAGATCCGGGTAGGCCGCTCGAGCTCGGCGGCCTTATCCACTTTGTAGTCACCGAGAATGACGGGCGACTTTTCTGAACCCGCCTGGTTCCCCATCCGCCCGTAGGCGTCAGGGCTGGCCACCTTGGTGATGGCGCCGTCCTTGTAAATCAGCATTCCGTTTTCGCATCCGACCACTACGGCCTCGCCTGCGGCTACTGCCTCGCCGTGAACGCCGGGGCATTCTTCGTTGCGCAGTACTTCCTTGCGGTCCTGGCCTTTGCCTTCGGAGAGGACGGCGATTCCGGAACGGCTCTCCTCGTTGCCCAAGGTCACCAGCAGCTTGCCATCTTCAAGTTCCACGGCCACGCCGTGATGCGCCTCGGGCGTGGTGTAGACGTCGGTCGAAGGAAGCTTTCCATCCTCCACGGCGGCGGCCAGAGCAGAGGTCTCGAAGCTCTCCACCTTTCCGGAACCATCGTTGAACAGCACGGTCTTGCCGCCATGCAGTACCACGTGACCGGCCTTGTCCGCCGCAAAAGCCAACTCAGTCAACGTGGGCTCAGCTACGTAGTGGTGGCTGTGATCTCCATGCGGCTCGGTCCAGGCGCCGGCGTCGAAGAGGCGGAAGGAGTCGCCTGTGGACACGAAGACGTGTCGGCCGTCGCCGGCCGGATTCAGGCGATTGAAACCGGACATTTCCGCACTTCCCACCTGCTCAAGCGAGGCCGCGTCCAGTACCGCAATGCCGGCGTCGTGGGTATAGACGAGCCGCGGAGTGGGGGCGCCGGCCTCCTTCGCACTGGGAGTTGAGGCGGCCGAGGGCGTTGCATCGACCGCGTTGCCCACCGAGCCGCCGGGAGTGGCGCAGGACGCCAGCAACAGAGCAGAAAGTCCGACGGCGGCGATCGGCAGGGCGCGGAGGCGGCGGTTGCGCGGGGCTAGGACAGGGGACATGAAGGTGGGGTGATGAGGCATGAGTTAATGATATTGATTCTCATTTATAGAGCAAATCGATGCTGGGGTGACGCTGTCACACTTCACGACAATGAACACAAAACAACAAATACTCCCGTCAATTCCTTGACTCGTGATTTCAAACACTGGTAAACATGTCCCACCGGGCAAGCGTTTTCCAGCTGCTCCACTCTCATCCCTCAGCCGGCGGCCTCCCTCCGCCACACCACCATGGATGCGCCTCCCGGGTTGATGAAACGATACAAAGTCCGACAGTGTGGCCGGTACTCACCCCCACGCGTCATCAAAGGAGATGTTCGGTGAAACACCCCCCTCAACGCGCGGTCAGAACAGGCGCAACCGCCCTGACTGCCGCCGTCGCCTCGGCTGCCCTCGCCTTTACAGGGCTCCCTGCAGCGCATGCCCAAACGCCGCTCCCCCCAGCCGGAAGCGGGTTCAAGTTCGACTTTGGCCCCGGCGCCGTGGCCGACGGATACACGCAAGTGAACGCAGGCAGCGCCTATAGCCCCACCGCGAAGTTCGGTTTCACGGACACCGCCGTCACCTCCGGGACTGACAGGGGCACCACGGACTCCCTGCGCAGCGACTTCGTCCAAGCTCAGGGCAGCTCCTTTCAAGTGGACCTTCCCAATGGCGACTACACCGTGAAGCTCATCGCCGGCGACGCAACGGAAGCCACCAACATCGCTATCACTGCCGAGAAGATGGCCAAAGTGCAGGCCACCGACAAGCCGGCCGGCCAGTTCCTGGAAATGGAATTCCCCATCTCCTTGGTGGACGGTCAACTCAATCTGGACATCACCGGAACCGCCGCCAAGATCAACTCGCTGGTCATCGCAGCCCGCGCTCCCCGCACGGCAACAACGGACCCGGGTGTTTATTTGGCCGGCGACTCCACCGTGCAGACGTACGACCCCGGCTACGCACCCCAGGCGGGGTGGGGCCAAATGATCGACCGCTACCTGGACGACAAAGTCCCCGTATACAACCACGCGATCGGCGGCCGTAGCTCCAAGAACTTCATCAGCCAGGGCCGCCTTGACGAGATCCTCCGCGTCATCAACCCCGGCGATTACCTCATGGTCCAGTTCGGCCACAATGACGCAACCATCGGCGTCGACGACCGCTACGCGTCCCCGGCAGACTACAAGGAATACCTGCGCACTTACGTCAACGGTGCCCGCCAACGTGGCGCCACCCCCATCCTGGTGACCCCAGTGGGGCGCCGGGACTTCGACGCCGCCACCGGCAAGTTCCGTATCAGCTTCCCGGAGTACGTGGACAAGATGAAGGAACTCGCGGCAGAAGAGAACGTGGCACTGGTGGATCTGTCCGCCCTCAGCCGCGGCTACTACGACCAAATCGGATCGGAAGAAGCCAAGTCGGTCTTCCTCCATGTCGACGCCGGCGTGTACCCCGGGCGTCCGAGCGGCACCGCTGACGACACCCACTTCCAGGAATACGGCGCCATCCAGATTGCCCGCCTGCTCGCCGGCGGCATGAAGCAGCTCAACGTTCCGCTGGCGTCGCGCGTCCAGGAGGTCACGCCGCCGTCGAACGTTCCTGCCAAGCCGCAAGGCCTGGTTGCCGGCAGCGTCTCCAACGCCGGCGCCCTGCTCAAATGGCAGCAGGTAGAGGGAGCGGACATTTACAAGATCTACCGCAAACTGTCCACTGAACCGGACAGCGCCTACAAGCTGGCCACCACCTCCACCATTCCCACCACCAACCTGAACGGCCTCGCCGAAGGCACCGCCTACACCGTCCGCGTGGCAGCAATGAACGGCAAAGGCCTGTCCGAGTACAGCGATGCGTTGGCCTTGACCACCAAGCAGGCCACGTACAAGTTCGACTTCGGACCAGTCGGCGCGCCGGTGGAGGCCGGTTACACCGAGGTCAACCGCACCATGGCGTACTCTGCCGAGCGCGGTTATGGCTTCAAGGACATCACGGTCCTCAGCGATCGCGACCGCGGCGCAACCACCACCAACCTGCTCCGGGACTTCGTCCTCAGCGGCGCCAGCTTCGAATTTCAGCTGGACGTCCCCAACGGCACGTACGCCCTGAAGACGTACCACAGCGACTGGATCGGCTCCACGCGGACTGACATCGCCGTGGAAGGCAAGGGCTTCGGCACCGTCACCTCCGGCAAAGCCGCGTCCGCCACCAAGGTCATCAACGAGGTCCTGGTAACCGACGGTCAACTCAACCTGAGCATCAGTGGTTCCGGCCAGCGCCTCAACGGGCTCGAAGTAACCCCGCTGCTGGTTGGCCCCACTAACCTCAAAACCACGTCCGTTGACGCAGCCGCCCAGCCGCCCGTCGTCGGACTTTCCTGGGATGCTGTTGGCGACGCCGCCAGCTACCGCGTCTTCCGCCAGGCACCCTTCGAGACATCCGCACAGCTGATTGCGGAGAACATTGCCGAACCGGCATATTCGGACGCCACCGCCACGGCAGGCCTGCCCTATAAGTACTACGTCACTGCCGTAGACCGCACAGGCCTGGAGTCCGTCCCGTCCAACACTTTGGACGTACCGCTGATCGACCCCGGAACTGCAGCGCCCGCCGCACCGGGGAAGCTGAAAACCAAGAAGGTGGAAAAGACCAGCGTTTCGCTTCAGTGGGGCGAGGTTAAGGGCTCGACGGCGTACCTCGTCTATCGCTCGACGGCAGCTGACGGGGCATTCACCTACGTAGGTAAAGCCGACGACAAGAAGTTCACCGACACCACCGTCCTGACCACCATCAAGTACTACTACCGGGTGACGGCCCTGAACGCCGGCGGGGAATCGGCTCCGTCTGAAACCGTCGGCACCGACGACGTGGTGGTTCTGGACCGCCAGATGGAGAAGCTGGACCGGGCACCTGTCGCGATACCCACGGCGGAGGGCATCCGGATCGGCTGGCGCATGCTCGGCCTCGATGAAGACAAGATCGGCTTCGACGTTTTCCGTGACGGCAAGAAGATCACGTCCTCACCCGTCACCAACAGCACCAGTTACCTGGACACCACCGGAACCGCGGCCTCGAAGTACGTGATCAAAGTAGCCGGCGGTGGAAACAGCGGCGAGAAGGAGACCAAGGAGTTCAGCCCCTTGGCGCAGGACTACCTGGCCATCAAACTGGATAAGCCAGCCGACGATTACACCAAGGACGGGCAGCCTTACAGCTACTCGGCCGGTGACGCCACGGTTGCCGACCTCGACGGCGACGGCCGGTACGAGATCATCCAAATGTGGTCTCCGTCCAACTCCAAGGACAACTCGCAGGCCGGGTACACGGGCACCGTTTACGTGGACGCCTACACCATGGATGGCACCAAGCTCTGGCGCATCAACCTCGGCCAGAACATCCGTGCCGGCGCGCACTACACCCAACTCCTGGCCTACGACTTCGACGGCGACGGCAAGGCTGAAGTGGCCATGAAGACCGCCGACGGGACCCGGGACGCTGCTGGTACCGTGATCGGCAATGCCAACGCAGATCACCGGAACAGCAGCGGTTACGTCCTTACCGGTCCGGAATTCCTGACGGTCTTCCATGGGCAGACGGGCACCATCATGGACACCGTGGCGTATGACCCGCCGCGCGGTGACGTGGGCGCCTGGGGTGACACGTACGGCAACCGCGTGGACCGCTTCCTGGGCGCCGTCGCCTACCTCGACGGCGAGCACCCGTCCATGATGTTCAGCCGCGGTTACTACACCCGCGCAGTCCTGGCCACCTACGACCTGGTGGGCGGCAAAATCGTGAAGCGCTGGGTGTTCGACTCCAACGTTTCCGGCGATCAGTACCGGAGTATGGGCAACCACAACCTGTCCGTGGCTGATGTGGATGCCGATGGCAAGGACGAGTTCATCTTCGGCTCCATGACCATCGATGACAATGGCCAGCCGCTCTACACCACGGGCCTGGGCCATGGAGATGCCATCCACACCAGCGACCTGGATCCATCCCGTCCGGGCCTGGAAACCTTTGCAGTCCACGAAGACATGGCATCCAGCGGGAACCTTGGAGCCACCTTCCGCGACTCCGCCACAGGTGAAGTGCTCTGGAGCATTCCGGCGGCCAGGGATACCGGCCGTGGAGCCTCCGGAGATATCGACCCGCGCTACCTGGGCGCTGAAGGGTGGGCCGTTGGGGGCGACGCTGCGTGGAACTCCCCGGTAGGCGAACTGCGCTCAGCCAAGGGTGAGCTGCTCTCCACCAACATCCCGGCAGCAAACTTCCTGGCGTGGTGGGACGGCGATCTGCTCCGGGAAATCGTGGACCACGACTGGGACGTCGCAAGCAACAGCGGCACCCCGAGCATCAGCAAGTGGAACTGGAACACCCAAAACAGCGATCGCCTGCTGACGGCCACCGGCGCGCTGACCAACAACAGCACCAAGGGCAACCCTGCCATCCAGGCCGATCTGCTGGGTGACTGGCGGGAAGAAATTGCCTGGCGTTCCGCGGACAGCACGGAGCTCCGGATCTACACCACCACGTCCGGTACCGACGTCCGGCTCCGCACCCTGATGCACGATCCTGTGTACCGGCTCTCGGTTGCCCGCGAGAATATCGCCTACAACCAGCCGCCCCACCCGGGCTTCTATATCGGTGTGGGCATGGACGCTCCTTCCATGCCGAATATTGCATATACGGGAGGTAAGTGAGTCCGTCTCTTGAGGTAAGCACTGCCCCGGCGCCGCATAGTGCCGGGGCAGTGCTTATCGTCGATAAATGCTTTTCAGTGGTAGAAATAGCCAAATGATGACCATTCTTACCGGAGTCGGCGCCAGCACTGGTAGAGCCCTCGGCGCTGCCCGGCTCATCCACGGTCCCGACGAGTTCGGCCGCTTCCAGTCCGGCGATGTTCTGGTGTGCCGCACCACCGACCCCGCCTGGACGCCTCTCTTCGGAATGGCATCAGCGGTGGTCACGGAAACCGGCGGAATGTTGTCACACGCTGCGATCGTCGCCCGGGAGTTTGGGATACCTGCCGTACTGGGCGTCCGGGATGCGCTGGACCTGCTTGCCGATGGAGAACCGTTGGCCATCGACGGAGCCCAGGGGACAGTCAGCCTGATGGACGGAAAATGACGCACCTCACCTTGCACGCTGTCCGCCTCCTTGGTTTCGCTGACACACAGTCGGTGGCGGCCCGCTTCTCGCAAGACCCCGCGGTGGTGGAGTTCCAGCTCATCGACGCCGGGGTGAACGGCTTCGTTTCGCACAGTACTTTCGCTGGGGTCAGCGGTTGGTCGTTGTCCAATCTCGGGAGAAGCGAAAACGAGCGGTTGCTGGCGGAGGAACTGGACCGTGCGCGCGCACGGGACGCGGTGATGGCTGTCCACGCCGATTTCGCGGACATCAACACCGGCGTCGTGGAGGCCTGCAGCGCCGTCCAACTGCAAACGTCGCCCGGTGAAGAGGCCATGGATGTCCTGATAGGCGCCTTGGCGTCGTGGCGTCCACTCGAAGCGCAGTTATCCGGCGTGCTTCCTCGCTTTGAGGGCTACTCCCAGCGTCTGTTGCGCGCACTCAAGCTCGCTGTCCAGGACACAGCGTGGCTCACGGCCACCGACCGCGACTCCTTCCACCGGGTCTGGTTCGAACTCCATGAGGATCTCATCGCCACCCTCGGCATCCAGCGCGGGTAGGCACACCGCCGCCTTTGGACTTCGTCACGTAACAGAAACCTGGCGACAGTAAACTGCCACCATGAGCGATGATGCTGCCAACTCAGTGACCCTCCGCTTCCTCGCGGCCCCCATGGACGTAGGACACAGCGGGTCCGTCGACGCCGGGACCGTCCTTGAGTGGGTGGACAAAGCCGCATACGCAGCAGCAGTTGGCTGGTCCAAGTCGTATTGTGTCACCGCCTACGTCGGCAACATCCACTTCACGGATCCGGTCAACAGCGGCGACATGGTGGAAGTAACCTCCACCATCGTTTACACCGGGCGCTCCTCCATGCACATTCACACCGTTGTCAGCTCACGGGATCCCAAAGGCGGCCCGGAGACCATGCACAGCCAGTGCATGGTCATCTTCGTTGCCGTCGGTCCGGACGGCAAGCCGATTCCCGTTCCGCAATATGAACCGTCAACGGCTGCGGAGATCGAGCAGCGCGATCACGCCCTGGCCCGCATTGAGGTCCGTGAACAGATCGTCAACGCGATGAACGCCCAGGAATATACCGACGCCGGGACCGCCGAGCGCGTCGTCCTACGGTTCATGGCGTCCCCCACTGATGTGAACTGGGGCGGCAAGGTCCACGGTGGCATCGTGATGAAGTGGATCGACGAAGCCGCCTACGTGTGCGCCTCCCGCTACTGCGGCATGGACACCGTGGCGGTGTTCTCCGGCGGTGTCCGCTTCTACCGGCCCTTGCTGATCGGACACGTCGTAGAAGTGGAGGCGCGCTTGGTCTACACCGGCGCCAAGGGTATGCACATCGCGGTTCACGTCCGCTCGGGTGACCCTAAAACCAAGGTCATGAACCTCACCACCTATTGCCTCACGGTGATGGTGGCGCGCGACGAAACGGGGACGGCCGTTCCCGTCCCCGCCTGGGAACCAGTGTCTGACGAGGACAAGAAGTTGCATGCACATGCCCGCGAACTGCTGGAAATCCGTGGCCGGGCCCCGGGAAACCGGCTGCCGGACCATCTGCAGAACCGCGCTGGAAGCTAGGGCAGGCATTCCTTCTCCCCCAATGCCACGGCCTAAGTACCGGGGCGCCTTCGTCGTGCCTATGACTGCCGTGCAAATGTACTAAGGCCCCAACCGTTCCTCGACACGAATCAAGTCCTTGGCCCACTTGGAAGTTGTCAAGTAGAGGCACGGCTTTTTGGCGGCGTCACGTGGTCGAACAGCCGCCTCCATAAGGGGTCAGCAGTTGCATACACGGAAGATGAAATGTGTCCTGGACTACGTTGCCAAAGGTCTGGGTGTGAGAATCGTCGGGGCACCCGGCAGTGGCCGAACCAGTCTCCTTAAGAGAGTCGTTGCGAAACTGGAGGAAGACGGCGCCACTGTGTACACCATGTTCGCTGCTCCAGCGCTTGCTGCCGTGCCTTTTGCCGGCGTACTTTCCCTGGGCTTGGATCTTCGTTCCAGGACAATCGGAATTCTCGGCATCGTGGACCTTCTCTCGGTCCAGATGGCCAGGTCCGGGGCGCACCTGATAGCGATCGACGATCTCGAGAACCTGGACCGCGAGTCGTTGGCAGTAGTGGACGTGCTGCGAAGAAGGAGCAATGTCCCGCTGATTACCACCATGAATGATCGACCCTTTCAGCCCAGAACCTCCGGCTATTTGGGGAGCATTCCCGAAGCCACCGTCGCCCTGGCACCTCTGGAATACGACCAAATCAGCAAACTCATCACCGAAACCCTTGGGCATCCGGCGGAAGTGAATGTAGTTGCGACTGTTCTGACCAAATCCGGCGGCAATTTGCGGTTGGCGGTTCGCATCCTCCAGACCTCGGCCCTCAGCGGGCGCATCATTCTTAAGGACGGTCAGTGGTGCATGAACAGCCCCAAACTGATGAACGAACATCTCAACGGAACCGTGGAAGCCTTGCTCCAGGGTCTGCGGCCGGAGGAAGTCCGGGCTCTGAACAAGTTGTCGCTTCTGGGTCCCAGCCCTGTTGACCGATTGGTGGCAACTGTGGGTGAGGACATCCTCGATAACCTCGAATACAACGGGTTGATCTCTGTGATTCAAGGTCCGGAAGAAACCCTACTTGCTGCTGTCTTTCCGCCGATAGTGGATGACTACCTTCGTGCCCACACGCTAAGCTCGCGGAGAATTCTCCAGAGCGCAGTCACTGATCACGTCATTGCAGGGCCAGGCGATCTCCCCACTCCGGCAGCCACAGATGACCTGTTGTCGGCTTCGATTTCCAAGGTGCGCGGAGAAATGGGCAGCAACCACGCGGCCGCCACGCGATACTTCCAGCAGCGGCGCGACGCCTTTGAAGAGTTGTGCTACCAAAACTGGCAACGTGATCGCAGCCTGGCCAATGCTGTCGCGATCCTCAAATTCTATTGGGGAGCGCCTGCCAACCCGCATCGAATCCAGGAAGTTTTGCTCCAAACCGACTCCGACGGCGGTGAATTACCAGAGCTCTTTTTGTTCAGTATGTCTTTGGCTTGGTGGCAGTTCTCACACGAGAGGAACCTGCCCGGCGCAATCGGGACAATGCAGGCTCTGTCTTCCAAAGAACCGGGCCTGCGGCATGAAGCCGAAGGGGTCATCGCACTCCTTCACGCATCACAGAGCGGCATCCCCGGCGATCGGGACGAGGTTATAGGTGATCCCCCCGGGCGCGGACCACAAAGCGACATTCTCCCCATAATCAAGGGAATGCTGGAGCTCTATGAGCTCAACCCACAGAGGGCGCAGAGCGCTATGGACTCCGCCGAGGGAGCACATGGCTGCCAGCCTTTCGAGTCATTTATCCGCGGTATGGCAATGCTCTCCAGCGGCCGCGAAGAATCGGCCCTCGTCATGGCTCTCGAGTGTCGGGAAAGGGCTTTGCAGAATGTCGATCAGTTAGCCTTCGTCAGCCAGAGTTACATCGCAGCGCTTTCCCTTCTTCATCACGGTCTGTTTGACGAAGCCGAATATCTCATGGGGCGCGCCTTTTCCTTGGGCAAGCCTGGGTTTATCGTGGAGCCGTTGCACGTGGCCATGCTGCGCCTCTCCTCACTTCGGGACGCGGTGCCAGCGACTTCCTTGGGGATGTCGGCGGGATCCAACGCAGTGGATATTGGTGCGCTACCTGGTTTCGGCACGGGTTTGCACGACCTCGCCGCAAGCCGCCCCGCGAGCGCCAAAGCCTTCGACGAGCGAGCCAGCCGCATCATCGAAAAGTCACTTGCCCGTGGTTATGTCTACGAAGCCATGCACACGGGGCTTTTCGCGCTGGGACTGCTCCCGGGCCCGCGAGTCCGGGGTCTCCTCCAAAAAATTCTGGAGGACCGCTCCATGACAGCACACCACCAGCTCCTAACCATTGCGGATGCCGCCATAGCGATGGATCTACCACGACTACGCCATTTACTGGACACCTACGTCTTGGACGGAGACACGTTTCAAGTGTCCATGCTTCTTCGCGGAGCAGAGCAGAGGTGCCAACTCAGCGGGGAGCCTGCTATTGCCAGCCAGATCAGAAGGGCAGCAAAGGATTTCGTTGCCCGTTTCGGTGTGGTGGGGACCTTGTTTGATTTCAGGTCCGAGCCTCCCGGCTCTTCCCTGACCATGAGGGAGATCGAAGTTGCCCTCGTCGCCGGGCAGCAGAGCAATCAGGACATCGCGGAGCAATTCGGCATCAGCATCCGGACTGTGGAGAGCCACATTTCCAACGCTCTGCGGAAGACCGATACCACCACTCGAAAACAACTGGCAGATCTCATTCGGAATGCACCCAAGCCCTTGACATCGGGCTCCAGTGAGGCCTCCCAAGCCTGAGGCTTCGGCCCGGAGTCTTCCTCAGCGCCCCACTATTTCACTTGACCCACAAGACAGGAGTCACGGAGTTGCCCCAGATACTTGTTGTCAGTACGCACCGGCAGTTCACGGCGCTGATCCATTGGGCCACTAACTCGTTGCCCGCCGTCTCTTCTGGTCGCGTGGCCGTGGTTGATGGGACGTTACCGGAGCTTGAAGCCGATGTGGTGGACCTGGTCCATGACAGCTACAGGGTGCTTGTCTACGGCGGTCTGCTCCACAGCTCGCGCGTCCTACGCCTGATGGATCTCGGCGTACGGGGCTACGTACCGGAAACAGCCACGCTGCCCGTCCTGCTTGCCGCGGTCAGGAGCATCGCCGCCGACGGAACACATTTGCCGTTTGATCCCACCACTGGCCGAAATCACGTCCCCCTAACGACTGCTGAGGAAGTGGCGGCCGATGCTTACTTCCTCACTGATGAGGAACTGCCGCGGATTGAAGTAGCGAAGCGACTGGGAATTGCCGACTCGACTCTCCGTAACCAACTGGCCTCGGTTCGACGAAAACTCGGAATCCCCCCGCAGGCCAGCCGCGCAGCAGTAGCCCGACGGTACCGCGCTACCGTGCGGCCGGCGGCACCGTCGAGGCAATCGATTGAGAGCCGCCTCTAGGCGGAGGGGCCGGAACTCATGTGGAGTTGCGGCTTTGGTTGGTCTTCTGTCGCCATGTTCGCCTCGTAGCGGCGACCGAGCGAACCAAGCGACCAGCCGGAATCTTCCCATTCCCGGACCTTGAGTATGTTCCGTCCGTCAATGATCTTCCGTGTCCCCGTTTGCGCGGAAAGAACCTCCGGCGTCAGGGCTTTGAACTCGTCCCACTCGGTAAGAAGAAGGATAAGATCTGCGTTCCTGACGGCATCTTCTGTGGAGGGTACGTAATTATGCTGAGGCGATCGCCGGGAGGCGTTGAGGTTGCCTGCCGGGTCATAGATCGATACCTCCGCACCCTCGTCGAAGAGCCTATTGGCGATGTCCAGGGCCGGTGAGTCCCGGACGTCGTCGCTGTTGGGCTTGAACGCAACACCAAGGATGGCGATCCTGCTGTGGGGAATCGAACCGAGCATCACGCGGGCCAACTCAACAGCGCGCTCTCGACGCCTCAAATTGATGCCGTCCATCTCGTCGAGGAATCGCATGCTTCGATCCAAGCCGAGTTCAGCTGCGCGTGCCTGAAGTGCGCGTATGTCCTTAGGCAAGCATCCGCCACCGAACCCAATGCCGGCGTTGAGGAAACGCCGCCCGATACGCGCGTCGAGGCCAATGGCATCCGCAAGCGTTCGAATATCTCCCCCAATGACCTCTGTTACCTCAGAGAAGGCATTGATGAAGGATATTTTTGTAGCGAGGAAAGCATTTGCAGCTACCTTGACCAGCTCTGCAGTCTCAAAGTCGGTGCTGATCAAGGGCACGCCTTCCCCGAGGGCGGTCGCATAAACCTGCCGCAACACTGACTCGTCCTCAGGCGATTCCACACCAATAACCAGCCTGTCCGGGGTCAAAGTATCTACTACTGCGAAGCCTTCCCTGAGGAATTCCGGATTCCACGCAACGTTCAATGTGACGCCGTGGCGTTTGTTGTCACGAACAAGGGCCTTCAGCCGCCTCGTGGTTCCCACCGGAACTGTCGACTTTCCCACAATGAGGGCGTCCCTGGTGATGTTTCGGGCGAGGGAGATGGTTGCCGCATCCACGAATGACATGTCGGCAGCACCTTCTCCGGGGCGCTGGGGAGTTCCCACGCCAATGAAGTGAACATCGCCCCACGCTCCTACTTCCTGATAAGAAGTGGTGAAGCGAAGGCGTCCGCTCTTCACATGCTTCCGAAGAAGTTCGGGCAGGCCGGGTTCATGGAACGGCAACAGTCCCTCTGAAAGCGACCCGACCCTTGCGGGGTCAATATCGAGACCAAGCACCTCAAAGCCAAGTTCGGCCATACAGGCGGCATGAGTGGCACCCAGATATCCGGTGCCTATGACGGTGATTCGCATGAGTTCTCGCTTTTCAGAGTGACAACGATGATCAAAAACTGTGGGGGCGGCCGCGCGGTGGGGCCCGCCTATTTCTGGATGCGGGCGCGGATTTCGCGGACTTCCCGCAGGGTCTGGACGCCCTCGGTCAAACTCCGCCATAGTCGGCGAAACCTGAACGAGGTTTGCTGCCAATGGTTCATGTCGCGAAGGTCCAGGTCATGCCAGCTAATGGACTCCCGGGAGGGAACCAAGGCCTGCCACAGCGCTGCCGGCTTCCTGGACCACGGAATCTCCATGAGGTGGAAGAGACGGAGAGTGGCAGACCTTTGCGCCGTCGTCCGAAGTACCCAATCAAAGGGCGGCTCACCAAGGTCAAAGGCCCGCGTTTCCGGCAACTCCGCAAACAACGGTCCCAGAGGTCCTATTGCCCCGAGTTCCAGTGCCCTGTCATAGTGCTCCTGCGGGGACTGCCTTATCTCCTGGAGGCAGAATGCGACGTCGTCGTGGAGGACCCCCTTTGCCGGACTTCGCAAGGCGTGCAGGAGGGTTACCAGGAGGGCATCGTTGCGCGAAAGCGTCCAAGCGGGACGACCACCCAGCTCGATGCTTTGCCTGGCAGCCCAAAGGTGTTCGAAAACCTCAGACTCATCCTCGTAAAACCCGGGGAACCTCCAGTGGACGTCGATGTCGGAGGGCCACCCTGGGTTGATGAGCGTCGTCGAGTGATCAGGGAACGCCTCGGAGACTTCAGGGATTCTGGCCGCCCACCCCTGTTGCTCAAGTGCCTTTAGCAGAGCCTTCAGGTCCGAGCGATGGAGCAGAATGTCCAAGTCCAGGGATGGTCTTACGGGACGTGCCCCCACCATGGTTGCTGCTGGACCCTTGATGAGCAGCACCCGGATGTTGCATTCCGCCGCGACATGGGAAACCACTGCGGCAGAGAGCAGGATCGACTCAGTGATCCTGAGAACTTCCACCGGTGCTGGTGCTGCCGAGGTTGGCGGGCTCATAGCCGCGAGCAGAACGTGAAGCGGCTTCACAAGCTAGTCCCTGAGGCCGTTTCGGTTCTCGTTGAACCAGGCGTAGGTGGACTCGAGCCCATCCTTCAAGGAAATGCCCGCGGTCCATCCGAGCGCCTCCAGCTTCTCCACGTCCATCAGCTTGCGGGGCGTGCCGTCGGGTTTCGTCGCGTCCCATTCAAGGGCGCCCTCATAACCGACGACGGCGGCAACCAAGCCGGCGAGCTCCTTAATGGTCAGGTCCGCCCCGACACCGACGTTGACGTGTTCCGGACCGTCGTAGTTTTCCAGCAGGTGCAGGCAGGCAGCAGCCAAATCGTCGACGTGAAGAAATTCGCGGCGCGGTTCGCCCGTTCCCCAGTTTGTCACCGACTCATCGCCCCGAGCCCGGGCCTCGTCCATCCGACGAATAAGGGCCGGTAAGACATGGGAACCATGTGGCGAAAAGTTGTCTCCAGGACCGTACAGGTTGGTGGGCATGGCCGAAATCCACGGTAGACCGTACTGCCGACGTACAGCTTGGACGTGCATTATTCCGGAGATTTTGGCTATGGCGTAGGCTTCGTTGGTTTCCTCCAACGGCCCTGTTAGTAGGTACTCTTCCTTG
This sequence comes from Paenarthrobacter sp. TYUT067, assembly GCF_023656375.1. Taxonomy (NCBI): domain Bacteria; kingdom Bacillati; phylum Actinomycetota; class Actinomycetes; order Micrococcales; family Micrococcaceae; genus Paenarthrobacter; species Paenarthrobacter sp. TYUT067. The sequence goes on from NZ_JAMOIT010000013.1 coordinate 94,187, forward strand.
AGGGGCTGGGGTGCCAGCTTGGGGTAGATGCAGGATGACCCCAAGAACAGCAGCCGTTCCACCCCATATTCCAGGGCTGCATCCATGACATTTACTTGAATCCGAATGTTCTCAGTGAGGAATTCCACCGGGTACGTCTTGTTCGCAAGGATGCCGCCAACTTTGGCTGCCGCTAAGGCCACGTATCGTGGCCTCTCCTTCTCAAAGAACGCGAATACAGCAGTGCGGTCCTTGAGGTCCAGTTCCTTGGACGTCCGCCCGATCCTCTTCGTGAAGCCTTCAGCCGAAAGTTTCCGCCACAGGGCGGATCCCACCAAGCCTCCATGCCCTGCAACATAGAAAGGGGAGGATCGATCAAGCCGTCCGGGGGTAAAGGCCGTCATCGGGCGAGTGCCTTCCAGGACTGCAGATCCACGGCATCGATCCACGGGTTTCCTCCGTGCTGCAAAGCTTCAATGTCGGCGTCCACCATGAGGCGGGCCAGCTCCGGCGTCCTGACAGTCGGTTCCCAATCCAACTTTTCCTTGGCTTTGGAGTAGTCGCCAATGAGTGCTTCAACCTCTGTAGGACGAAGGTAACGCTCATCAAAGCGAACGTAGTCTTCCCATTTCAAACCAGCATGTTCAAACGCGGTCTCAAGAAAGTCCTTGACCGTATAGCCCTCATTGGTGGCCAGCACATAGTCATCGGGCTCGTCTACCTGAAGCATGCGCCACATGCCCTCGACGTACTCCGCGGCGTACCCCCAGTCGCGAACAGCTTGAAGGTTGCCCATGTACAACTCGGACTGTTTACCTGCCTTGATGGCTGCCACGGCACGCGTAATTTTGCGCGTAACGAATGTCTCTCCACGGCGTGGTGATTCATGGTTGAACAGGATGCCGTTGACGGCAAACATCCCATAAGCTTCCCGGTAGTTCTTCGTCATCCAGTAGCTGTAAACCTTGGCCGCGCCATAAGGAGAACGCGGATAAAAAGGAGTGGCCTCGTCCTGCGGCGGCGGGGTAGCGCCGAACATCTCGGACGAGGATGCCTGGTAGAAGCGGGTTTCGATTCCGGCCATGCGCACGGCCTCCAGAAGCCGGGTTGTACCAATTCCAGTGGTGTTGCCGGTGTGCTCCGGTTCGTCGAAAGAAACCCGCACATGGGACTGGGCGCCCAGGTTATAGACCTCGTCAGGACGGATATCAGCCAGTAAAGTCACCAGCCGGGCGCCATCGGAAAGGTCACCGTAATGGAGGAAGAGGCGTGCTTTGCTGTTATGCGGATCCACGTAAAGGTGGTCGATCCGGGACGTATTAAAGGTTGAAGAGCGGCGGATCAATCCGTGCACCTCATAGCCTTTAGAGAGCAGGAGTTCGGCGAGATAAGAGCCGTCCTGCCCCGTAATTCCTGTTATTAGCGCTTTCTTGGCCAAGGTCTTTCCTTCTCTTCGTACAGATAAATGAGGTAAATCCCGTGTCAGCGCAGTCGCTTTCGCGACGCCAGATCGCTCAACCACTCGACGTAGCTCTCCACTGCCACCTCTTCGGTAAGAACCCTGTCGCTGTACTGCCGGCCTGCAGCACCGAAGTCTTTGGCGGTTTCAGGGTCCTTGCGGAGACGCTCGATGGCTGCCACCAGGTCTCCGGGTGATCCGCACTCAGCCCGGATCCCGGCCCCTGCGGCCAATAACTCGTGGGCTGTTGCGCTGCCTGCTTCAGTGGCGGCAATAATCGGAAGACCGGTCACGAAGTAACTCGTCAGCTTGCTCGGCACTGACATCTCTTTGACACCCGGGCGCTCGTTGACCAGCAGGACGTCGGCGGATCGGAGCGCCTCGGAGTAGTCGCGGTCCGGAAGCGGCTCCAGGAACTGCAGCCTGTCGATGCCCACACCTTTGGATTCGAGGGTTCGCCGCTGGTTACCGTTGCCCAGCAAGACGAAACGAACATCGCTTCCGCTACGTCCAGCCAGGCGCGCGGTATCAATGACGTTCTCCAACCCCTGCTTGACCCCCATATTGCCCGCGTGGAGTGCTACGAAATCCGTTGCCGCCCAGCCAAATCGTTTGCGGGCGGCCGTTCTGTCAAAAGAATGGTGGTGTTGTACGTGCGTCCAGTTTCGAATGACGCGGACACGGTGGGCGGGCACCCTCAGGTCATTGACGACGTGATCGCGGAAACGTTCGTGAATCACACTGACTCCGTCCGCGGAGCTGAAGATCGCGGCTTCGAGGCGCTTCATGATGGAAGCCAGCGGGGAACGCGAATCGCCCGTTTCTTCCATGCCCTTGCTGTAGAGGTCCTGGACCCAGATGCCAACCGGGACACGAAAAATGCGTGCCCGAACAATAGCGAAAGCCGCGGAGAAAAGGGCAGGGCTGACTACGAGGACCACATCCGGGCGGTCCCAACGCTCAAGCACGGTGCGGACTCCGAACGTAATCTCCATGAGGAGGCGGCTCAGTCCGTTGGGTCGTCTAGGGACGCTGGACCGTAGTCGCTTAACAGGCACGCCGGCCAAATTCTCTTCCATGGAGAGGCCGGTATAGCCGTCGGCGATCTTCCATTCGGGGTAGTGGGGGTAGCCTGTCAGCACTTTGACGGACACCCCGCGCCTCGCCAGCCCTTGGGAGAGTTTGGTGGTGTACGGAGCGTTTCCGCTGGGTTCCGGGGCATAGTTCAGACCCACAATCAGCGCTTTCATGAGCCCTCCCCGCTCGGGCAGAAAGTCATTGCCGGAACGGATGTCCATTGCCGAGAAAATGTGCGCGTCACAGGGGTGCCACGGGCCATCGGCCAAGCAGCAACGGCCCGAAGATGGTCACAAGATGCCCCATGACGATGCCCGCAATCAAAGCGATGCGTCGTCCCTTTCCGTAGGCCTTGGGTTGGGGCTCAGCCGGGATATCCAGGCCAGTGTGAATAACCGGGCTTTGAGTCACCGGTTGGTGTTGCACGGCATGGACGTGGCTAATAAGCGATGGTGAACATGCCGGCGCCCTCGTCGTGGTGTCCATTTGTCCTCAGCATTCTTTCAATCGGGTACCCCTCGATTGTGGAAGGGGGTTTGCGCCCCTTAGACCCCAATGGGAGCCCATTCTCAGTGGCGGGGCCCGCCGCGGGGATAGCAGAACGCTAGAGAACCCGAACCCTCCGTGGAGGTCCTCCCCGTATTAGGTGTGGCAGTGGAAAGCATCTGCGTGTAGAGGAAGAAGACGCTGGTTTTCGCTCCGCTTTGACCTGTCCTTGCCCGATACGCAGATGGACTTTGCGCCAACACGGAATAGCCACACACCACCACGGAGGACCCGGAAAGCAAGAGAGCGGAACCGGATGGTGACAGCGCAGCATCCTGTGACTGGTTGCCCCTGCACCGTGGATAAGCGGCACGCCGCACTACTGAGAAAGTGAGGCCATCCGGCTCTAGGGGGTGTGCGTTCTGGCAAGAATCAAGGGGTATCCGAATGACAGAATGCCGAGGACAAATGGACACCACGACGAGGCCGCTGGCATGTTCAGTATCAACCGCAGGCCACGCCTATGCCTTGGAACTCCACCAAGGATGAGCCGCATGGATCTGGCCGGGTTCACCGGGGCCGGCTACCACAAAGGCCGCGGACTACTCTGGCAAGCGGCCTGGTTCGCCGTTCAAAATCTTGTCTTCAGCACCTGGTGGTGCCCGTCATCATTGCGGGTTCGAATCCTCAGGGCTTTTGGTGCCTCCGTCGGGCAAGGTGTAAAAGTCCGCCATGGAGTCAAAATCCATTGGCCGTGGAAGCTGAAAATCGGTGACAACGTGTGGATCGGAGTCGATGCCTGGATCCTCAATCTTGAGCCTGTCACCATTGGTTCCGATTGCTGCATCTCGCAAAATGTCTTCATTTGCACCGGCAGCCATTCGTACGACTCCCCAACTTTTGAGTTCGATAACGCTCCGATTGTGGTTGGTGACGGCAGCTGGATAGGAGCCCGCGCAACAGTGCTGCGCGGCGTGGAAATCGGCGCTTCGTGCCTGGTGGGAGCCGGCGCATTGGTAGTGAAGAACCTACAGCCCGGGACACGCCTGCTGGCACCGACGGGCACTGCATGGCCCGCCGTGAAAGCCAAGGCAGACGGAGCGCCGCATTGACTGCGCTGATCGTCTGGTTGGGTTTCGGTCTGGTTTTCAGCGTCGTTTTTGTGCGTCGCATGCACATCGTGCTGGTTGCCGTGATCGTGGCGAGAATCCTGGTTCCGGGGGTGGTTCAAAACGAAGTCATGCCCGGGTTGCACCCTTCGACGTACCTCTTCCTCTGCTTTATCCTCGTCCAGTTGGCATTCACCCCAAGCGTCTTTGGGCGGGTGATCCGTTCTGCAGGGGTTTTGCCCCAAGCAACCATCGGTGGCATGGCGGCGGTCATGATGACCGACGTCGGAAACCCCGGAAGCGCGGGATTGCTGGATACAGCGATGTTCGTCCTTGGCATCGTGGTGGCACCGTATTACGTCTTCGTGTTTATGCGATATTCGATCCGCTCATTGCCAAGGGCAGGCAAGGCCTTTCTTCTGACGTTTGCGCTACTGGCACTGGCGGAGGCCGTGCTCTCGCAGGCCCAAGTGGCCACAGGCAGGCCCGTGGTGTGGGAAAGCGACTTCTCCAGGATCTGGCTGAGCGGGACGACCTCCGAGCTTGGCGCCGCTATTGGAACCTTTGGCCACGGCATCCAGGTTGGTGTCCTTTTTGCTGCCACTATGCCGCTCCTTGCCTTGATCAAGTCAATGCTGCTGCGCTTTGCGTTGGCGGCGGTCCTCCTCGTGACTGTGCCGCTAGCCTACGGTCGCATGGGCCTCATTCTTACGGTGGCCGGATTCGTCTTCCTGGTGATCATCGGAGGACGAAAAGTCATCCGAAGCATTCTCTTCGCCGCTGTGGTCCTCATAGCCCTTCTGGTCAGCGTCCAGGGGGTGGCCGGCGAGAAGCTCCTGCGAAAGTTCGAGGACGACAACGGCTCGGCCGCCCTAAGAGTGGCCGCGTTCGACTGGTTTTGGGACCATACGGCGGACTTTTTTGCTGGCGGTTACCCGGGAGCTAGGGACCTCAAGGGCGTGGGCACCCTGGGCTCCAGCCTTGAGAACGGCTACTTCATCATGGCTCTCATGTTCGGAACTCTTGCTGCAGTAGCGTTCTTCATTTTCATGATTTGCCTACTTTTTGCTCAGATCGACATCAAGGACCGTGGGAGTTGGCCGGGCGCCGCGGCGGCAGCCTTGATCATCGTGGCCATCAACGGCTACATCTCAATCGGTGGCAACTCGATCGACATTCACCTTTTCTGGTTCGTGCTCGCCATGGCGAGCTACCGTTCCACCCGCACCTTGCCGGCAGTGGACGGCATCCATCGGGCTTCATCTCATGAGTTGCGGCCAACGGGTGGATCATCGGGTTTTCCAGTAACGCGGGTACCCGCTTGATGAGGATTCGAATACGCCCTCTGTCGAGTGTGGATGCTACCCAAACGGATAGCCATGGAAGCCGGATATTCCATGCGGTAGCCGGCTCGGCAATTACCCCACTGATGTCACTGGCTACGGCTCCAATTCTGGCCCAATCCCTCGGTGTTGCCGGCCGGGGAGAGCTAGCTGCCGGAATGGCTCCCATGCTGTTCGCGGTGGCAATCGGCGCACTTGGCATTCCAGAGGCGCTCACTTTCTTTGTTGCCAAGCAGGCGCGGGGCGCCCGAAGGGCAGTTAGACGGGCCTTTTGGATTCTCACACTCTTAGGGCTGGCAGCAGCGGCCCTTGTGGCGCTAAGCGCATCTCTCCTCTCCGATGGAAACCTGGAGATTGAGCAGCTCATCTTCCTTACGGCGATCCTGACCGTTCCCACCTTCTGGGCCTCAATACCGAACAGTGTCCTGGCCGGGAACCACGCATGGAGGCTATCGGCAAGGATTGATCTGGCCCTGTCGGTCCTCCGGCTTGTTGCGCTGTCCGCCCTGGCAGCAGCACATCTTTTGACCCCGCAGGCAGCGACGATAGTGATGCTGGGCTTCCCCCTATTGAAGGGCCTGGTGACTCTGCCGTTCCTCATCATGTATCGGCGCGGGTGGAGAAATGCCACCGCTGCAAGGGTGCGGCTGTTCAACTATGGAAGTCGTCTGTGGGTGGGCTCCCTGGCAGGTGTGGTTCTTTTGCGCCTCGACCAGCTTCTGATGGTTCCGTTCGGGAACGCTGCACAGCTCGGACTTTACTCGGTGGCGGTCAGTTTGGGTGAGATCCCCGCCCTGCTCTCCGGAGCGGTGCGAAACGTCGTCTTTTCCTCCGACGCGGAGGACTCCCACCAGCGCGACGACGGAGAGCGTCTGCAACAGACTTCACGCTTGACGGCGGCAGCCACTGGGTTGGCGGCCGTCGCAATCGGCCTGGTCCTTCCTTGGGCCATCCCCACGTTTTTCGGTACGGCTTTCAATGACGCCGTACCGGTGTGTTGGGTAATTCTTGCGGCAGTGTCCTTGGGCACCACCGGTTCCGTCGCGGGCGCCGGTCTGAGCGCTCGTGGCCGGCCCGGGCTGCGCAGCTTCGGAATGGTCATTGGGGCGCTGCTCAACACCGCCACTCTCTTGGCGGCAGTACCCGCCCTCGGTGCGATGGGAGCTGCGTTGGCCACTTTGGCCGGCAGTGTCGTCGCCGGCACCATGAACATCGTCTGGCTACGGACGCATTTCGGCATGGCAATGCGGGGCTTCTACGGACTCAGGCGGATGGATTTCCAACTGGTCCGCACCACGATCAAACACCTGACAGGAAAGAAGAACGTACATGCCGTCTCCTCATAATCCAGGGCCACAGCTTGCCTTGGACAGTCTCCTGCCGAGAGTTCCCCGGCTTGCGTACAAGGCCGGGCTCATCAGTATGCTCAGGCTTCGCAACCGTTTCAGCCGGCACAAGATAACGGGTTCAGCGGACGTTGTGGTGAGCATGACCTCCTATGGCCGCCGGTTGGGGATCGTTGCCCATGCCCTGGAGTCCATCGCAGCGGGTTCAGTACGTCCGGCACGGATGATTCTGTGGGTCGACAAGCCGGATTTCGAGGTAGCCACGTACCCCATGCTCAGGAGTCTTCAGCGCCGCGGGTTGGAAATTCTTCCCTGCGAGGACCTCGGACCTCACAAGAAGTACTTTCCCTATTGTCGTGATTTCACCACTGACCGCATGGACCTCGTCTTAGCCGACGATGACCTAATGTACCCACGGCGTTGGCTTGAGGGCCTCCTTGGAGCCGCCGGGCATGCCCATGAAATTCCTGCCTATCGTGCGCACCGCATGAGGACTGATGCGGCGCGATGCGCCCTGGAGGACTACAACTCATGGGCCCCGGCACCCACCGGGTCAACCAGCCACGCCAATTTCCTGACGGGCGGGGCCGGCGCGCTCTTGCCTCCCAGGCTTCAGTCAGCCATACGTGAGGCTGGGACTGCTTTCCGGGAAGTGGCTCCACGTGCCGACGATATCTGGCTCAACGCCCTGGCCATCCGCAATGGATATCGACGGCGGGTGGTGGCCGCCGCGGGGCAACACCTCACCATGTATCCTCGTTCGCAAAGAGAGGCCTTGCACAGCGAGAACGTAGAAGGCGGCCGCAACGACCTGCAAATTGCTGCTGTCTTCAGGCCCCATGACATAGCCACCATCGCCGCCGACATCGTCAACGCGCCATGAGTGAGTCCACGCAGCACGCTTCCGCCACCGATGTGGAAACGGTCCTTGTGCACCCCTTCGGTAACGAGAATGTCCGTCAAACCCTGACCGCGCTCAGCGAGCACCGTCAACTATCTGCCTTCATCACCTCCATCGGCTGGACAGAGTCGGAGGCCTTGTCATGGCTCCGGCCCGCAAAGTCATTGGTTGAACGCCGGCTTTTTCCCATGATCGGAAGCCAGCAGCTGCACGTCACACCGGCCAGTGAACTTGTTCGCAACCTTCTCCTGCGCGCACAGCCCGCGGCGTTGAGACGGCTTGGCTCAGGATCAGGTCCGCTCTCCGCGCACTGGGTCGCACGGCAGGTGGAGAACAAGGCGATCAAGGCCCTCAGCCGGCTGAATCAGCCTGGGGCCGTCTACGGATACTCGACCTTCGCTTCAAGAGTGTTCGGGGCGGCCAGGGAACGCGGCATGGAAACGATTCTGGAAGTTCCTCACGTTCACTGGGCTACCACCAGAAGCTGGGCAGGTCAGCTTCAAAGCCGCGCACCGGGATGGGCCGTTACGGCGCGTCAGGACTTATCCAGAAGCAAGGTCCATGCCATGGAAGACCTTGAGCTAGCGTTGGCAACCCGGCTGATCTCACCGTCGGCACAGGTCACTGAGAGCCTTCGCGCGGCCGGCATTGACAGCCACATCACTGAGATTCCCTATGGCTGTCCTGATGTCCATCCCGGGCAAAAGCCCTTGAGGTGGGACGGGCGCGGTCCGCTAAAGGTCTTGTTTGTGGGCCGCATCGTAGGCATGAAAGGGATCGCTGACGTTGTGTCAGCGGCCAAGGCCCTCTCTTCCGCCGTCCACGTCACGGCCATTGGCCAACTTCCCGGCGAGACTTTTCCAGCCCTTGAAGACATGCTCCGCACGGTGGATTACCGCGGGACGATGCCAAGGAGCGAAATTCTCCTGGAAATGCGCAAGCACCACGTGCTGTTGCTACCGAGTCTTGTTGAGGGTCGTTCGCTTGCCGCTTTGGAAGGACTCAGTCAGGGTCTGCCCGCGGTGGTCACGGCCGGCAGCGGTGTTGACGACCTCGTGGCCCTAGGAGCGGGCGCCATAGTGGATCGCTTCGCACCTGAACAGATTGCTACTGAACTTCACCGTTTTCTGGACGATCCCGGGCTGGTTGAAGCGCGGAGTGCCAAAGCCCTGGAGATAGCCAGAGCCTCCGGATGGGGGCCTTTTCGCGACGGGACAGCGCAATTCTTTCAACAGATTGGAAGTGGTGTTCGTGGTCACTAAGCTCAAGACCGAACGAGCACTGAAAATCGCAGTGGTGGCCCACGTGTTCCACCCGAGTGTCGGCGGAGTTGAAATTACTTCCGACATTCTGGCCCGTGGATTCATGCGTCATGGTGCCGACGTAACAGTCATCACCAACACACCAGAAGCGCACCCGACGAAGACATTCCCTTACGAAGTCATCCGGAAGCCAAAACCATGGCGACTGTTAGCGCTGGTGAACAGGGCCGACGTCGTATTCCATAACAACCCGGCAATATCGCTGTGGTGGCCTCTGGTACTCATCCGCAAGCCCTGGATGGTCACCCTCAGGATGTGGGTGACCATGCCGGGGCAGGAACTGTCCCGCCTTCAGCGGCTGAAGTATTCAGCTAAGTACAAAATTATTGAGCGGGCCGATGTCCTTGTGGCAAACAGTAAGGTTTTGGCGGATCACATCAAAGGTGATGTTGAAGTGATCCCTAACAGCTACCGGGATGAGTTCTTCAACGTCCTCGACGGCGAAGTGCGCGCTCCGTTGGGCATTGTGTATTTAGGCCGGCTCAGCCAAGACAAAGGCGTGGACCTCCTCATCCAGGCAGCAGCTGATCTGGTAGGCGAGAACGACGGCTTCACACTGACAATCGTGGGTGATGGTACCGAACGTGAACGACTGGAGACCCTCGCCGAAGAGAGCGGTTTGGGCAAGGCAGTAAAGTTCCTTGGCTCCAAGGGTCCGGAGGAGGCCAACCGGATTCTGAACCAGAATTCCATCGTCGTTATACCGAGTCGGATGCCCGAGCCTTTCGGAACCGTGGCTCTGGAGGCGGCCGCCGCCGGGTGCGTGGTGGTTTATGCGGATCATGGCGGACTGCCTGATGCCGCCGGTCAGCAAGCCATAGGCTTCACGCCCTTGGACCCGACGTCGTTAAGCGGTCACCTGAGGGCACTGCTCAGCAATCCGGAGGACGTTGCCGCGCGGCGGCGAGACGCCATATCCCATGCGGACCGACATCGGGAGAGCGTCATGGTTGACCGGTACTTCGCGGCGATCAAGCGAACGTTGTTGGTGTCCGGTAGGGGCAGGAGTCACACCCCATGAAAATTGTGCAGGTAGTAACGCTGGTCAGTCCGGACGGAGCATACGGCGGGCCCGTTCGGGTGGCTCAAAACCAGTCGGCAGAGCTTTCCAAACGGGGACATCAGGTGCAGGTATTCGCTGGTGCACGCGGGCATGTGGACCCTTCGTACTTTGGTCCAGGCGTAAGGACCCGACTTTTCAAGGCCCTCCAGATTGTCCCCCGCACCGGGTTCGCCGGGCTCTGCGCACCGACAATGCTGCCGTCCCTATGGTGGGCACTCAAAGGTGCAGATGTTGTCCATCTTCACCTGGCACGTGACTTGGTGATGCTTCCGGCTGCCCTCCTCTGCCTGATCCGGCGAACACCCTTCGTGGTCCAAACACACGGCATGATCGACGAATCCGACAAGAAGCTGGCGAAGATCCTGGACCGGCTGCTTACCCTTCGTGTGCTGCGCGCCAGCCAACGGTGCTTTTGGCTGACGCCCGAGGAACAGAAATCCTTGGGAGAACTTCTAGGTGACGGTCACCAAACCCTCGAACGGCTCGTCAACGGAGTGCCTCAGGCCGACGTCGCTATGAACGGTGGGTCGTAGTGAATACGGCGAATAATTCCTTTCAATTTCTCTACCTGGCCCGGCTGCATAGTCGAAAACGGCCCACGGTGCTGGTCGATGCGGCCGCCATGCTGGCCAAGACCATTGACAAGCAAATAGAAGTGGCTTTCGTGGGGCCGGACGAAGGCGAAGAGTCCAAAGTGCGGCAACAAATTCTGGATACCGGGACCTCAGACTGGATCCGGATAGAAGGGCCGCTGCAGCCCGGCAGCACGCTTGACCGTATGCGGAAAGCATCCGTGTATGTGCTGCCCTCCGTCAACGAGCCGTTTCCCATGAGCGTCCTTGAAGCCATGTCCGTGGGTGTCCCCGTCATCGTGACAGACAGCTGCGGGCTCGCCCCGTTCATTGCTGAGTCAGGGGCGGGGATCGTCTCGGACTCAAGCGTCGAGGCACTCTCCGCAGCCATGCGCCGCTTTGTCGAAGAGCCGGGGCTAAGAGCATCGGCGGCCGCAGCCGCCGTCGGACTGGCCAGGGAACGATTCTCCATGTACGCGGTCACCAGTCAGCTTGAGGACGTTTATCAGAGCCTGGCCAGCCCTACCGCAGGTCAGGCGCCTTCGCCCGTACAGCAAATGCTCAAAGGCCGCGGGGGGCCCTCACCAACTACGGACAAATTGGGGGGTGAATACGGAGAACAATCCCAGCAGCACCACGGATGCCATGACGTAAATCAGTTCTGGCACAGGGCAGAAGCCGTGGCTGAAGTTCCGGCCTTGGGTGAAGAGCGCGTGGTGGTGCTGAATGTGGAACTCGGTTTCCCCCTCGTCCTTCAGGGGTCGGCGGCCGCGATTTGGGAACTCATTGACGGAACACGTACTGAAACCGACATTCTCATGGAGCTGGCAAGCGCCTACTCGGGAGCAGATGAACCTTCCGTGGCCCAGCAAGTCAGGAACTTTCTGGCCGGGCTGGCTTTCCATGGCCTCGCCGCGAGTTGCGACACCCCCGGTAACGACGGCGGATCACGGTACTGAGGCGCGCGGCCTATCAGGTACTCAGTGCTCCACAGCAGTACCGAGACTGACACTACAAGTCTTGAAATAGTACGCACCCGGCATGCATGGAGAGGACCACACAATTGCTGCAGGACGATAAACCTCAAGGGATGTCGGGCAATGACCTCCTTTCCGTAGTCCGCTCACACTGGCTCGGGATCCTGCTCATCACAGTGTTGATGGTGGGAGGATCCCTGGGGTGGTATGCGCTTCAGCCCAAGATCTACTCAGCGGAGTCAAGCGGAATAGTGGTGGCAGCGGGGGCCGAAAACCTTGGCATGTCCCTGGCGGGAGACAGCCTCGCCAAGTCCAAAGCCAAGGGCTATCAGTCGGTGGGCGAGTCCATCCTGGTAGCTGAAAGCGTCATCAAGTCATTGGGCTTGAAGGAATCGGCCCCGGACATCACTAGATCGATCAGCGTGAGTGTCCCCCTCGATTCGGTGGAAATCCGGATCACTGCACGGTCATCCGACCCCCAGACAGCCCAGAACGTAGCTGATGCGTGGGTGACCGCCTTGGCCGCGCAGGTCTACGACTTGGACAAAGGAAATGCCAGCCCCGGGACAGAACCCGTCACCAAGATCGTCCCTTTGGCGAAGGCGAGCCTTCCATCGGCCCCCGTTTCACCGCTCTTGACGGCAACGCTGGGCATTGGACTGGCCGCGGGATTGCTCATTGGTCTTGGCTACGCGCTGGCACGAAACCACCTGGACCGGAGGATTCGCGGAGCCAGCGAGATTGAGCGACTATTTGGCCTGGCCGTCGTGGGTACTTTGCCTCTGGACAAACGGCTCAGCGAAAAGTCGAGCGTACTTGAAAATACTGCGGGAACTCATCGGGTTCCCGGCGGCCATGCCATGGCTGAAGCCTTGAGGGAACTACGCACAAATCTGGACTTCATTGATGTAGACAACCCTCCCCGAATCCTGCTGATTACCAGTTCCTTGCCCTCCGAAGGCAAGAGCACAGTCACCAGCAACCTGGCGGCGACCATAGCCGCTGCCGGCAGGGACGTCATTGTTGTGGACGCGGATCTTCGCCGTCCCACAGTTCATCAGGTTTTTGGTGTCTTGCCGGACGTTGGTGTGACGGACATCCTCTCGGGCCGGGCGGCCATCGATGACGTACTTCAGGAATGGGGTCCGAATTCCCACCTCCGGATCCTCACAGCTGGTCGCATCCCCCCGAATCCCTCCGAACTCCTTGGCTCACGGGCCATGGAACATCTGCTCAGGGAACTGTCGCTGAGAGCTATGGTCCTCATCGATGCGCCGCCGCTGCTCCCCGTCACTGACGCCGCTGTACTTTCCCGAGTCGCAGACGGCACGCTTGTGGTAGCAAGGGCACGTAAGACAACCCGTGACACCCTGTACCGCGCCCTCGGCAACCTTACTCGTGTGCGCGGGCGCGTCCTGGGCGTCATTCTTAACTGCGTATCCACCAAGGGTCCCGGAGATCTCAATTATGGCTACTACGGAGCATACGGAAGCGCCGAAGACTTGCAGGGCCACAATCCACTGACGCCCGAAAACAATCCACCGTCTGCTCCCGGTAGGGCTCTTGAGGCTCACCCGGTGAATTCTTTGCCTGGAAGCCAGGAGGGACAAACCGCGTCGGATCCCCTCAGCCGATGGCGTGCATCTCAGGATGGCTCCAGAGGCCGGCGTTCGGCCCCTCCGGGCTAGATGTACTGCCTCGAGGGGTCGGTTGAACCGTGAGGACCAAACTTGCGATTTCTCCGGCATGAACGAATGCCCTCAGCTTTCGCCGGCGAGCATTGATCGCCACCGGAGGGTTTGCCCTGGCGGCCGGGGCAGCTTTCGCCGAGACGGTGCCAGAGGCAGCTGCAATCGCTGTGACGAAGAGCGCCAGACGGGTTTACTATGCATCGGATTTCGGTATCTTCCCGAAGGCGACTATGCCAGCCACAACACCCCAGGGTGCGATTTCCAGCACCTGGATTCTTGCCAATGGCAAACCGTTGAGCGACGCACTGCGCTAGGTGCCACGTGACATCCCCACTACAGACACAATGGATCGCTTTTGAGCCGGACTCGGGGATCGGTCCTGGATGCTCTCCCGCAGCAGCGAGCCCCCGACGAGGAACCTTCTAGTAGGCGCCGTCTTTGGCAAAGACGGCTCTCACGGTTCGCAGGAGATAGATCATGTCTTGAAACATGGACCAGTTCTCTACGTAGTAGAGGTCAAGGCGAATCGAGTCATCCCAGGACAGATCGCTGCGCCCGCTAACCTGCCATGGACCCGTAAGGCCGGGTTTGACCAAGAGCCGGCGGTGGGCAAAGTCGTCGTAGGTTTCTACTTCCACCGGAAGCGGCGGACGCGGACCCACCAAACTCATGTCGCCCATGAGGACATTGAAGAGTTGGGGCAACTCGTCAATGGAATACCGACGGATGAATCGGCCGACCCTTGTGACGCGAGGATCGTCTTTCAACTTGAAAAGGACTCCGTTGCCCTCGTTGAGATCGGCGAGCCGGGACAGTTGTTGCTCGGCGTCGGTCACCATGGATCGAAACTTCAGCATACTGAAGACTTCACCGGACCGACCGATACGCGTCTGCCGAAACATTGCCGGGCCAGAGCTGTCGAGTTTGACCAAAAGGGCAACGACGCACATGGGGACGGCAAGGATAGTGAGTATGACCAACGACGCAGAGACATCCAGCCCGCGTTTGGCTACAGCTTTCAGGCCCTCCAACTTAGGCGTGGTGACATGGATCAGGGGCAACCCGGCCAAAGGCTGCATGTGAATTCGCGGACCTGCCACATCGGTCAGCGCAGGAGCCATGAACATGCCGATGTCGCGAGCGGTTAGCGCCCAGCCAAGTTGCCGCAATATGGGCGGGTCAACGTCTGCGCCGGATATGGCCACGGAGTCCGCCGCGGAGGCTTCCACCGCTGCCAATATTCCTTCCAGGTCCTTGCCCTTGCCCATGACAGGCAGGTCGAGCCCTTCCGGCCAAGGGTCGAAAGCATCTGGAGTGGTTAAGTATGCGGCCACAGGCTGGTAGCCGGCAGCCGGATGGGCCCGGAGTTGCTGAATAAGGTGGGCAGCACTCGGGGCCCCTCCAACAACAAGAACCCGGCGCAGATGCTGGCCGGACTTCCGCCGGAGGATCAAGTCTTTCCGCAGTGCCCACCGGCCGATGAGCAGGCTGATGGTGCCCAATGGCAGGGCCACCGCCACATAGCCTCTGGCAGTGTCGAGCTGGAACACGTACGAGAAGATGGCTATGCCTCCGAACAGCCACAGGGAAGCCGTGGTCACCCGCCTGTACTCCTCAGTGCCGAAGCCTTGGATTCGGTGCCCACGGGTTCCTAGGGCCCCCAAGGTAATCAACCACAGGACGTCGAGGACCACGCTAACCAGCGGGTACGGCGTCTGAACGGACCCTATGCCCAATGAGGGTCGCTCCAGGCCGAAGCGGAGGAGCTCGGCAATCGCGACAGCCCACGTAATGCACAGGAAATCAACCAGCAGGACTCTTACCCGGCCGTCATGCTCAAGCATGTCCAGCTTGTCATTTACCTGGCGTGAACTGCTCACACTTTGGGTGGGTTTATTCATCAATGTCAACACCAAAAAATCCCATGTGGCTAGCTGATGGTTCCGGAAGGAGTGAGGCAAGAGATCCCGCATGAATGACCGGAACAGGCAAGGAAGGTTGGCATCGTGGCCTCTCTTGTTCGGTCATCTACTCACTCCCGACTGAAAGCGGAGTTGCTCCGCCTGTCTGATTATGGAAGCGCTGGTGACCTGAGGTGCTCTGACTACTCCCAAAGTACTAGGGGTGTAGGCCCGGTGCCGCGCAGGTCACAACGCTCGCCGAGCCTCGCCCCACAACACTTAGCCAACACAGGAAAGGCCACTGATAGGGCGAAAAGAGCGGGCTAACTTACTCATGTGTCAGATCGACATCTACACATAGCTGGCGCGTTGAAAGCGCGGGCCTAGCCATCGATCAGGGGGCAAAATGGGAGCTGTTGCATACACCTTTGACGTCGACTTCATCCACAGGAATCCAGTTCTCAACAGCGCAGTCATGTCTGAGTGGGAAAGCAGTGCAAAAGCCACAACGCTGGGGAAGGTCTACAGTTCCTGGGCTTCCTTCTCACGGGATCATCCCAGAGCTGCCCACTGGATAGCGCTGGACGCCTTTTTTGATGACGAAGTCCCTCTTCCGCTGAAGGTCCGCACTATTGCTGCGACCGGCCGACGCTGCATTGTGTTGGGAAGGGTGAGCTCAGCTCAACGCTCTGCGCTAGGCGCAGAGGGTGCCGTTGCCATCCTGGATGATGACTCAACACCTGCGGAAATTCCACGGCGGATTGAAGAGGTGGTGGTTGGTTCTGCCCCCACGCTTCCGGCAAAGCCGGGAGTCGGCACCAGGCTCACCGATCGTGAAATCCAAGTCTTGGAACTCTTCGCGCAACGCCGGGCCCTGACAGCTTCGTCGCTGGCCTCAGCGCTCGGACTCCGTACCACCACCGTCCGGGGCCATCTCTTCCGCGGCCGCCGGAAACTTGCTGCTGCAGGCCTCAAATGCGCCACACGCGGGGAGCTGGCGAATGCACTCCAGGAGATTGGATACAGCCACACTGACGCTCAGTGGCATGCCTCCGGGCGATGGTGAACAGGCCTTAGGCGGCCTATGCCACTGAGGGATTCCATGCTCCACCACTGAGATTGGGGCATCGGGCATGAGCCACTGAAAGTGCCAAACCAGACAGCAGCGAGCCTTGCCCGCAGCAACGCCAACAGCGAAGTGATCCTGGCCGCGATACAACGGGAGTAGCGCGGGGTTGCAGTGGGCAACTAGGAAGAGTCCAGGTACGTAAGTGAAGACTCTCTAAAAGACCCTGAAACGCAACCTACGGGCCCGACGAATAGCGTCGAACCCGTAGGTGCGCCTTCCCGGGCTGGGCGGACACACCCACCACCCGGGACGAGCGGAACTGCAAGAGCCCTCCCCATCAAAGGCAGGGCAGCCAACGTTTCGGCTACTAGTCAGATTCGGTCAAGACAACGCTGATGACGGACACAGTGGTGGTGCCGTTGTAGGTCACGGTCACAGTCATGGTTGCGGTGGAAGGCCTCTCGCTGGATGCCAGGTTTTGAGTACTCACAGCAAAGAGAGCAACACCATCTGCACCCGTGACGACGGTGACACTGCGGCTCTGATCCGACTCTGGTCCGCCGTTATCCGGCGCCGGGTACGCGTAGATACCCAGGACGTCGCCGTCGCCATTTTGGCCGGATACGGTGACGGTGACCGTAGCGCCTACAACAGGGTTGCCGTTGGCGTCCTTTACCGTGACGGGGAAATCGTAGGCTCGTTGATCCAGATCCTCTTCGAAGCTCCCGTAGTGGTGGTCGCCCTTCCAGTTGCTGATGACGGTTCCGGTTCCGGGCGTCACAACCACCGGAGGGAGTGACGCAGCCACTGCCGGAGTTGCCGCAGCTATAGCAATTGCAGGAATGCTCCACGCCGTCCCGATAACCACTTTACGCCGGTCAATAGTCGAACTTTTTGCTTTACCTTTATCCAAGGTCATCGTTTGCTCCTTCAAGCCAGTCAGCGCGCTAGCTGACTGAAGTAAATCTGTCGTGGAAATTTCGGTGCAAACGGAACTTATCATTGTGCTCTTATCCCAAATTTTTTGCTGCTTGGGATGTACTATGCAAGTTTCAAAGGCCTCACTGATCATGCATCCAGCAGAATTCCGTGAGACCGAAGCTTCTCAACACTCTCCAGCAAATGGGATTCATATCCACCTGGAAGTCCAATATGAGGAGCGATGCGCTCGGAGATTCCGACTAGATCGCAAGGGGTAGCCAGTGCGTGCCAGATGGCGGGCCCAATGCCTGAAAGTCGAACTACGCCCTGGCCGGTCATCACGATCAGTTCAGGGTCCTGGCCGTTTGGTGAGGGAATCTCAACGGCGTCGAGGAGTTCAGCCCTCTTGAGGACCCTGGAGTGGGCGCCATGGAGGTGCGAATGTTCTTCCGACGACGGTTCTGTGCCCCTATGCAGGACTGACCTCCACGTTTTACGTATGGCTGGCTGTTCAAGGAGGGCGGGCAAAACCACCGCCAAGTCTCCGGCCTCGCGGTAAGTCACACGGACCGCGCCACCGGTCGCGTCGAGGATCCCACAGAGGCGACTCACTGGCTGGCGGACTTCACCCAGGGACGAGGTGTGGGGTGCGAGCTCGATGATCGCCTCCGCGTGAGAAAGCGGAGTGACCTTAGGTGTGGACGCATTGGGCTTTCGGTCCAGTAGGACAACCAACGCCAGCATCGGCGAGGCAGGTGCCACCAGCAGTCCGAGGTCGTCAGGGCCGATCTGGTGCTTGGGTGCGGGGAGTTCTTCGACTATCAGCGATAGTGGCTTCGCATATGGAACGATCATTCCTGCGCCATCAACGGCAACGGTTTCATCAGTGACGTAGCCCAGGGTAGCCCCCAGACGTCTGGTTGCGGTGGTCTTTCCCATGCCCGAACGCCCTACAAGGGCAACTGTCCGGCCGGTTCCCGTATCCGCCAATGCTGCGGCATGCAGCATCACCAATTCTCCCCGGCCCGCGGTGATGCCCGCCAAGGTTATGGCGCTTGTCAGATCCGCAGCGAATTCCCTGAATGTGCGGCCGGTGACCACGGTAGTTCCAACACGCGATGAGACTGTGGCCCGAAAGGGGTGTCCGGCTGCGTGAACCGGCTCTGCCACGGAGCTATTTCCGGAACACGGCTCGTCAGACAGATCGAGGCAGCGCTCCCATGCTCGCCGCAGTTCCGTGTGGAGATCCGGAGTTACTCCCGCCTGCAGCACCACTGAGACTGAAGCTCCCAGAACACGGAGTTTCAGTCGGTACGACCCCGCGAAGTTTGCTGGTTCTTCCGACAAATCAACCCCACTTGTACTTCCGTGGATGCTGGCCGCCGACCCTGTGTTCATGGTGATGCTCCTCCTCCTGAAAGTGGCTTCTGGCCGAATTTCAGCCTGAGAGACCATCTATTGCGCGGGGCCGGCGTTGCCAAACGACACAACGGCGTCCTTGATTGCTTGCAATCAATATCACTAAATGATGCCAACTGCTGGGAATAACTCATCAATGGCAATAACTGGCACCACGTAGGGGCGAAAGGATCCGACCACTGATGGTCCGCATGGAGAATATATAGTCAGGCTCGGGGGTTCAACCGCGCAGAAAGCTATTTCAAGCTTATTTGCCGCAGGCCGGAAAGTACTCTAGGGAGATCGCAGAGATTCGCGGTTGTAAATTTGAATGAACTCTGGAGTAAATCTAGCCCACCAGGTTTTCGGCAGCACCATTCATGTGCTCAATGATGGTTTCGCGCGCTTTCGCTGCATTGCCGGTTTCAATAGCGGCCACAATGTCGTGATGACGCCCCACACTCATATTGCGCGTGGCACGTTCCAGGCCGGCAAACATGATGGACATGCGGATGGAACCTTCCAACGACTCCCACGAGTGCAGCAACGTCTCGTTGCCGGACAGGCGGCAGAGAGTCCGATGGAATTCCAGGTCCGCCTCAATCCGCTCTTCCAACGACGACTTCGCAGCTTTGTCCATGGCATCGACGGCGGCACGCAGCTCGGCGAGCGCGGCTTCCTTATTGGCCATGGCGCTCAGGGTCCTGGCAGCCAGGGACTCCAGTACGCCCCGGACGGCAAAAATGTCCCGGATTTCCTTCACGTCCAGGTGACGCACGGACATCCGGCCACGCGCTCCGGCGGAGATCAGGCCTTCCTGCTCCAGTTGGCGCAGGGCTTCGCGCAGTGTCCCACGGCTGATCTGGAGCATCTCGGACAGTTCGGTCTCCACAAGATGCTTGCCTGGTTCCAGCTCGCCGCTGGTGATGGCAGTGCGCAGGGCGGCCAGCGCCTGTTCGCGCAGGCTTTTCTTTTCCAGTCCCAGCAGGGAGGCGCTTAGGGCCATAGTGATTCCTCGGTGTCAATGGGCGACTGTTAACAGTCGATACTACGGGCGCGTGGGTTTTTGTACAGCTAACGCCCTTTAGAGCGGGTTTTAAGGGCATTAGCTGCACAAAACTCGCGGAAGCCTAGCCGAGTTCGGCCAGGACCTTGGCCACAATCCTGTCGACGGACAGTCCGTAGCGTTCGTGCAGCGTTGGCAGCGCACCGGCGTCGAGGAACTGGTCCGGCAGTCCGATGGGAACCACGCGCTTGCCCAGGCCGGCGGTAACGACGGCGGAGGCAACAGTTTCGAACAGGCCGCCAACAACGGTGTGGTTCTCCAATGTGACGGCCAGCCGATCCGTGTTCAGTTCAGCGAGGACGGTCTCCGAATCGAACGGCTTGATGGTGGGGGTGTGCACCACGGCAACGTCCACGTTGTGTTTGGCCAGGGCGTCCGCCGCCTGGAGTGCCCGCATGGTCATGAGGCCCGAGGATACGAAGACAACATCGTTGCCGCCGCGAAGGACCTTGGCTTTGCCGAGCTCGAAGGTGTAGCCGTATTCATCCAGGACCGTGGGCACGTTGCCGCGAAGCAAGCGCAGGTACGTGGGACCGTCGGAGGCTGCAAGCTGCGGCACTGCCTGGTCTATGTCCACGGAATCGCAGGGATCCACGATTGTCAGGTTGGGCATGCCGCGGAAAATCGCCATATCTTCGGTGGCCTGGTGGCTGGGACCGTACCCGGTGGTGAGGCCGGGGAGTCCGCCAATGATGTTGACGTTGAGGTTCGGTTCGGCGATGTCCAGGCACAGGAAGTCATACGCACGCCGGGCCGCGAACACCGAGTACGTGGAAGCGAACGGGATAAGACCGGTCTCAGCCATGCCCGCTGCCGCACCGAAAAGGAGCTGCTCGGCCATGCCCATCTGGAAGAAGCGGTCCGGGTAGGCCTTGGCGAAGATGTGCATATCCGTGTATTTGCCCAGATCGGCGGTGAGGCCAACAATGCGGGAATCGGCTTCGGCGGCTTTGACCAGCGCATGGCCGAAAGGGGCGGAGGCGGTCTTCTGGCCGGGATCGGCGAAGGACGCAATCATTGCCGAGGTCTTGAGTTTCGGCTTCACGGCAGCCGTGGTGCTGGGGGCTTCGGTGGTGGCGCTCATGAGGCAGCCTTCCCTTCGTATCCTGCAGTCAGCTGCTCACGGCAGATCTGCCACTCGTTTTCTTCGATTCGCATGAAGTGTGCTTTTTCGCGGTTTTCCAGCAGCGGTACACCCCGCCCCACCTTGGTGTCGCAGAGAATCACCGACGGCTGGCCCGAAGCAGCTGAGCGCGTGGCGATGTTGTCGAACGCTGCCAGCAACGCACCGACGTCGTTCCCGTCCACCCGCTGGGTGTACCAACCGAACGATTCCCACTTTTCGGTGACCGGCTCGGTCCGCAGAACGGTGTTGGTGGCACCGTCAGCCTGGAGGGCATTGATGTCCACCATGGCTATCAGGTTGCCCAATTGGTGGTGGTGCGCACCCATGGCAGCCTCCCACGTGGAACCTTCGTCAAGCTCGCCGTCGGAAAGGAAGTTGATCACGCGGGATGCGGAACCCTGCAAGCGCAGGCCCAAGGCCATTCCCACGGCGATGGTGAGTCCGTGGCCCAATGAGCCTCCGGAGATTTCCATGCCCGGGGTGTACGTGGACATGCCGGACATCGGCAGGCGGGAATCGTCGGAACCGTACGTTTCCAGCTCGGCCAGCGGAACGATTCCGGCTTCGGCCAGCGCAGCGTAGTGCCCGATCGCGTAGTGCCCCGTAGAGAGGAGGAACCTGTCGCGGCCCTCCCAGTGCGGGTCTTCGGCACGGTAGCTGAGCTGATCGGCGTAGACGGCGGCCAGCATGTCGGCGGCGCCGAGCGCCTGGCCAACGTAGCCCTGGCCCTGGACCTCGCCCATATTCAGGGCGTGGTGGCGCATGCGGTACGCGGCGGCGCGGATACGGTCAACGCGCTCTGCCGTGGGAGCGGCTACGGGCGCCGCTTCGATTGATGAGAGAGTCACAGGTTTCCTTCCGGAGTCGGGCGCGCACCGATGGGGAGAACGCGCCCGACGTCGAGGGGTGCTTAGGCGTTTATGGTCTGGGGAGTTTTGCTGGCGGCTTCTTCGGCAAGCTGACGCTCCCGCTTGCCCCAGGTTTCTTTGGTGATGAGCGCCGCCCACAGGCCGATCGCTGCGTAGACGCTGAACAACAGGGCCGGTCCCATCCAACCCATGCTGACAAACAGCAGGGTGGTGATGAACGGGGTGAAGCCGGAGACCATGGCCGAGATCTGGTAGGCCAATGAAGCACCTGAGGAACGGGTCTTGGCTTGGAAGAGTTCCGGGAACCAGGCACCCTGTGCGCCGGCCAGGGAGTTCTGGCAGACGGCGTAGGCGATCACGATCGTGGCAATGATCAGGAAGAACAAGCCGGTGTTGACCAGCATGAACATGGGGATTCCGAAGAGCACGGCGAACGCTGTGGACCAGATGTAGACGGGGCGGCGGCCCACCTTATCCGTCAGCTTGCCCCAGAAGTAGGTGGCAAAGATGCCAATGCCGGCGGCGACACAGAGCGCCACCAGGGTCTCGGTTTTGTCCGCCAGCTTGTTGGTGTGGAGGTAGGAAATCATGTACGTGACGGACACTGCGTAGCCTGCTGTTTCAGCGATGCGCAGGCCGATGCCGCGGACAATGTTGCGCCAGTCCGTCTTGATGACCTCCACGATGGGGGATTTGACGATGTCGCCCTTGGATTTGACGTCCTCGAATACCGGGGATTCCGGAACCTTGGAACGGATGATCAGGCCCACGGCCACCAGGACAATACTGGCCAGGAACGGTACGCGCCAGGCCCATTCGGAGCCCAGGCCCACGCTGCTCAGGAACACCAGGTTGGCCAGGAGCAGCCCCACTGGGAAGCCGGCCTGCACGATTCCGGTGAACTGACCCTTCTTGCGCCATGGTGCGTGCTCGTAGCTCATCAGGATGGCGCCACCCCATTCGGCGCCGAAGGCGAGGCCTTGGATCACGCGGACCAGTACCAACAGCGCTGGGGCCAAAAGACCCACTTGCTGGTAGGTGGGGAGCAG
Organism: Paenarthrobacter sp. TYUT067; assembly: GCF_023656375.1. Classification (NCBI taxonomy): domain Bacteria; kingdom Bacillati; phylum Actinomycetota; class Actinomycetes; order Micrococcales; family Micrococcaceae; genus Paenarthrobacter; species Paenarthrobacter sp. TYUT067. Next base: position 116,911 of record NZ_JAMOIT010000013.1, read on the forward strand.
GCCGATTGCGAAGGTGGCCAGGCCCATGAGGATCAGCGAGGCCACCAGGACGGGCTTACGTCCGAGCTTGTCGCCGAGGTGGCCGCCAATGATGCCACCCAGGGGACGGGCAGCGAAGCCGACGCCGAGGGTCGCGAAGGAGGCCAAGGTGCCTGTTACCGGGTCAGCGCCCGGGAAGAACGCCGTGCCGAAGTACAGCGCGGCGGCCGTGCCGAAGCCGATGAAGTCGTAAGTTTCGATCACTGCGCCAACGCCGGAGCCGACGGCGACACGCTTTGCATCCTTGGTTCCATGAACCGGACCACGCATGGTCAGAGCTTCATTGCTCATCTGTCTTTTTCCCTTTCGAAGAGTGCGGCGCTTCTTCGGCGACCTCACTGTCGACAGTCAACATAATACGACAACTGTGACGCAGCGCACCAGCAATGTCAACAGTCAACCCTGAAGGTTGACTGTTGACAGTTAACGCAACTAAAGTGGCTTGCATCACTAAGGAGTCCTCACCGATGAGGCTTCGACGTAGAGGATCAATGACGATGTTTCATCAACGACTGGGCTGCTCGTCCATCAGCTTCCGCCACCAGGAACTGGGTGCGGCACTCCACACCATGCAGGGGCTCGGCTTCGAGGAGATCGATCTGGGCGCGCTTCCGGGCGTCTGCGATCATGTGCCGTACGTGCTTGACGCCGAGGCAGTGAAGGCGGTTGCCGCCGTCGTGCGTGAATCGGACCTGCGCGTCCGCTCGGTGAACGGCGACGTCGGCGACCTGAACGCAACGCTCGACGCCGGCGCCCAAGCGGCGCGCGAGAGGCACCTCGAGATGCTGCTCGCCTTGGCAGCCAAGACTGGCGCGAAAGCCTTGGTCCTGCCGTGTGGGGCGATCGATCACGAGCCGCTGCGGAGCTTGGAAGAAGACATCGACGTTGTAGCTGAACAGCTGATTCATGCCTCTGTTCGCGCTAAAGAGTTCGGCATCGAGCTGTGGACTGAATCCCTGCACTTCTACCGGCTGTGCTGGAACGCCGAACGCGCCCAACTCCTGGCCGACCGGCTGACTGGCTCGGAGGTTGGCCTGGTGATGGACTTCAGCCACATCGTGGCCTCCGGAGGGGACCCCGTGGACTTCGTTGACCGCTTCGCATCACGGGTCAAACACGTCCACCTCCGGGATGCCAAGCCTGCCTCCGGGGACCAGCCGGGAAACATCAACCTCAGCATCGGTAACGGAGCGGCCAACTTTGCCGCAGGGTTGGCGGCATTGAGAGGCGCCGGTTACTCCGGCCACTTCTCGCTGGAACTCGAAACCCGGGACGTCACCCACGGCGAGCGCCCGGCCGCTGCCGCCAAGGCAGCCAGCTTCATCACAGACCTCATCTAACAACCACCACCCAAGGAGCACCATGACCACCATCCAGCGCACCGCCGTCCTCACCGGAGCTACCTCCGATCGCGGCATCGGCCTGACCACCGCCCGCCGCTACGCCAACCAGGGCTGGGGCGTAGTCATCCTGGACCTCGACGGCGAGAAGTCCGCCAAGGTTGCTGCGGAGGTCGCCAACGAATTCAACGTCCCCGCCTTCGGCTATGAAATCGACGTCGCCAATGAGGCGTCCGTCATCGCTGCCCAGGCCGCCGTTGCCGCAGAGGTTGCCGCCGGGAACCTCCCGCCCGTGGGCGCACTGGCCAACATTGCCGGCATCACCTCTCCCGTTCCCTTCCTGGAAACCACACTTGAGCTGTGGCACAAAGTCATGGACGTCAACGCCACGGGAACCTACCTGGTTACCAAGGCCTTCCTGCCGGACATGATTGCCAACGGCTGGGGCCGGATCGTGAACATGTCCTCGGTCTCCGCCCAGCGCGGCGGCGGCGTGTTCGGCAAGGTTCCCTACTCCGCAGCCAAGGCCGCCATCCTGGGCTTCACCAAGGCACTCGCCCGCGAAATCGGGGAGACCGGCGTGACCGTCAACGCCATCACCCCCGGTGCAGTGGACACGAACATCCGCGTCGGCAGCACCGATGAGCAGGAAGCCGCCATCAACGCCGGCATCCCGCTGGGCCGCAACGCCACCACGGAGGAAGTAGCCGCCGTCATCACGTTCCTCTCCTCGGAAGACTCCGCGTACCTTACCGGAACCACCATCGACATCAACGGCGGCAGCCACATCCACTAAGCCCCTCCCCCAGTCCGAAATCCAGAACCAGGACCCACCATGACCAGAATCTTCAACGATCCCGCCGACTTCGCCGACGAAGCCCTCGCTGGCTTCTGCGATGCCCACTCGGACCTCGTCCGCCAGGTGGAAGGTGGCGCAGTGCGCCGCAGCCGCCCCTCAGCGCCCAAGGTTGCCGTCATCACCGGTGGCGGCTCCGGGCACTACCCTGCCTTTGCCGGCATCATCGGTCCGGGATTCGCCGACGGCGCCGTGGTGGGAAACATCTTCACCTCGCCTTCCGCCCAGCAGGCTTACTCGGTGGCGAAGGCAGCCAATTCCGGAGCGGGAGTGGTGTTCACTTACGGGAACTACGCCGGCGACGTGATGAATTTCGGCATGGCGACCGAGCGCCTGAACGCCGAGGGTATCCCCACCCACAACGTTCTGGTGACCGATGACATTGCCAGCGCATCACTCGACGAAGTTGAGAAGCGCCGGGGCATCGCCGGGGACTTCGTGGTGTTCAAAGTCATGGGAGCTGCTGCCGAAGCCGGACTGGACCTGCACTCCGTGGTTCGCTTGGGGCGCAAGGCGAATGAGTTCACTCGAACCATTGGCACGGCATTCAGCGGCTGCACCTTCCCCGGCGCCGAGCAGCCTTTGTTCCGCCTTCCCGAGGGACAGATGGGCCTGGGGCTTGGTATCCACGGCGAGCCTGGGCTCTTCGATACCGAGCTGCCGTCCGCCGTCGAGCTTGGCCGGGAACTGGCGCGACGCGTGCTGGCCGAGACGCCTGTGGGCGCTTCCACCCGCCTGGCCGTGCTCCTCAACGGCCTGGGCTCCACCAAGCACGAAGAACTCTTTGTCCTCTGGCGGACCGTGGCTCCCTTGCTGCGCGAGGCCGGTTACACGCTGGTCATGCCGGAGGTGGGCGAGCTGGTGACGAGCCTGGACATGGCCGGTGCCTCGTTGACGCTGACGTGGCTGGATGACGAACTGGAGGAGTACTGGACCGCTCCAGCGCTAACACCTGCATACCGTCGCGGTGCGGTGGGGTTCGCTGCCGCTTCCTCTGACACCGCGGAAGCTGAGACGGACAACGTTGCCGCTGCGGACTACTCCTCCACAGCCGAGTCCCGCGCATACGCTGCCCAGTGCCTTCGAGCCTTGGACACGACGGCCACGCTGCTCCGCGATTCCGAATCAATCCTCGGGGACATGGACGCAATCGCCGGCGACGGCGATCACGGCCGTGGCATGGTTCGCGGATCAGCAGCCGCCCTGGAAGCAGCAACCGTGGCCCTTGAGCGTGGCGCAGGTGCCGGCTCGCTACTGGCCGCTGCCGGCGACGCGTGGGCAGATAAGGCCGGCGGCACGTCGGGCGTCCTCTGGGGTGCCGGACTGCGCGCCTTAGGCGAACGGTTGGGGGACGCAGAAACCCCGACGCCGGACGTCCTAGCCCAGTCTGTTCGAGCTTTCGCGGACCGCATCGCGAGCCTCGGGAAAGCCGACATCGGCGACAAGACCATGATGGATGCCCTGCTTCCGTTCGCGTCCTCACTGGAGGACCGCATCTCCTCCGGCGCTGTTGCGGAGGACGCTTGGGCAGCTGCCGCAGCCGACGCTACAGCGGCTGCTGCGTCCACCGCGGAACTTCGCCCCCTCAAGGGTCGGGCCCGGCCACTGGCCGAAAAGAGCATCGGCACGCCGGATCCCGGGGCGACGTCGCTCGCCATGGTGTTCGCCGCCGTCGGGCCCCATTTCACAGCCGTTCCCGTTGCAGCAACCCACTAGGAGAATTTCATGCGCATCATTGTGGGCGCCGACGAAGCCGGCGTTGATTACAAAGACCGAATCATGGCCGATCTTGAGGCCGACTCCAGGATCACCGAAGTGATCGACATCGGAGTGAACCGCGCGGACGAGGACTTCACCAGGCCCTACCCCTACGTGGGCATCGCCGCCGGTGAAATGATCCGGGACGGCAAGGCTGACAGGGCCATCCTTTTCTGCGGCACAGGCATTGGTGTGGCGATCGCAGCCAACAAGGTCCCGGGTATCCGTGCCACGGCTGCCCATGATTCGTTCTCCGTGGAGAGGTCCATCCTGTCCAACGACTGCCAGGTCCTCACCATGGGCCAACGCGTTGTGGGCGTGGAACTGGCCCGTCGCTTGGCCAAGGAATGGATCGGCTACGCGTTCGATCCCGAATCCGGGTCGGCCGCCAAGGTGAAGGTACTCATGGACTTCGAGGGCTGCTGAACAGCTCTTCCCAGGCCGGGCAGTAGGGGCTAGAAGCCGCCGCCACCCGCCCCGGTTTCACCGGCCATGTTGGCAAAGCGGGAGTAATGGCCCTGGAATGCCACCACGATGTCCTTGGTGGGACCGTTACGGTGCTTGGCGATGAGGATGTCAGCTTCGCCTGCGCGCGGTGACTCTTTGTCGTAGACGTCCTCACGGTGGAGCAGGATCACCATATCGGCGTCCTGCTCAATGGAGCCGGATTCACGGAGGTCGGACACCATGGGGCGCTTGTCCTGGCGCTGCTCGGAACCACGGTTCAGCTGCGACAGGGCAATGACGGGAACCTGAAGCTCCTTGGCGAGCAGCTTGAGCGCACGCGAGAACTCGGAAACTTCCTGCTGGCGCGATTCCACCTTTTTGCCGGAGCTCATGAGCTGGAGGTAGTCGAGGATCACGAGCTTGAGGTCGTGCTGTTGCTTGAGGCGGCGGCACTTGGCGCGGATTTCCATGAGGGACATGTTGGGGCTGTCATCAATGAACAACGGAGCATCGTTCATGCGGCCCATGGTGGTGGCGATCTTGGACCATTGCTCGTCCTTGATGGTGCCCTTGCGGAGATCCTGCAGGCCAATGGTCGCTTCTGCTGAGAGAAGACGCATCGCAATTTCGTTCCGGCCCATTTCCAAGGAGAACATGACCGTGGCCAGGTTGTTCTTGATGGCAGCGGAGCGGGCAAAGTCCAGCGCGAACGTGGACTTACCCACGGCAGGACGGGCGGCGATAACGATCATCTGGCCCGGGTGGAGTCCGTGCGTCAGTTCGTCCAGCTCGTAGAAGCCGGTGGGAACGCCGGTCATGCCCTCGCCGCGGTGACCCGAAGCTTCGATCTCGTCCACGGTGGACTCCATGACGTCCTTCAACGCCACGTAATCCTCGGCAGTACGCTTTTCCGCCACCGCGTACACCTCGGCCTGCGCCTGGTTGACGAGGTCTTCCACCTCGCCGTCCTGGCCGTAGCCCATCTGGACGATTTTGGTGCCGGCGTTAACAAGGCGCCGTAGCACCGCACGCTCTGCAACGATCTCAGCGTAGTAGCCTGCGTTGGCCGCCGTTGGCACGGTCTGAATGAGCTCGTGGAGGTAGGCGGGGCCGCCGATACGGTTGATCTCACCACGCTTGGTCAGTTCATCCGAGACGGTGACGGCGTCAGCGGGTTCACCGCGGCCGTAGAGGTCAATGATGGACTCATAGATGGTCTCGTGGGCGGGACGGTAGAAGTCGTGTCCGCGAACGATCTCCACGACGTCGGCAATTGCGTCCTTGGACAGCATCATTCCACCGAGCACCGACTGTTCAGCGGGGATGTCCTGGGGAGGTTTCCGGCTCGAGTCCGAAGCGCGTGAGCCCTCGATTGAGTCCAAGTGCGTTACTGACAAAGCCGTCCTCCATTTGTGTGCCGCTGTAGAGCTGAACTCCCTGGCGGCCCGTAAAGCGCAGTGCGTGGCCAAGTGTCCGCCTGGTGCATCTCACGATGTCACGCAGGCCCGACAGAATAGCCGCGTCCACAGGTTATCCACAGTGGCTTCCATGGGCTCTTCTCAAGTGGTGACTTTTTGGAAGCCCAGGAAACACTTTCGCGGGATATTCGTGCCCAAAATGGACACTCCAGACACGTTACAGCAGGTGCTTCACACCCCCTGTGGATAACCTGTGGAATACCAGCCAGAGGTTGTGCACAGACTGTGCGTTACCCTGTGGATAGAGAATTTCTTTCACGGGAAATAACGCTCTGACCTGCGGAAACACTCCCCACACGCTGTGGACGCGAGAAAGTTTTGCCAGCAATTAATCCACAGACACTACAGCTCCGGGGGTCATCCAAGGACGGAAAATCCGGTGATACATACTCGAAATGTGATGCATCTTACAAAACCGTCTTTAATTTGACAGAGATCTCTCAGAAGCCTATGCCGGAAGTGGAATGTGCTGTGGATAACCAAGTTCTGGCATAAGCTCTAGGCATGGGGATGAACTTTGGTGACGTACTGACGATTGTCCTTCCGCTTCTTGTCCTCGTGGGCCTGCTGTGGGCGCTCACGGCAGCCTTCAAGCCGCGCGATACCGGCCTTTCCGACGCCGAGAGGTATCAACGCGAACTGGCGGCACGTTCCGCTGCCCACCAAGCGTCCCAAGTGCGGGAGGCACTGGCCCTTCGCGCCCGCATAGATGCCACTACCAAGCCGAGCCAGAACGAGGCCAGCCATCGCGAGCAGGTGGAGAACAGCAGGACGGCCATTCAGGCACAGGCTGCGCGGTCTCACGCTGCCGGACAAACGGGACACCAACCAGCAGTGCTCCCCAACGGTCAACTGAACCCTCAACTGGCCTTCGAGTTACAAAACCTGGTCCGCAGCGGTAAAAAGATCGAGGCCATCAAAGTCCTCCGCCAGGCCACCCATTCAGATTTGCTTACTGCCAAGAACTACGTAGATCGGCTATGACGACGCCATGGATTCCATCCTCATCCCGCTCCTGATCCTCGTTGCGGTCATTGCGGGAGTGCTCCTGCTTATTCGCTCTTTCACCAAGCGCTCCGTCGAAAGCAAGGCCGACTTCGCAGCGGCGAATGCACCCAAGGACGCGGTTGAGTTGGCCAGAGAGTCTGCAGCGAAGCTGAATCAAGAGCAGCACAGGCAGCTCTACTCGCTCATTGCCCAGGGACAGGGCATGGCGGCCATCAAGCTTTACCTGCAGGCGACTGGAGAGGGCCTGCGGGCCTCGCGTGACGCCGTCGGCGCACTGGCGGCGCACCCCCAGCCGTTCACTCCGGAAGCCACACCCAAAGATTTGATTGCCGACGACGACGACGAGCCTGAACGTTTCCCCTACAGGTACAGGGCAATCGTCAGTAAGGGCGATGTCACCCGGGAAGTGAGCAGCAACATGCTCAACGACGAGATTTACGGTCGTATCCGCACGCTGGCAAAGAGCGGCGATGTTGAGGGCGCGGCACTTGCTTTGACGCGCCACTCAGACATCAACATCAAGCAGGCCCGCGAGTTCATTGAGCTGTTGGACGACTAAAAGCTAGAAGTCGAACAAGTCCCCCAGGAAACCTTCCTTCTTCTTGCGCTTGCGGCCGTACTGGTCGCGACCATAGCCGTCGCGTCGGTCGTCATCCCTCCGGTCGTAGTCGCGCCTATCCCTATCGTCGTACCGCGGCTGCTGTGGCCGGGACTCGAAGGGGTTGTAGATGGGCGGGGGCGCGATCGGCGGCTGGGACGGTGCGGCGGCAGGCCGGGCAGGGGCTGGAATGGTCTCCGCAGCGACCCGGTCAATGATCTTGTCCAGCTCCCCGCGATCCAGCCACACGCCCCTGCACTGCGGGCAGTAGTCGATCTCCACGCCGCTTCGTTCGCTCATCACCAGGTCAATGGAATCCACAGGACATTTCATGTTTGCCCCAACGATCGGCCCTGGCAATTAGTTCGTCCTATCTGCCTGCTGAGATTCCGGCAAGCAACTGTTCAAACGGCAGCGACTCAAGTGCATCGTTCTTCCGGTGCGGCTGGGAACCGCTCAATAGTTGCACGAGTTCACCGGCCGCTCGGTCTACGCGCACCGACAGGGGCGAGGCGCCGTCGTCGGTGTTTCCCCAGTCCTGCGGCCCCGCGAAGACGCCGGTGGCCGCAATCCTGGTGCGCAGGTAGCTGAACAGGGGACGCATTGCGTAGTCGAGGACCATCTGGTGGCGGTCGGTGCCGCCTGTGGCGCCCAGCAGCACGGCTTTGCCGTCCAACGACTTCGGGTCCAGGACGTCGATGAACGACTTGAACAGGCCGCTGTAAGAGGCGCTGAAGACGGGGCTGACGGCGATGATGGCGTCAGAATCCTCGACGCCGGCAATCACGTCCGCCAGGCGCGGTGCGGCATAGCCGGTGACGAAGTTGTTGGCGATGTCCACTGCGAGGTCGCGCAGTTCAACGACGTCAATCTTCGCGTCGTACCCGGCCGCGCGCAGTTGCCGCTCGGTGGAGGCGGCCAGCTGGTCGGCCAGCAAGCGGCTCGACGACGGGACGCCGAGTCCGGCGGAAAGTACGGTGATGCGGCGGGTTTCCATGGCATTCTCCTGTTGCTCGTTCATCCAGCTTACATGCATTTGCATCTAAATCACTGAACGGGTGATGAGTCAGAAGTATTCCCGCGGCGTCTTGGCTACTCCTTGAGCTGCATCAGAAACGCCACGGTTGCCGCGGAAATCTGCTCTTGGGCAACGCCCCGATCCACAGAGGGTTCGCCGTCGCCGGGCTGCGCACCGTAGCTTCCGAAGAACGCGTGATTCCCGCCTCGGATTTCAACGAAGGTGGCATCGGCGGGCAGCAACTCACGGGAGGCGTCGATCTTCGCCGGCGTGCTGAGGCCATCTTCGGTGCCGGAAATGGACAGAACCTGCAGTCCCGACCGGTCACGCAAGGAGTCCAAAGGGTAGGAGGCGTAAAGCAGCAGACCATCCACATCCTTGTTTCCCAGAGCAAAAGAGCTCGCGCTCACCCCTCCCAGCGAGTGGCCACCCACCGTCCATGTGGAGATCTCAGGATGGTCAGCCATGGCCCCACGTGCCTGGCTTCCGTCCAGCAGGCTGAGATTCAGGGGCGTCTTGAGAATCACCACGAGGACCCCGGCGTCCACCGCTGGCTTGAGGATGTCCGCATACGCCCGCGCTTCAACGCGAGCGCCCGGATAGAAAACGAGCCCCTTGGTGACAGCTGCCCCGGCCGGCTTCATGGTGATGGCTGTGGACGATTCCACCATGGATCCGGCCACCGATCCCGCTTCAGCCGCTTCGGAGGCCTGGTATGCGAAGGGATTCAGCCACGCCAGCATGGCCACAAGTGCCAGCACGCCGACGCGCGCGGCCCACGCACCCACAGCCCTGGCCAAGGACCGCTTCGAGGAGCTACGGCGTCGACGCCACAGCAAAATACCCCAGAGAACTCCGACGACGGCGGCCGTCACCAGGAGCGACGGCAGGAGCGGATGACCACGCAGTACGGCCGGATTTCCCAGCAGCATCCACCCCGGAACTAGGACCAACGCGGCCACGCACACGGCGGAAACCCAGAACAAAACCGGTAGGCGCTTGTCTGCGGTGACCTGCAAAGAGGAAGTCATTCCTCAAGAATAGTTCCATCATGGAGATAAATTGAAGTCCGCTAGGGTTCTGCCGTGCTCAACGCCTCAGCGCGTGCTCGGACAGGAAGTCGAACGTCTTGTCCCGCGCCTCACGGGCCTCGGCAAAGTTCAAATGGAACTGATACTCATGAGGTAGCTCGGGCTGGTGAGTGGCCGGCCAGAACAGCTCGGTCACCGGAACTCCCGCATCCTTCAGCCGGTTGCTGTAGGGAACCGACTGGAGCCACGTGAGCCCGTCACCATTGCCGCCGCTGATGAACGTGGGAGGGAAGTCGTCGGTCACGAAATCGATGGTGGACATGGTGGCCCCGGCGTAGGTAGCGGACCAGTCCTTGGTGCCCGTGTAGGCCCACAGTGACGTCTTGAATCCCCAGGCCACAATCCCGTTGAGATCCGCCATGGCCCTGAGGTCGTACACGCCGCAATGCAGGATGGTGGCAGCCAGATCCGATTTCTGGAGCGCGGGCTCAATTCCCATCAGATTGGCATACCCGGGGTTTACGGTGAGCGTGGTCATCTGGCTGGCGAGCTGGGCGCCGGCGGAGTCACCGGCCAGAACTATGCGGCTGGCGTCCACGTTCAGCTCGGCGGCATTGGCCTTGATATAGGCGAGAGCTTCGTTGATGTCCCGCACCGCCGTGGGGTAGGTGGCCTCCGGTGCAATGGGGTAACTCATGCCGATGGTGGTGTAGCCCTCGGCGGCGATGATCTTCAGGTACGGATTCACGTCGCGCTGCGCTCCTGAAATCCACGCGCCACCGTGAATCCACACCACAGTGGGAAGTGCCGCCGTGGTGCCTTGAGGACTAAAGACATCAAAGGTGGATCCGGGCTTGTAGACCACCCCTTCTTGGGTTTGCAGCGGCGTATCCGGAACGTATGGAGTCATTTCGTCAATGGTTGCCTGTGCTCCGCGCTCAAAAACAGCACGGATCAGCAGCGCCGAGGGCCACGGAGTAGCCGAAAGTGCCAGCGCGACTACCAACACCAGCAGGATCGCCAACTCAAGCTTCCGTCGCCGCGCGGAGCGCTTTCGCTTGGTGCTGGAACGTAGGCCCGTACGTGCCTGCTCATCCTGCCTCGTACTGGCTTGGTTCGATTCCAACGGCCCCATCACACACTCCCCCGGTCGGCGTACCTCTGGACCATGCTAAGGCGGAGGGTCGTCCCCGAGGGTCAGGACAGCGGCCGCGCCGCCGCCAGCGGAACCCCTCGCCGCCGTCGAACGTCATAACGACCATCCACCGCGTGTAACCCACGACGCGTTCTAGCGCCTGCGGTCACTTTTGAGCCAGAGTGTAGGGGTGCACTCTCATCGGCGCGCCCACCGCCTATCCGCCCCGCACGAAAGAAGACCATGACACACCAAACAATCGCCCCTCTGGACGGCGTCCGGGTTCTGGAGCTCGGCAACTACATCGCCGCGCCCACGGCAGGCAGGCTGCTGGCCGACTTCGGAGCTGAGGTCATCAAGGTGGAGCGGCCCGGGACCGGCGACGAACTACGCAACTGGCGCCTTCACAAGGGCAGCACCTCCATGTTGTACCGCACCTTGAACCGCAACAAAAAGTCAGTGGTCCTGGATCTCCGCACGGATGCGGGCAAGCAGGCAGTGCTGGAGCTCGTAGCCAAATGCGACATCCTTCTGGAGAACTTCCGTCCCGGCACCCTGGAAAAGTGGGGTTTGGGGCCCGAGGTTCTCAACGACGCGAACCCGGACCTCATCGTCACCCGCATTTCCGCCTTCGGGCAGACGGGACCGCTGTCGCAGCGGCCTGGTTTCGCCGCCGTCGCCGAAGCCTACGGAGGATTCCGCAACCTGGTAGGCGACCCGGACCGCGCGCCGGTACGGGTGGGCGTCTCCATCGGCGACTCAATCGCGGGCCTGTACGCCGCCTTCGGTTCCATGATGAGCCTGTACCAGCGTGAAGCACGACGCCGGGACTCGGCTGGCGCTGTTCCGCTCACCGAGCGCATCATCGACGTCGCGTTGAACGAGGCCATGTTCTCCATGATGGAGTCACTGATCCCTGACTACCAGGCATACGGCGTGGACCGGCAGCGCGTCGGTGGCCGCATGGAGGGCATCGCTCCGTCCAACGCCTACGTGTGCAAGGACGGCGCGAGCATTGTGGTGGCCGGTAACGGGGATTCGATCTACCAGCGGTACATGCAGACCATTGGTCGCCCTGACCTCGCAGAAGACCCTTCCCTGCAGACAAACGCCGGGCGCTGGGCCAAGCGTGAAGAGTTGGACCAGGCCATCGGCGAGTGGGCAGCCACGCTGTCAGGCGCCGAGGCCCTCGAAGCCCTCGAAGCCGCCGGTGTTCCCGCCGGTCCCATCTACACCGCGGCGGACATCAGCACGGACAGCCAGTACGCCGCCCGCAACATGATCCAGAAGTTCGACGTTTCCACCGGCGAGGAAATCCTCCCCGGTGTCGGATTCCCCGGCATTGTTCCCGTGATCGGAGACCAGTCCCTGCCCATCCGAAACCTCGGCCCCGACCTGGGCGAAAACACGCAGGAAATCCTTGGCGGACTCCTCACCATGGATGCAGCGCAGATCAATGCGGCTTCCGGCCGCGAGGAGGCCCTCCGACCATGAACCGCTTCGAAAGCCCCCTGGCATCCACGCTGGGCAACGTCATCCTCAGGGACGTCACCCTGCGCGACGGACTCCAACTCACCGGCAAACTCCTGCCCACGGACCAGAAGATCGAAACCGTGCGGGAACTGCTGCGGCTGGGCGTTCCCGCCATCGAGCTCGGCTCCATGGCCCGCGCCGACCTTGTCCCCACCATGGCCAACACACTCGAAGTAGTCCGGGCCCTCACCCCAGAAGAACTGGAGAAATGCTGGATCTGGGTAGCCACACCAGGCCACGTAGCCAAAGCATCAGCAGCTGGTGCGCGGAACTTCCAGTACTGCCTGTCAGCCTCCGACTCCCACAACAAGGCGAACATCGGGCGGACCACTGATGAGAGCCTGGCCGCCCTGCCCGAAGCTGTTGCGTACACTCGCGCGGTGAACGGCCAGATCCAGCTGTGCATCGCAACGTCCTTCACCTGCCCGTTCGAAGGTTACGTTCCGGAGGAGCGCATTCTTTCGATCGCCAACGACCCCCGGGCCGAGGGCACCACGGACATCGTCATTTGCGACACCCTGGGGCAAGCCGTTCCAGCGCAGGTAGCCCGCCTGATCACCCGGGTCCGGGACGAGTCCCCCGCCCGGCGAATCGTCTATCACGGCCACGACACTTGGGGCCTGGGCGTGGCCAACACACTTGCCGCCATCCAAGCCGGTGCCGCAATGGTGGACGGGGCCCTCGGCGGACTGGGCGGCTGCCCGTTCGCACCCGGCGCCAGCGGCAACACCTCCAGCGAAGACATCCTCTTTGCAACCCGGCCCGAGTGGCTCACCCCGGATGTTTTCGGGGAGCTCGTGGTGCTTTCGGAGAAGCTGCTTGCCGAACTGGGCGAACCGAATCGCTCCAAGGCAGCCCAAGGCGCGAGGTCCAAGGCAGCGGCCTTTGACTGGGTCAGGCCGTCGCCCTACACCACCTAGTCCTACCTGCCTGCCCCACCAGCGGCCATCAGTTCGAGGCGCTTCAAGGTCTCCCGGTTCCGGACCCCGATGACAGGATCCCGCAGGACCTTGGGAACCACTTTTCCCGGCCCACGCACGGCGTCTTCGGCAATGGAAACACGGCACTGATGGCCACCCAAATCTTCAAGGGTGATCACTATTTTTGCTTCACCCATGGGCCATCCCCGGGCAAGCAGCTCCAGCTTACGGCCGGTCTCCACGGTGGTGACACTGGTGCTGTCATCGATGAGGAAGGGCCAAGAGCCCACGGAATGATGCAGCTTGGCTCCTGGCTGGGGCCATGCCGCGTCCACGGAGCGGATTCGGGAGGCACCCACCACCCAGCCTGTATAGAGCCAGCCATCCTCGATCACTTTCCATACGTCCGCGGCGGGGCTTTTGAACAACTGGGTCACTATGGACATGGTGGTCCTCTCTGCGTGCTCACCAGGATGGCTTGATTAACCTAAGCATGCTTAGCGTCAGCATGTCACAGGGGCATTAAGGAGTGGGCTTGCCCGCCTTGCCATCCAACCAGAGAGTGTACGATTCGTCGCGGTGCGTGCCGTCCGATCCCACATGCTTGCTGTCAATCCGCGGCCCCTTCTTGATGACATGCACCAACGCCATTCCGTGACCGCGTCCAAGATCGTAGTCCGCTTTGAGCCATTCAAGAATCGCCCCGGCCTTCACCGAAGGGTCTTTGAAGCCCTTGGTGTCTGCTATTTCAACCAACTGACGCGGAGTGAGACCGGTCTTGTCTTCAATAGCGTCAAGGTAAGCCTGGAATGACATCAGGGTGGCCTTTCGTCCGGAAATCAACGAGCAGAATTCTGCGTGCGTGCGGTCATCTTACCCAGCTCAAGGCAACAGATCATGCCCATGTAGGCTGGGATCGGCAAAATGGGGGAATCAGTGGCTGAACCGGGCAAAACTCAAACACGTCCGCGCTTAGGATGCTTTGCCGTGCTCCTTATTGGAGTGGTCTTGTTTGCATGGGTGTGCTCCATCCTCTGGACAGGAATAGACGAGGGCGCCGTTCCACCGGATTCAGCATTTCCCTCGATTCCCGGCCCCAGTCAACCAAGGGCTGTTTCCACTGAATGTGGATCGGGTGGTTGTTGGCGGGAAATGGCAGTAGAGGTCGAAGCACCGCATACTGCCGAATCCCTGGCAGCCGAAATGGGCCTGGCTTCGCACCGTTGCGGGGCAGCAAACTTGTGGACTCTAAGAAAAACCTGCACCGGAATCGCCCATAGCAGTGCGGGGAAGCTATGGATCTCCTTGTCATATTCGCCTCTTATTTCAGAGTACTAGCCGCGAAGCGGATACCGGGCAAGAGCGGACCGCGGAAGGGCTCCAACTGGTTGGCCCGGAGCCTCCTACTCGTCCGCGCCCCTACACTGATCGCATGACGTGCCGGCGGTGGCTTTTCCTTGCGACGGGTCTGGCTCTGGCCATGACCATGCCATTTCTGGCCGCCTGCAGCTCCGGCAGTACCGGCTCTCCCTCCGGCAGCGGGAGTACCCAGCCCGTGGCTGTGGAGATTAACCAGTCCCGGGACCAATACGGAAAACAGGCCATCCTGCTGCAGCTCACCAACACCACGGATTCGCCAATAACTGTGACTGTGGCGCAGCTGCAATCCCCGCTGTTCCAAGGTGACATCGCCTGGAAGCCTTCTGCTGGCGGCCTCGAACTGCCACCCCGTCAGCCGAAGAGCCTGCCCGCAATACTGCCCGCGGCCGCCTGCGAAGTATCAGAAGGCACAACAACAGCACTTAACGCCAGGATTACCTACGCAGAACCGGGCAAGGAGCCCGTGGAGGCCAGCACCAACGCTTCCGATCCCTTCGGCGTCCTTTCCAGAAACGCCGGCGAGCTGTGCCTGGCATCGGAGGCCGCCGCCGTCGCTGTCATGGTCCTGGACCCCGCGCTGGAGGTGGCCGCTGACGGCCGCACCGCCGTCGTACGCCTTCTCATCACGCCGGCCACGCCGGGGACTGACCCGGGAAGCCTCACTATCGAGTCATTTGAGGAGACCACCTTGCTGGCGCAATCTCCGGCAGACCCCTGGCCGGCACATCTCGCCGTGGGCGCGCGCAAACAGGAACTACCTCTTACTATCCGGCCCGCCCGCTGCGATCCCCACGCTGTTGCTGAAGACAAGGTGGGCACCCTCCTGCCGCTGAGGGTGACCGTTGGTGACCGGAGGGGCGTGCTGAAGATTGCGGCCTCGAATGAACTGCGCGGCCGGATTTATGACTTCGTTACGGCCGCCTGTGCCCCGGCAGGCTAGAGGTGCCTAGCCGAGGGTAGCCAACGCCCCGGGAGCACACTCCACCCTGACCTTGACGTTAGCCTCCACGGACTTGACCTCGCCGTCCATTTGATACGGCAGCGGCTTGAGCGTGGTGAATTCATAGCTGCTCACGCTCGGCTGATCACCAAGGCCCTGGGTGGTGGCCTTTAGCGCGGTCAGCAGAACACGCCACTTGGGCATGTGCGGAAAAGTGATGACTTCAAACTTTCCGTCGGACGGGTGATCCTCTGCCTCACTCAAAGTGGCGTACTTGGCCATTTCATTGATGTTGGCGAACACCAGGCTGTCGAACTTCCGGCGCTTTCCATCCGCCAGGCGGATGCCGAAAGGCTCGAACTTGGAAAAGGTCTGGATCACGGTGACCATTTCCTTGAGAGCGCCCTTACTGCCCTTTTCCAGTTCAGTGGCCACCACCGGGGTCAGGCCGAATCCGATGTAGGAATGCGCGTATTCATAGGGCGCATCATCATTCTGACCCGTGTGAATCCGAAGAAGATCGATGTTGTGGACGCGGCCCTCCACAATGGCCTCTTCCAACGGCTTGGTGCCAATGATCCGGCTATGGTCGTTGGCGTTGCCTGCAGCCAAAACCGCGGAAACGGCTCGCGGATTCTCCGCCTGCATGACGCCGTTGACAACCTCGTTGTACCCCCCATCGCCGCTGACGGAGACCACCAGGACGTCGCCGCCCTTTGAGGCCGCCTCACGCGCCAGGTCCACAGCATGCCCGGCATGCTCAGTGGGCTGAAGTGTAATTTCGGACTGGTACGTGAGCAGCTGCTTGAGCTTGTCGTGCAGCTGCTGCGCGAGCTCAGGTGCGTCCCCGGTGCTGTTGGGGTTGAAGATGATGACAATCGACTCAAAGGTCCGTGCAGTATCCATATGTGCTCCTCCTAGATGCGCCCGCTTAACTTCTACCCAATGCGCTGGGCGTCAATCAGGTGCCGGTGGAGTGAGTGAGGTAGGGGCGGCCAGCCCTCATGTGCCCGTCCAGCTCTTTGAGTTTGCCACGATAGGCGGCCACGGAGAAGTCGGGCACTAACCACACGCCTTTACGCAGGTCCACAACAACGCGCTGCGTAGACCAAATAGATGGTGTGAACGGACCAAACCCCCTGGCCCGTTCACACTATTTAGACGATTGGCGTGAACCTGCCGCGATGTCTCAAGGCAGGCAGTGAAGCCTGAAAAGGGATCTGTGGAAAAGCTTGAGTCGTCCTTCTTGTCCGCCCGGTACTGGCCGCAGCTAGACGGGCTCCGAACCGTCAGCATCGCAATAGTCCTCGTCTCTCACATGAGCGACCCCCACATCTGGGGATTTCTCAACGGGTCAATGGGAGTGACTCTCTTCTTTGTGATCAGCGGTTTCCTGATCACATCGCTCCTGATCCGCGAGGAACGCCGACGTGGCCGGGTGTCGATCTTTCAGTTCTATGTAAGAAGGGCCTTTCGCATCCTGCCGCTTTATTACATTGCGCTTTCAACGGCCGCAGTGGGCGTCTTCGTGTTCGGCCTGGGTGAGGGTCCGGTCAAATTTGCGGAGCGGTTACCGCTCCTGGCAACGTTCAATGGGGATCTCGCCAGCGGTGGCAGCTTTGTCCACAGTTGGTCGCTTGGCATCGAGGAAAAGTTCTACATCGTGTGGCCGTTCCTCATGTTCGCCATACCGCTGATAAGAAGGCATCGACTGGCCACGGCCAGCGTTTTGCTCGTCCTCGCCTCCGCGGCCAGTTACTGTGAAGGTGCGCGATACTTCGGGATTTACACCGCCATTCTTGCCGGTTGCGTCCTTGGCCTCACCATGCACACCCACCGGGGATTCAAGATGGTGTCAAAGCTCGCGCACCCCGGAGTGGCTGCCGCGCTCATACCTGTAGCTATCACCGCCTACATTCTTGACCCGGTCCTCCCCGGCGGCGCCGAGAGCGGCAATGCGCACGTCCTGTTCTCCTTCACCGTTGCGCTTCTTTTCCCTTCATTCATCCTTGCTACCTCGCCCCTCACAAGGTTGCTGAGCTGGAAGCCTGTCGCTTTCCTGGGGACCAGGACGTATGCGATCTACCTTTTCCACCCTTTCTGCATCGACGTGGTGAGCATGGCTATCCCTGCTGACCAACGAAATTTTGGGCTCGCTATTGTCAGGCTGGTCCTGGCCGCCGCCATGTCATTCGGTGTTGCAGAGGTACTGGCCCGTACCGTCGAACAGCCGCTGATTCTGTTAGGGAAGCGGTTGACATCCACCTCGAGGCGCACGACTGCCCCGTACTCAGTACCCGCCAACAAGGCCTAAACAGGCATCTCTTCTTCTCCGCCGCGAAGTGGGCAGCAACTTTGGCTATCAGAGGGTGACGCAATCCCGCCGGTAGGGTTGCACCATGGGGAAGGTATTGGAGGCCGAAAGGCTGCTGGTTGGCTATGCCGGGTCTCCGGTTTGCGGCGAAGTGACCGCGACGGTGGACGCTGGTGAAGTCCGGGGAATGGTAGGCGTCAACGGCGCCGGAAAGTCCACGGTGGCCCGGACCATTGCGGGACGGCAGAGCGCCCTGGCCGGAGACATCAAGGTCCACGGCCTCCTCATCGATCCGGACGCGGTACCGTTCCGTCGGCACGTCTCCGCAGTTTTCGACGACGATCTCTTCTTCCCGTCCCTCACAGTCCGCGAGCATTTGCTCCTCATTGCCCGTGGGCACTCCCTGGATGACCCCGAAGCTCGCGTTGAAGAAGAACTGGACTTCTTTGGGCTCCTGGGCAGGGCCCACGCCATTCCGGATGCGTTGTCCTCCGGCCAGCGCCGCAGGTTACTGCTTGCCGCCGGGCTCATCCGCCCGTCGTCGCTCCTTATCCTGGATGAGCCGGAACAGCGGCTGGATCCCACAATGCGCGACGCCCTGGGTGATCGAATCGCCGCGCATGCCCAAGACGGTGGTGCCGTGGTCCTGGTGACCCACGATCCGCAACTGCTGCTCGCCACGGCCACCACGTGTTTGGTCATTGGCGAGGAAGTCCAGGAGTTTCACCCCGAGCAGGGGGCCTCGATCATTGCCGGATCCTGACGTGCTTGCCCTTGAACGTTCCCCGCAATACCGGGAGCTGGCCTCGGACATTGTCCGCTTCACCCGCCAATCCGCCCGGCGCTACAAACGCAGCCGGATCTCGTGGGGAACCCGCTTCGTTGACGCCTACAGCTGGGGACTCGGCATAGGTGTTTCCCTGACCATTGCGGCCTCGTTCGTCCTGGCGCTGCGCAACGAAATCGCGGAGAGGACATCACCGCAGAACAGCATCATCCGGGCCCAATGGGTGGTGCTGCCGGAGTCCTTGCTGTGGACGTCCATCACACTCGCGGCCCTCCTGGTCATCAGCAACCTTGCCCGGAAGCTTGGACCGATATCAGTGAACGGAGCAGAGAGCACTTGGTGGCTCACGCTCCCCGTCGACCGCCGGCCCATGGTTCTGCCACCCTTCATTCGCAGGGTGGCCCTTACCGCAGCCGGATCAACCATCATCTACCTGCCCTTCAGCATGGTGACCGCTGTTGACCGTGCTCCTGGCGAACACGTTCTTGCCGCACTCACCTTCGGAGCTGCGGGTTCCATCGCGGTGACTCTAGCCGCCTTTCAGCAGCTTGCCCTACTGAGTCCGCGGCTTGGCAAGACAATTGCGACGGCGGGAGTTCTTGCGTGCTCTGTCCTTCCGGCGTTCTCATCCTCTCCGTGGCCCACAGCACTGGCGACCGTTGCCGCCGTCGGGCTCCTTGCCGTGGTGGTGCCGCGCGCCGGCCAGGTGCGGGGAGACGAACTGGTACGCGGCGGCGCCGTTGCCGGGCACGCCGGTGCGTCGCTGTTCATGATGGACTCCAACGAGGTGCTCAGAGCTCTGGGCGGCAATCGTAAGAGGATCGACGGCGGCAGGGCAGCCCGCTTCTACGCCCGCCCCACGCGGGGCCCACTGAGGGCGCTGATCCGTGCTGACGCGGTGGCCTTCCTCAGGCTCAATCCCCCGGTGACGCCGCCGGTCCTGTGGCTCACCGCCTGCATCGCCATACTGCTGGTGAAGGGTGGCCTACCCGAGTTCGCACAGTTGACGGTGATCGTGATCGCAGGGTGTGCCACGGCTTCCGGACTGGGCGGTGTGGCCCGCAAAACGGCATTGGTCCCTGAACTCGACGCAATGCTTCCGCTGCATCCGGCACTTGTGCGAACAAGCCGGACACTGATGCCGTGCGTGGCGATGTCCGTGTGGATGGCTGTGCTCTGCAGTCTGTTGGTGCTGCTCGGGGCTGCGAACCCTGCCTTGATAGGCGTTGGTGCCCTGGCCGGGGTCGGGATGGGTGCCGGGACACTCCGCGCAGCCACCAGGACCCCACCCGACTGGACCGCCCCGCCGGTGGAGACCCCCTTCGGGCCGGTACCGCGGGCCCAACTCGGCTCCCTGATGCGCGGGCTGGACGTGACCGTCCTGGCCATGGTTCCGATGCTGCTGGCCCTGTACCTTGGCTACGTACCGACGTCCGTTGTTGCTGTCCAGGCGGCCTTCAGTGCCGGCATCTTCCTGCTGGTTGTCCTGACACGCCCCAAGCGCTCCTAGCAGCGCTTAGAGCAGCACCGTGCCTTCGATGCACGTGACTGAGGCACCGCCCACCCAGATTTCGCCATCCTCCGCCCTGACGTGAATACGGCCAGCCCTGCCCAGGACAGTACCTTGGGCGGCAACATACTCGCGGGGAGCCCGGCCGCTGCCGATCAGCCACTGGGCCGCACCGGCATTGAAACTTCCCGTGACCGGGTCCTCCACCATGGCGTCGCCGGGAATGAACGTACGCACCTCGAAGTCGATGCCGGCCCCGGGCTTGTGGGGGCCAATGATCCCGACCTTCAGGTCACCCATGGCAGCGAGATCCGGCCCCACGGCCAGGACCTGCTCAGCCGAACCGAGGAGCACGCCGATCCACGTGGGTCCGTTGACCAGCCACGACGCATCCAGCAGGGCATCCTCGGGCAGCTGCAGGCCGGCAGCGAGCTGCGCCCGCGTATTCTCATCCACCGGACCGAAGCGGGTCAGCGGTGGCGCAGCGAAAGCCAAGCGACCGGCGTCGTGCTTTACTCGCACCAAACCCGCGCCGCACTCCTGAACCACAACGCCGCCAGTCTTGGGCACTCCCCCGGCATGCAGCCACGTGTGCGCCGAGCCCAGCGTGGGGTGGCCAGCGAAAGGGAACTCCTCGCTGCCCGTGAAGATCCGCACCTTATAGTCCGCTTCGGGGTGGGTGGGAGGGAACAGGAACGTCGTCTCGGAGAGGTTGGTCCAGTTGGCGAAGTGTTGCATCACTTCCGTGCTGAGGCCTAGGGCATCCACCACCACCGCGAGCGGATTGCCAAGGTACGGGACCTCAGAGAAGACGTCTACTTGGTGGAACGGGCGAATACGCAGGGCTTCTGAAGTCACCGCTGAAGGCTATCACCGGGGTGCTGACCCGATATGCTGACGCACCCGTGGCGCGTCTGCCACACTACCCCTATGGCAGAGAACAAGACCCAACCCACGGACGTCTCCGTGGAAGAATTCCTGGCCGCGGTGGAACACCCCAAGCGGCGCGAGGACGGCTTTGAATTGCTGGAAATGATGCGCGACATCACCGGCCAGGAAGCCGTCATGTGGGGCCCGTCAATCGTCGGCTTCGGTAGCTATCACTACAAGTACGAGAGCGGCCGCGAGGGTGACTCAGCCGCCGTCGGGTTCTCTCCGCGCAAGACCAACCTGGCGCTGTACGGACTCACTTACGGTCCCGATGCAGACCGTTTGCTACCCGAACTCGGCAAGCACAAGACCGGCGCCGCCTGCCTCTACGTCAACAAGCTCGATGACGTGGACCGGGGTGTGCTCGCAGAGATGATCCGAACCGGCTACAAGCACGTCATGGAGGAGCTCCACACACCGTAATCCCCCGCCAGTTGGGGGGAAGCAAAAGACCCCCACCACCGGAATTCGGTAGCGGGGGCCTTCCTTGCAGTCAGAGACTACTTGCTAGCAACGACCTCGAGGTCGATGACAGCAGAAACATCCTCGTGCAGGCGAACGTTGGCCGTGTACGAACCGACAGACTTGATGTGGTTCGGCAGTTCAACGTTGCGCTTGTCGATGGCGCCGAGGCCAGCGGCCTCAACAGCAGCAGCGACATCAGCAGGCTTGACGGTGCCGAAGAGACGACCGGACTCGCCGGCCTTCACCTCGAGCTTGACCTTCTTGGAGGACAGAGCCTGGGCCTGTGCCTGTGCAGCTTCAACAGAAGCGTGCGCACGAGCGGCGCGGGCAGCCTTGATGGTCTCAACCTGCTTCTCGCCACCCTTGGTCCAGGTCAGAGCGAAGCCGCGGGGGAGCAGGAAGTTACGTGCGTAACCGTCCTTGACCTCCACAACGTCGCCAGCAGCACCGAGGCCGGTTACTTCGTGGGTCAGAATGAGCTTTGCCATGTTAGTTAATCCCTTCCTTAGCCGCGGCCAGCGCCGGAGTAAGGCAGCAGAGCAACTTCGCGGGCGTTCTTGATTGCCTGGGCGATCTTGCGCTGTTCCTGAACGGTAACGCCAGTGACGCGACGAGCGCGGATCTTTCCGCGATCGGAGATGAACTTGCGCAGCAGTGCTACGTCCTTGTAGTCGATGACAGTGATGTCAGCGGCCTTCAAGGGGTTGGACTTTGGTTTGGGCTTACGGAGTTCAGCCTTAGCCATCGTGGAGCTCCTTTTCTATGGAGCCCGTGGATATTGATCCACGGGATGGTGGTGTTCGACGGCGGTTGTCACCATGGTGCCTTCCGGCACTTACGGTGAGTGTCCGGCGTCGGACGTTTATTTGGTGTTTAGAAGGGAGGTTCGGAATCCGGGCCATTGCCCCAGCCGCCAGCATTGCTGACACCGGGCGTCGCCCAAGGATCATCCTGCTGTTGTGCGGGCTGGTTGCCGCCCCAGGTTCCACCGGAGTTGCCGCCGCCCTGGTTTCCACCAGGAGCGCCTCCTCCGAAGCCACCGGAATTACCGGCGTTACCGCCACCGAAGCCACCCTGGCCACCGCCGGAGCGCTGGGTACGGTTGACCTTGGCGTTTGCGTAACGCAGGCTCGGGCCGATTTCATCGACCTCAAGCTCGATTACGGTGCGCTTCTCGCCTTCTTTTGTCTCGTAAGAACGGCTCTTCAAACGGCCGGAAACGATGACGCGCATGCCCTTGGTAAGGGACTCGGCCACGTTCTCGGCTGCTTCGCGCCATACCGATGCGCGGAGGAACAGGGTTTCCCCGTCCTTCCACTCATTGGACTGGCGGTCAAAGGTCCGGGGAGTAGAAGCGATGGTGAAGTTCGCTACTGCTGAGCCAGACGGGGTGAACCGCAGCTCGGGGTCATTGGTGAGATTACCGATGACCGTAATAGTGGTTTCGCCTGCCATCTACTGCCTCCTTGTTCGTTCCTGCGGGTTAAAGATTGGAAGGGGCTGATTACTCAGCAACGACCTTCTGGTCTTCAGGGCGGATGATCTTGGTGCGCATGATCGTCTCGTTGAGAGACAGCTGGCGATCAAGTTCCTTGGCGGTAGCCGGCGCTGCGGTGAAGTTCACCACGGCGTAGATACCTTCGGACTTCTTCTTGATGTCGTACGCCAGACGGCGACGGCCCCAGATGTCAACCTTTTCGATGGTTCCACCATCGGTGGTGATGACATTGAGGAACTTCTGAAGCGACGACTCTACGGTACGCTCTTCGACCTCGGGGTCGATGATTACCATCAATTCGTAAGGACGCATATGTGAACCCACCTCCTTTGGGCTAAGCGGTTACGGTATTTCCGTAACAGGAGGTTCATTTGCGATGCTGCATTGGCGCTCCCCGACCTAAAACACGGCAAGAGGGCGTAACACAGACTTCAATATCTTAGTGCATCTCCTGCACTCAAAGCTATTCGGCGGAATCTCCGGCCGAAACCGGCCAAGTTGCGTATGTGGATAACCCGGCGGGGCAGCAAGGAATACTGGGGCTATGACCATTCTGAAGTCCACCATTCTCTTCGTTTTGGCAGCCGTCGCAGAGATCGGCGGAGCTTGGCTCATCTGGCAATCCGTGCGCGAAGGCAAAGCGTGGTGGTGGGCAGGGCTCGGGGTCGTGGCGCTGGGAATCTATGGCTTCTTTGCGGCCTTCCAACCCGAGGCTCACTTCGGCCGGGTCCTGGCGGCCTATGGCGGCGTGTTCATTGCCGGTTCCCTTGCGTGGGGAATGCTGATGGACGGCTTCCGGCCGGATCGCTGGGACGTGATCGGCGCCGCCATCTGCATCGTGGGTGTAGGCGTCATCATGTTCGCACCCCGGCCGGGCGGCTGAGGCCGGACGTGCAAGGCCGGACGTGCAAGGCCGGGCGTCCGAGGCCGGGCCTAGCGCCCAGAAACGACAAAACCCCCCGGAAGATCACCTTCCGGGGGTTTCTTTGTGCGCGGAGGGGGACTTGAACCCCCACCCCCTTTCGAGGACTAGCACCTCAAGCTAGCGCGTCTGCCATTCCGCCACCCGCGCAAGGTGATCAGGAGAAACAGTGTTTCGTTTTTCTCCTTGACAGCGTCAAAGACATTAGCACGAAGAACGGAAATTCGTGGATTCCTACCGGCTTGGCCTGCCGTGACAGCCTGCCACTAGGGTTGGGGCCATGGATGCCACACCACTGAACGCCCTGGTTCTGACGGTCGTCTTCTCCGCGATCGCCCTCTACTTCTTGTACTTCGTGATCCGCTCCGGCGTAAGGGACGGCATCCTGCAGGCCGACAAAAAGCGCAATGAACAAGATGCCAGCGACCCGTCACGGCAAACGGACTTTTGAGCTCTCCCGCTGGTTAGGGTGAGCACATGCACAACGTCAGGGTGAAGCGGAGCCGGCTGCGCTTTGTCGTCATGGTTCTGGCCGGCGCCTCGGCCTTTGCCGTTGCCGGCGCCCTGGACAACTGGGTGGAAGCTCCGGCAATTGGCTGGGCCGTGGCCGCCCTGGTCTATGTGGCGTGGGTGTGGTTGGTGATTGCACGGCTGGATCCGGAAGAGACCGAGCAGCACGCGACCTCCGAGGACCCATCTCGCGGCCTCACGGACGTGCTGATTCTGATTGCCAACCTGGCCAGCCTTGCAGCCGTCGCCGCTGTCATCGTCGATTCGCATACGCAAGGAACCGGCACGCGTCTTTCCTCTGCGGCACTCGCCTTGGCATGCGTGGGATTGTCCTGGATGCTGGTCCAAACCCTCTTCACGCTGCGCTACGCCGAGTTGTATTACAGCCAGGATGGACGGGCCGGAGGTGAAGTGGGCGGCATCAGCTTCAACCAAGAGCGCCCTCCGCAGTACACGGACTTTGCCTACCTGGCCACCAGCCTGGGCATGACGTATCAGGTGTCGGACACTAATCTCGGCAATCACGCGATCCGCGCCGAGGCACTCAAACATAGCCTGCTGTCCTACATGTTCGGCACTGTCATTCTGGCCGTCACCATCAACCTGGTCATCGGCTTGGCCCAGTAGCCGCGCACCGGTGCCCTTAAAACGAAACAGGACAGCCGCCGTCGGGTATTGACGGCGGCTGTCCCGCTATGAAAAAACCAACCCGGTCAGGAACCGATCTTGGCGTCCTCAGCTTCCCCGGCGGGCACCGGGTTGGAAGGTGTGGCACCCTTCCGGCGGTAGCGAAGCACACCGATGCCCACCACGATCGCGGCCAGCGCCAGCGAAAGGAACAACGATTCGCGGGTGGATTCGATGATGACCATACCGATGATCAGCGCCACGATGGCCGCAATGGCGATCCACGTAAGGTACGGGAAGAACCACATCTTGAGATCGAGATCCTTGGCGGCTGCACCCATTCGTTTGCGCAGGATGAGCTGCGAAGTTGCGATCACCAACCATACGAAGAGCGCAATTGCACCAGAGGTATTCACCAGGAACAGGAACACGGAGTCCGGCGCGATGTAGTTGGCACCAACGGTGAGGAATCCCACCACGGTGGAAGCGAGCACTGCCGCAGCCGGAACGCCACGCTTGGAGATCTTCATCCAAGACCGGGGAGCATCGCCACGCTGCGAGAGGGAGAAGAGCATACGGCTGGCCGTGTACAGCCCAGAGTTCAGGCAGGAGAGCACCGAGGTGAGGACAACGATGTCCATGATGGTGCCTGCACCCGGAATTCCGTAAAGCTCAATGACGGCTACGTATGGGCTCTTGGCCACGGAAGCATCGTTCCACGGCAGCAAGGTCACCACAATGGCAATGGAGCCGATGTAGAAGATCAGGATGCGCCACACGGTGGACTTCACTGCCTTCTTGACGGCGTCCACCGGGTTTTCGGACTCGCCGGCGGCGATGGTGGCGATTTCGGCGCCGAAGAACGAGAAGACCACTACGAGGATGCCGGCCAGGACTGCGCCCGGACCGTTTGGCATGAAGCCACCCTGATCCAGGAGGTTGGCGACGCCGGGGGCGGAAACACCCGGCATGAGACCGAGGATTGCAACGATGCCAGCGAGCAGGAAGATGACAATTGCCGCAACCTTGATGGACGCGAACCAGAATTCGAACTCGCCGTAGGACTTCACGGATCCCAGGTTCGTCAGCGTGAGGAGCACCATCAGAATGAGTGCCCAGATCCACTGATCCACTCCGGGAACCCAGCGATGCATGATGGCCGCACCGGCCGTGGCTTCAATGCCAAGGACGATGATCCAGAACCAGGCGTACAGCCAGCCGATGCTGAAGCCGGCCCAGCGGCCGAGTGCCTTGTCCGCATAGGTGGAGAACGAGCCCGTCTCAGGGTTGGCCGCAGCCATCTCACCCAGCATGCGCATGACGAGGATGACCACCAGTCCGGCAGCAAGGTAGGCAACAAGAATACCCGGACCGGCCTGCTGGATAGCGGCTCCGGAACCAACGAACAGTCCGGCTCCGATGACGCCGGCAATAGCGATCATGGAGAGGTGTCGGGGCTTCAGGGACTTGGAAAGCTGTTGGTCAGCGTGCATGGTTCTGCGCCGTCCTTTGGGTTTGGGGTTGGCCACAGTGGTGTGCCACGGGCCACATGACTACATCACGCTAACCTGCTACACCGCGCTGAATACTGTGCAACCAAACATTTTGAAGACGCCCAAACAGAAACCGTGCACAAAATGTAAACCTCAAAGCATCCAAAGTTTCCTATAGGAAACTTTTGTAATACCCCTGAAATGAGTGCTTGACGCTTCAGCCTAGACCGAAGTGGCGAAAAAGAGCTCCACCACAGCGGCCAGGCTCCTGGGATCCTCCACTCCGCACAGTTCCCGCGCGGAGTGCATGGACAGCAGCGGGATACCCACGTCCACCGTCCGGATCCCGAGGCGGGTAGCAGTGAGAGGCCCAATGGTGGAACCGCACGGGAGATCGTTGTTGGAGACGTACTCCTGATAAGGAACGCCGGACTCGGCGCAAAGCCTGGCCCAAAAAGCAGCTCCCGCAGCGTCCGTGGCGTAGCGCTGGTTGGCATTGATTTTCAGTAGTGGACCACCATTGAGCACCGGCCTGTTGGCGGGATCGTGCTTTTCCGCGTAGTTCGGGTGGACTGCGTGGCCGGCGTCCGCAGAAACACAGAACGACGCCGCTATGGCCTGCCGCCTTTCACTCACCGAAGCGCCAAGGCCGTCGGAGATGCGCACCAGGATGTCCTCAAGGATGGGTCCGCAGGCGCCGGATCGGGAATTGGAACCGATCTCCTCATGATCGAACGCTGCGAGGACGGCGATCGGGCCTGACGCAGGCGCTGCGGAGGCGTGGGCTATCAGCGCCAGAAGCCCCGCGTGCGTGGAGGAAAGGTTATCCAGCCGGCCGGAGGCGAAGAACTCACCCTTGGCCCCGAAAACCGCAGATGCCTGCGTGTCCGCCACAACGACGTCGTAACCGCCGATGTCCGCGGCATCAACAGTGGCGCCTTCCACACGATCGGCGAGCAATCCCAGAAGGTCCTCGCTGGCAGCATCGCCCTGACCGAAGATGGGGTTCATGTGCTGCTGCTTGGAAAGGTGGAGCCCGTTGTCATTGACGCCGCGATCCAAGTGAATGGCAAGCTGCGGGAAGCGAAGAAGCGGACCTGTCGCCGTCAGGTGCTCAGTACCGTCACGCAGTACCAATCGGCCGGCCAACTGCAATTCCCGGTCCAGCCAGGAATTGAGCAACGGTCCACCGTAGACCTCGACGCCCGCCTGCAGCCATCCGAATTTGCCGGTGGTGGGCTTCGGCTTCAGCTTGAACGACGGCGAATCCGTGTGTGCACCAAGGATATTGAAACCAGTGGTTGGTCCGGCGCCTTCGGGTGTGACCCAAGCGATGAGTGCACCGTCGCGGATTACGTAGAACTTACCCGCTCCACCATTCCACGGCTTCAGTTCATCCAATCCGGTGAAGCCTGCAGCATCCAGTCGACGTGCGGCTTCGTGCACCGCGTGGAAACTGGACGGGGACGCCGACACGTACGCACCGAGGTCCTTGATGTGGTCAATTGCGGCGGAGGCATTCGAAGGCATGCCACCGAGTCTAGCCCCCGCTCCTCGTGCTTACCGGGCTATACAGTGACGTTCAGCGCGGCTGTGTATCCGCCCGAGACCGAGCCGGACATAGTCGCCAGTTGGTATATTCCTCCATCGTCCCCAAAGACGTTGTCCGAGGTCAAAGTGGTATTCGGGAAGTTCCGGGCACTGGCTTCATAGCCGGAGGTCGCATAAACCTCCTTGCAGGCAGACTCGGTAAGCGCGATTTGGGAGACCGCGAGGACCTGCCCGGCCGCCGTCGCGTTGCTCATGGATTCAAATACCTCAAAGTGAATATGAGGCCAGCGACCGCTGTACGCACCCGGGTAGATGGTGCTGAAAGTAAGTTGCCCATTGGCGTCGGCTTCCTGAACGCCGCGGAGGTAGTTCTCGTTCTCAAGGCCTGAGTCGTAGAGCGAGTATTTGCCATCCTGATCGCAATGCCAGGCGTAGACGGCGGCGCCGGCCAAGGGGGCGCAACCGTTGGAATTGTCCAAGAGCGTCAGCGTAACCGTCAAGGGTACGCCTTCGGCTTTGGTGGTGGATCCGCCAAAACTGGACCTGATGTCGCGACGAACCACCCCGGAGGCCTCCAGCGCGTTGGGGCCGTTGGAACCGTCGCCCGGATAGGGCCCCAACGTCTCCTCCGGGATCTCCACTCCACATTCAGCGAAGGCACGGGTCACCGTGCTCGTGGCCGATGCGGAAGGCGACGCGGCCGCCGTCGTGCTTGCCGTGGGGGCGGCAGTAGCGCTGGCAGTGCTCGACGGCGATGCGCTGCCACCGCCCGCACTTGGCGTGCAGGCCGCCAGGGCTGCTGCCGCGCCTGCGCCGAAGAGCATCCCCAGGCCGTGTCGCCGGCTCAGGAGTGTGGAGAGGTCGAACTCGAGGCCGCGGTCGTGGTCGGGGTGAGGAGTAGTCATGCATCCATGAAACGCGCCGCGCCTAGGGGTTGTATATGGGAAAGCTGTGCCGCGACTGTGCACCCGATCGTCGAGTTGCTTCCTGACCCCCTTTGAGGCACAAGTACGTCAACAGCAACCCAGACAGGTTGTCATTTCGACTTTTTCTCATTAAAGGAGGTCAGGAAGCCACAGACAAGACTAGTAGTCCGGGTTGCTGGGCACCACGAGTCCGGATTCATAGGCATAAACCACAACCTGCACCCTGTCCCGCAACTGGAGCTTGCTCAAGATCCGGCGCACGTGAGTCTTTACAGTGGCCTCGGAGAGGAAGAACTTATGGGCGATCTCAGCATTGGAAAGGCCCTCGGCGATAGTGGTGAGGATTTCGGTTTCCCGCGGGGTGAGTTCGTCCAAAAGGGGATCGCGGTGCGGGCTCGGAGAATGTCCGGGCACCACGCCGCCTCGAACATAGGTTTCCAGCAGGCGTTGAGTGACTCGCGGCGCCACCACCGCATCGCCACTGGCTACCAGGCGCACAGCATGAACCAGTTCAGATGGCGCAACGTCCTTTAGTAGGAACGCGGAAGCACCGGCCTGCAAGCCGCTGAAAGCGTACTCATCAAGGTCGAAAGTGGTCAGGATGATGACCCGCGCATCGGAGCCTGAATCCGAGATCCGTCGTGTTGCTTCGATGCCGTCCATGCCTGGCATACGCACGTCCATCAGGACCACGTCCGGCTGCAGGGCCTCTACCTGGCGTACGGCCTCAATCCCATCCGACGCCTCGCCCACAACGTGGAAGTCCTCTTCGCCCTCAAGAATGAGCCGGAAGCCCATCCGCAGCAGTGGCTGATCGTCCACCAGCAGCACGTTGATGATGTCTTCGGTCATGATTCCCCCTTTTCGCCGTTCCAGCGGAGCTCGGCGTGGACCGCCCAGCCTCCCCTTTTTCCCGGACCGGCAGTAACGATTCCAGCATAGATTCCGGCGCGTTCATTCATTCCGGCAATGCCTTGTCCTGTCCCCAGGCTGCCCACGGACTCGCTGCCACCTTCGCGGGTTCCCCGGCCGTCGTCGAGCACGTCTATGGTGACCAAATCGCCGTCGCGAGCCACTTGGACATCAACCCGGCTGAGCGAGCGCCCGTACCTCAAAACGTTGGTCAGCGACTCCTGCACAATCCTGTAGACCGTCAGTTCGAAAGCCGGGTCAGCCGGGAGGCCAGGTCCCGTATGGGCATAGTGCAGCGGCAGTCCGGCAGTTCGGAAACCGTCCAAGAGCTTCGCCAGGTTCTGCCCGGATTCAAGGGGTGTCAGCGGTGCTGGCCGCCCGGAATCGTCGCGCAGGACACCGAGCACCCGGCGCATATCTGCCAAGGCGGCCCTTCCCGTGCGCGACAGTTCGCCGAGGACGTCGCCGGCCCGCTGCGGATCCTTCTTGACCACCACGGCGGCGCCGTCCGAGAGACTGATCATTACCGTCAGCGAGTGCGCAACGACGTCGTGCATTTCGCGGGCGATCCTGTTCCGTTCGGTGACCTTGCCCAGCTGCGTTGTCCGCGCAGCCCAGGCCGCGATCTCCGCCTCATGCTCCCTGCGCTGGCGTACCGAGATGCCGATGCCCGTGGCGAGGAGGTTGGAGAGCATGATGGTCACGGCGGTGGCGATGTTGTTGATGAGGTGGAAGTTCTCCGGGACGTCCTGCAAATTGTCCATCTGGCTGGGGCTGGTCCACATGAACAAGTACAAAAGGCTCAACGGGAGGCTGGCCGCGGCGAACACCACCAGGGTCAGCGCACGCCTCCGGAGCGCCGCCACCGCGTACAGTGCGAACCACAGGCCAGCGGAAACGTTCGAGCCCCATGGGTTCAGGATGGTGGCCGCTATTTCAAGAAGCGCGACTGCCAGAACCACCTGCAGCGGGAACCGTCGCCTGAAGAACAACGCCGAGGCGATCAACAGCAGAATTACCACCACGAGCCATTTACCGTCGACGGCCGACGGAATGATGGTGGGCAGCGCCAGGAGAACGTAGCAGAGGATCACCACGGCATCCATGGCGCGGGGACGCTTGAAGAAGTAGCGCCGGATCCGGCCTCTGCGTCGCTGGGCAATTTCAGCGAAGGACGCATCGGCCGTGGTGGCCGATACGTCCTTCATCTGTGGAGCTTCAGTCATGAATCGAGCCTAGACGGCACTCCGTCCTAGACGTCCCGCTTCTTGAGCAAAATCATGGCCAGCGCAACCGGGACAATTACCCAAGCTCCCAGGACCAAGCCTGCCTGCCAGGCTTCCAGCGTTTCAGGAACATGCTCGACGGCGGTCAACGGACTAATGGTGCTGGTGGGCAGGTACTTGTTGGCTTCCTTGAAGAAATCACCGGGGATGAGCTGGAAAGCGATGGGTGCCACAAACAGCAGTCCAACCAAGCTCATGATGCCGCCGGCAGAGTTCCGCACGATCGTTCCAAGGGCCATGCCAATGGCCGCTACAGCTGCCACGTAGATGCTGTTGACCACCAGGAGCTTGACCGACTGTGAGCTGCCCAGATCCAGCTTGAGGTCGTAGTTATCCACGATAGGGAGCGACACCAGCCCGGCGATGTAGATGGACACGGCGGTCAGGAGGAACGAGCTGACCATCACCACAATCAGCTTTGCCAGGAAGGGCGAAAGCCTTTTGGGAACGGCGGCAAAGGTGGAGCGTGCCATTCCGGTGGTGAACTCGGAGCTCATGAGCAGGACGCCCAAGGACCCGAGGATGAGCTGGGCAAACGAGATTCCCGAGGTGGGTATGCTCACCGCGAGGTCCCCACCCTGCGCTGCCATGGCGGCAGCGGCCTCAGGGTCGTTGGCCACCTGCTCTGCAAACTGTCCTGTTCCCCATGCTGAGAGGGCCGCGAAGCCCACCATCACCAAGGCAGTGGAAGCCAGGAGGATCAGCGTGGACATCAGCGTGCGGAACTTAATGAATTCGGAGTTGAGTACGCGGTGGAATGCCGGTCCGGGACCGACGGAGTTGCGGATGGACTTGCGGTCCACAGTGGTGGTGCTCATGTCTATTTCCCTCCGGCCTGGGCGGGAACCGAGGCCCCGGTGGTGATGTGCGAGTGGTATTCGACCTCGTCCTTGGTCAGTTCCATGTAAGCCTCTTCCAGGCTTGCCTGGAGCGGTGTGAGCTCGTAGACCATCACTTGGTTGTCCAAAGCCGTACGGGCGATGCCGCGGGGATCAAGCCCTGAAACTTCCAGCAGTTCGCGTTCGTGGACCTCCACGGATACGCCGGTGCCGGCCAGGAGCTGCATGAGGCGTTCAGGCTGGTCCGTGCGGACGCGGGTCCGTGCATGGCCCTTGCCGGTGATAATTTCGGCGATGGGTGCGTCGGCGATGATCCTGCCGCGGCCGATCACGATCAGGTGGTCTGCAGTCAGCGCCATTTCGCTCATGAGGTGGCTGGACAAGAACACCGTGCGGCCTTCGGAAGCCAGGTACTTGACGAGGTTGCGAACCCACACCACGCCTTCAGGATCAAGACCGTTCACCGGCTCATCGAGGATGATGGTCTGCGGGTCACCCAGCAGCGCTGCGGCGATGCCAAGGCGCTGACCCATTCCGAGTGAGAATCCCTTGACCTTCTTCTTGGCGACGTCTCCCAGTCCGGTCATCTCGATGACTTCCCGGACACGGCTCTTGGGGATGCTGTGCGTTGCTGCCATGGCAAGCAGGTGGTTGTATGCGGTGCGGCTCGTGTGAACAGCCTTGGCGTCCAACAGGGCACCGATCTCCCGCAGCGGCGCCTTGTGTTGCGCGAAGGGCTCACCGTTGACGGTTACAGAGCCCGACGTCGGAGCGTCCAGCCCCATGATCATGCGCATGGTGGTTGACTTGCCGGCACCGTTCGGACCCAGGAAGCCCGTCACCCGTCCGGCCTGGACAGTGAAACTGACGCCGCCCACGGCGGTCTTCTCGCCGTAGACCTTGGTCAGGCCTTTTGCTTCGATCATGGAAGCGTTCCCTCCTCGGAGCACATGTGCGTGCAAGTGAGTTTCGAATGTAGCTACAACGCTACTCACGGAAGGAACACAAATCGCCTGTCTCAGGGATGATTCAGGGTTCAGTCAGGGTAGTCCTCGCGGATGATGCCCCCGCGCGTTAGGCCTCCGACAGCGGCGAGTAGACGGTAAGCTCGCCCGGCTTCACCGTGAAGGTGGCTTTGCGGACGCCAGGCTTCGGCTCCCCGTCAACCGCCAGAACCAAGGGTTGCCCAATCGCTTCCACGGTAACGGTAGTGGCCTCGGTCAGGTGGGTGACCTTGGAGGCGGCAACCGTACCCGTCACGACTGCCCAGAGCAGCCTTGCACGGGCAAACGGCTCGTCCGCAGTGATCATGCGCAGATCGAAAACACCGTCATCCAGTACCGGCCTGCGTAGTGGTGCATGGTCGCTGGGGTAGAACCTGCCCCTGCCCATGTAGAGAATCCAGAGCTTGTGCTTCACCCCATCAACCAGGAGTGTGGTGGGGGAGTTCACTCCGAAGGTGCGGAGCGATGCCACCACGCCGGCCAACGGCTTACCCATAGCGGGCTGCAATCTCTCCCGGCGACGCACCAGATTCGGATAGACGCCAAAGCTGGCAGTATTCAGCATGGCCAACTCGGTGGTCTCGGGCGCCTCGGGAAGGCCCCGCTGGACCACCACATGGCCCAAATCGACGGAAGCCGCCTGCCCTCGGGTCACGGCGTCGATTGCATCGTCTATGGAGCTGGTACCGAGGTCGCGGGCGAAGTGGTTGAGGGTTCCCCCTGGCAGGACCAGGAGCGGCAGTGAATGTTCGACGGCGGCAGCCGCCGCGGTGCCCACCGTTCCGTCGCCGCCCCAAACGCCCAAGGCGACGATGCCTGGTCGGGTTGCGACCGCCTCGATTTCAGCCGCTACGTCTTCACCCTCGGAAATTTCACGTATATGTGCCTTAGGGAATATGCCCCGCAAAAGTTCCGCGGTTTCAGGGGTGTAGGACCCACCCAGGGCATTGACCGCTATACCCAGCCCGTCGCCATCAGATATTGCCGGCGCCTTCGCAGGCGTTCGGCGAGGTGTCGGTTCAGCAGGTCTGGCAGGCCACCACTTACGGGTCAGGACGGCTGCTCCGGCGCCCAGTGCGGAACCGAACACCACATCGGAGGGCCAGTGGGCGCCCGTGTGCACGCGTGAGTAGGCCACTCCCGCAGCAATCGGAGCAAAGGCCAGACCCAGGCCGGGGGAGACAATCCCAGCGCCCACAGCAAATGCCACGGCGGACGCGGAATGACCCGAGGGCATGGAGGAACTGGTGGGTTGCGGGTTCACGAAGCGGAACAGCGGCAGGTGCGTCGGGAGGGGGCGGGCCCGAGGGAGCAGCCGCTTGAAGATGAGGTTGGTGACCGCTGACGCGACACCTAGCGCGAGCACCCCGTGAAGGGCCGCCCTGCGCGGTTTTCCGGGAAAGGCGGCCATGACTCCGGCTATTCCGAACCACAACTTCCCTTTGGTGGCCGCAGCGGAGAGTCTCCGGAAAAAGACATCGTGATCGCCCTGGGGTTGCCGGGACACTGCCCGCACCAGGAAATGGTCAAACCTCGCAACCCGTTTGGGGCCTTTGCCCAAGAAGCCTCGCATGCCTTCACACTAACGCCTGCCGGTGCCACCCATCTGCCATGGCTACCATGAATGGATGATTCGTGTACTCCATCCACGTCCGCGCCCCGGCTGGCAGCTGGTCACCCCCGGAGTACTCCTGCTGTGCGCCTTTGCAGTTCCCGGGGTGTTGATCATGGCAGGGCCAGGCGAGCCGGCCTTCAACCGTGCGGACACCGGCTGGCAATCCTACGCCTTCAGCCTGCACTCCCCGTTCTGGGATCAGGTGAACGCAGTCCTCAATTGGGCAGGGTATGCCGGGATGCTTTTCTTCCACGCGGTGCTGGCTGCGTCGCTCCTGATATGGCGCCGACCCAAAGCAGCCATCTTCGCGGCTGCAAGCGGCCTTTCCGTACTGGCGCTGACGCAGCTGGCGAAAGCCGTGGTGGGCAGGGACCGGCCAGAGGGGGCCAGGGTTCTCACCGATACAGGTTCATACCCCTCAGGGCATGTATCTGCAACCACGGCGTTCCTCCTGGTGACCACGTTGCTGATCGGACGCTGGTGGATGGCAGTGATCGCCGCCCTTGGCGTGATCGCCATGATGATGAGCCGCACTTACCTCTCGGCCCACTGGCTCAGTGATGTCCTGGGCGGGGCGTGCCTTGCCGCCGGCACTGTGCTCCTCATGTGGTGGTACTTCCGAGACACATGCATTAAGGAGAATGAGCTGGCAGACGGGCGCACTATTTGGTCGGCAAAGGCTTCGCAACGCCGGCAAGAAGCAGAGCAAGCAAAATAGGCGCACCGATGGCAAGCAAAGCCATATGGATTCCGGTGTGGTCGCCGAGGTAGCCCAGCAGTGGCGGACCAGCCAGGAAGGCTACGTAGCCTATGGTGGAAACCACGGATACCCGGGCGGCTGCATGCTTGGGGTCGTCCGCTGCGGCCGACATCCCCATGGGGAAGGCCAAGGCCGCTCCAACGCCCCACAGTGCCGCACCAACGCCGGCCAGGACCACATTGCCTGCGAAGACAAACAGTGCGAGCCCTGCGGCGGCTGCTGCCATGCTGGCCCGGAGGACGTTCACTCGTCCAAACTTGTCGATCGCCTTGCCGCCGAAGAACCGCATGACGGTCATAGCCAGGACAAAGAGCGCAAAGAGCAACGCACCGGTGGACTCCGAGGCTCCGAGGCCGTCCACCGCAGCCTTCGCGATCCAGTCATTGCCCGCACCTTCGGTGAGCGTGGCACCGAGGACCACCACACCGATGAGCAGCGTCCTGCCATCCCGCCAAGCTGTGGGACCCTTCTCAGCCACCGCGCCGCCGTCGTGAATTTCTTCCACCTCGTGCGGCAGGAAGTACTTGGGAACTGTCAGCGCCAAGGCGATGGCGATCGCCGCGATAACCAACAAGTGCTCCGGCAGGCCCACACCCAGTTGGGAGAGTCCGGCACCGATCAGGGCGCCCAGGAACGCCCCACCACTGAAGGCAGCGTGGAATTGGGGCATGATGGTGCGCTTGAGCCGGTGCTCGACGTCAGCGCCTTCGATGTTCTGAGCCACGTCCCATAGCCCGATGCCAATGCCGAAGAAGAACAGGGCTACCGCCGTACCCGGAACGGAAGCGGTCATCAGTGAGAAGGCAATGGCTGCACCTGCGGCGCCAGCCACGATGCCGGCCACCCGGACCGTGTTGGCTGTACCGATCCTGCCCACTACCCATCCGGCCGATGGCAGCGCCAGTAGAGAACCCACAGCGGTGCAGAGCAATAGCGTGCCCATCTGGCCGGACGTCAGGCTGAGCGCCTCCGTCACAGCAGGGATGCGCGCAGCCCAGCTGGCGAAGACCAATCCGTTCATGCCGAAGATCAGGAACGTCGCCACGGCCGCGGCGTTGACGTTGGTGGTGCTTCTGGTGTTGGTGGTCATGCAATCACAACTTCCACGGAGAGTTTGTTGAGCCGGGCAAGATCGTCGGGGGATGGTTCTTGGTCTGTCACGATGACGTCCACAGCCTCCATGGCTGCCACGAGAGCTACTGCGCTGGCATTCCACTTGCTGCCTGCGGATGCCGCGATGACCCGCGCCGCGGATTCCAGTCCGGCACGTTTCACCGCGGCATCATCAAGATCGTGGGCCAGCAGGCCGTCCTTGAGGTTAAGTGCGCAGGGAGTTACGACGGCGGTGTCGAACCTCAGTGAGCGAATGTTGGCTTCGGTCATGGGTCCCCGGAACGACTGTTCCCCCGGGATGAGACGGCCGCCGGGAAGAATGAGCTCCGGCGCGCGGCCGTCCTTGGTGTGAGTGAGGGCCTCGACGCCATGCAGTGACATGGGCATTACCGTGATTTCACGGTTACCCAGGCGGCGCGCGATTTCCGTTGCCGTGGATCCGCTGTCCAGCCACACGTATTCGCGGTCCCTGATCAGCTGGTCCACCACCTTTGCAATACGGACCTTGGCTTCGTGGTGTTCCAATTCGCGTTGCCCGTAACCTGGGTTGTCTCCGCGCGCCAACAGGCTGCGTGCACCGCCGTGGACGCGCTTCAGGACTCCGTTGGCGGCGAGGATTTCCAAGTCGCGGCGGACGGTGGCGCCGGAAGCTCCTGTTGCTTGGACGAGCTCTTCCACTGTTGCTTGCTCGCGGGTGCGCAACAGCTCGCCAATGAGCCGGTGGCGGTCAGCAGTTCCCATGCTTCAACCGTAGCAACATTTGCTCAAATAATCACATAGCATGATCATTTGAGCACTATCCATCTCTCACATCCCATGGCTTAAAGCGAAACGCTCTCGCAGCAGGTGCAAGAGCGTTCGCCGAAAGCGGCTGTTATGTGAGAGAGCATTCGGGCTTAGCGGGCGCGCTCCACCCGCTTCTCATCCCACACGGGTTCCTCCGACTCGTAGACCTTGCCGTCGGAACCGAAGATCATGAAACGGTCAAAGGACTTTGCGAACCAGCGGTCGTGCGTGACAGCAAGGACAGTGCCCTCGAAAGCGTCGATGGCCCGTTCCAGAGCCTCGCCCGAATGAAGGTCAAGGTTGTCCGTAGGCTCGTCCAGCAGCAACAACGTGGCGCCGGAGAGTTGCAGGAGCAGGATCTGGAACCGTGCCTGCTGACCACCGGACAAGGACTCGTACTTCTGCTCGGACTGACCGGCCAAGCCGTACGAATCCAAGGCACCGGCGGCGGCCTCACGGGCGAGTCCGGAACGATGCTCGTCGCCACGGTGCAGGATCTCGAGCAGCGTCCGTCCCAACAGATCAGGCCGGACATGCGTCTGTGCGAAGAACCCTGGCCGGATGCGCGCACCCAGCTTCACGGTGCCTTGATGCGGCACTTCAGCAATCACTACCTCGGACACCGGCAGGTGCTCACGCTCCGGATCGGTGCCGCCGGTAGCCAGGAGGCGCAGGAAGTGGCTCTTGCCCGAACCGTTGGAACCAAGAACACCAACGCGGTCGCCGAACCAGATCTCTGTGGAGAACGGCTTCATGAGACCGGTCAGTTCCAGCTTCTCGGCCACGACGGCACGCTTGGCTGTTCGCCCACCCTTGAGGCGCATCTTGACGTTCTGCTCGATCGGCAAGGCCTCGGGTGGGCCGGCTTCCAGGAACTTGGCCAGACGGGTTTGCGCTGCTTGGTACCGGTTAGCCATATCGGAACGGAAAGCGGCCTTGTTCTTGTACATGTTGACGAGTTCTTTGAGCTTTATATGCTCCTCATCCCAGCGCTTACGGAGTTCCTCGAAACGGGCGTTTCGGTCCGCCCGCGCCTCAACGTAGGAGCCGAAACCACCACCATGGATCCACGCGCTGGCACCATTAATGCCTGGCTCCAGCGTCACGATGCGACCCGCAGCATTGTTGAGCAGCTCGCGGTCGTGGCTGATGAACAGGACGGTCTTCTTGGACTCGTTGAGCTTGCCCTCAAGCCAACGCTTGCCAGGGACGTCAAGGTAGTTGTCCGGTTCGTCGAGGAGCAGGAGTTCGTCAGGGCCGGCAAACAGCGCTTCAAGCACCAGGCGCTTCTGCTCGCCACCTGACAACGTGGAGGCGCGGCGGAACTGTGCCTTGTCGAAGGAAATACCGAGGGCTGCCATGCAGACCTCGTCCCAGACGGTCTCGACGTCGTATCCGCCGGCGTCTCCCCAGTCCACGATCGCCTGCGCATACTTCATCTGCGTGGGCTCGTCGTCGTGCTCCATCATGGCCAGCTCGGCGTCCTCCACAGCCTTGGCAGCGGCCGCGAGGCTGGCCTGCGCCGTGGAAACGAGGAGATCCCGGACAGTGGATTCGTCCCGCACCTGGCCCACGAACTGCCGCATGATGCCCATGTTTCCGGAGCGGCCCACCACACCTTCGTCGGGGGTGAGATCTCCCGAAATGATCTTGAACAGGGTGGTCTTGCCCGTTCCGTTGGGCCCGATAAGCGCCGTCTTGGTGCCATCGGGGACCTTGAAGGTCACCCCGTTGAGCAGCTGGGTGCCGTCGGAGAGGAAGTAGTCGATGCCTGAAACGTCAATATGGGCCACGTTTCAATCCTCCCACGACGGTCCCCCTCCGGTGTCAGCCGGCTGCGGTGAGGAACGACTTCAGCAGGGGTCCGCTGGTAGTGGCACCCAAGCCACCCTCTTCCACGAACACGGCAACCGCCAGATCCCCATGCGTCGCCACGATCCACGCATGGGTCTTTGGCGGGTTGTCATTGCCGAATTCCGCGGTGCCTGTTTTGGCCCCGACCGGCGTACCGGGAACTTCGGCGAGGAAGCCAGCGTGGCCTGAGGTCACTACAGCCCGCATCATGTCGGACAGTGCAGCGGCTTCTTCCTTGGTGATCGGCTTGGTGGACGCCGGTGACACAGGAACGGCGCTCACTGAAGCGGAAGCGGACGCGGACGACGGCGACGCGGCACCACTTTCGGTGGGCGTGGCACCGGCGCTGGGGTTCTGAGTGGCCTCCGAGCCCTGTGCGGCATCAGCGTTCAGCACGAGCTGCGGAGAGACGGGCGCACCGTTGGCGACGGAAGCTGCCATGACCGCGGCTGAGAGCGGGGAAAAGAGCACCTTGCCCTGGCCGATCATGGAAGCAGCGTGCTCGGTACCTTCGGCAGCGCCCGGAACAGAACCCAAAAACGCGTCTGCCCCCAGTTTGGGAGCTTCAACCGCCACGCCCAGAGCCTGAGCTGCGGATTCGAGCTGGTCCTGGCTGACGGCATCCCGGGCGTTGATGAAGGCCGTATTGCAGGAGTGCGCAAAAGCGTCGCGGAGGGCCACCGAGCCGAGGGAGCTTTCCGGATACCCTTCGGCGTTCTTGAACGTGCGGCCGTCCACGGTCAGCGTTGAGGGGCATTCAACCTTGGAATCGGGGGTGGCGCCGTTGCGGAACATGGCCAGGGAATCAACAATCTTGAAGGTGGAACCCGGCGCATATTGGCCAAGCATGGCCGTGTTGTAGCCGTTGCTGCCTGGTCCGGACGCTGCGGCTAGTACAGCGCCGGTGGATGGCTTAAGGGCAACAATGGCCGACGCGGGCCCAACACCGGCCAACGTTTCCTCCGCCAGCTGCTGGAGTTTCAGGTCCAGCGTGGTTTTCAGCGTGGTGCCCGGGGACGGGAGGGACGAGAAGAACACTTTGGTGCCCGGGGTCTCACCTTCGGACTTAACCTCGGGAGTTGCCAGGACTTCCACGCCATCTTTACCGCGCAGCAACGAGTCGTACTTCTGCTGCAGACCGCCAGTGCCCGTGGTGTCTCCGGCGCGCAGCGCACCATTGGAGTTTTCAATCTGTTCAGCACTGGCTTGACCAACGCTGCCGAGCAATGCCCGCGCGAAAGTCCGGGTGGGAGCCAAAGCCATGGAGTCCAGGATGCTCGATCCGCCGGGAATGGCCTCGATTTTAGCTTCAGTGATTTCCGCCGTGTAGGCGCGCAGCACAAGGCCCTCCACGAAAGCCTGCGGACCTGAGGCAGCAACCTGCTTGGCGTACTCTTCAGGGTCCAGCCCGAGGAGTGCAGCCATGGCACGCGCGGAAGCGTCGGCTTGCTCCGCCGGAACCTTTGTTTTGTCGATGCCCACGCGGAAGACGGGACGGTCCTCAACAATGGGGGCATCTCCAGCACCCAGGATCTGGCCACGCTGGGCGGGAACAGTCTTGACGGACAAGGTTTCACCCTCGGAAAGTTCCGGGGCGAGGAGTGCAGGTGCCCATTGGACAGCCCACTTGTCACCGGCCTTCTTCAGTGTGGCTTCGGAGCTGTACTCCCACTTTGCCGAGCCGATGTTCCAGCTGTACTTGAGGGGGAACGTTGCGGTGTCGCCGTCGAGCTTAACGTCGCCTGACTCTACTGCCGGTTTGGCGTCGAGTCCCTCGAACACGGCTTTGAGTTGTTCGTTGGCCGCGGCGGCGTCCTTGCCCTCCACGGTGAGCGAACCGACGTCGAGCGCTGACAGAGAGGAAGCGAGCTGCTTCGCTGCCCCTTCCGCACCGGCGCGGCCGTCATCACAGGCGGTTAGCGAGCCGGCCATCACGAGCGTTACGAGACCAAGAACAAGACGATGTTTTTTCAGTTTCCCCATTTGCGACATTATGCCCCGTTCCCCTGACACTTTCTTGTTGTGCCCGTTAGACGGACGGCCGTCGCCAGCTGCCCCGGACGGAGGCAGCGGGCGACGGCGGTCTGCACGTCAGGCTACGAAGCGCAC
>NZ_JAMOIT010000014.1:0-151147 GCF_023656375.1 Paenarthrobacter sp. TYUT067
GTTTTCCGAGACAGGGGATCGGGTCGAGGGTGTCGCGGTGGGGGACTCTCACCGCCGTCGTCGTCGCATGTGTTTAGGCCCCTCCATTCGTTGGGGGCGCTTCACAAGTGCTTTGAATTCGGACCGTCCAAGGTATCCGCGTCGGGCAAGGGTTCCGCGTCAGGCCGCACGGCTGACAGCTGCTTCGGCCAGCTGGCGCAATGCCACCAGCGGCAGTTCCTCAAGGGGCAGGCGTTCAAGAGCTTCGAAGGCTCTATCGCTTAGCTCGCCGATCAACGCTTCCGTGGCTTCCAAAGCACCGCATTGGACCATGATGCGCCGAATCTCAGCTACTTCGTCCTCCATCAGGAGAGGATTGCCGAGCATGCGGTCAAGGTAATCTGCCTCGGCGCGGGGTGCCTGGTTGATGGCAAACCCAACCAACACGGTCCTTTTGCCTTCCCGGAGATCGTCCCCGGCGGGCTTGCCGGTAGTTTCGGGATCTCCAAAGACACCCAGGACGTCATCGCGCATTTGGAATGCTTCGCCCAAGGGCAAGGAGAACTCCGAATACCCTGTCATCAGGCTGGCCGGTGCGCCGGCAAGTGCACCGCCCAACGCCAACGGGTGCTCAGTTGAGTATTTGGCGGACTTGTACCGAATGATGGATTGTGCCCGCGCCACAGATCCCGCCCGGTCACGCACGGGGCCGGCCACTTCCTCCAGGATGTCCAGGTACTGACCTGCCATCACTTCAGCCCGCATCACGTTGAAGATCCGGCGTGCAGGGCTTCCAGCTGCTGCCCGGGGGCCGATTTCCGTGAAGGATTCCTCGCTGAAGGAAAGGCAGAGGTCGCCGGTCAGGATGGCAGCCGCATCTCCAAACCGCCCGCTGTCCAGCGCCCACCCATTGACTTCATGGAGCTGGCTGAACCGTTTGTGCACGCTGGGACCGCCGCGGCGGGTGTCGGATCGGTCAATGATGTCGTCGTGGATCAGGGCGGCCGCCTGGAAGAGTTCCAAGGCGCACCCGGCGGTGACAATGTCCTGGTTGTCGGAAGCGCCTCCGGCGCCCCTCCAACCCCAGTAGCACATCAGTGCCCGGAGGCGTTTGCCGCCGGTAACGAGGGCCGAAATGGATCCGATGAGTGGTTCGGCGTCCGGAGAAACCGACGCCATGAGTTCCTGTTGGGAGGACAGGAACCCGTTCAACCTGCCGGCGACACCGCCAATGAACTGTGCCTGCTCCGAGCTGACAAGTGAAGCGGCCGTCACTTGACGGACCCGGCCGCCACGTTCGCACCGATAGTGAACGTTGAAACGCCTTCTTTTTGCCTCACCGAGACATTCACCGTTTCGCCGTCACCACGAATGAAATCCAAGGACGTGACGTTCCCAACAGCGGACGGCCCCGGGACAAGTTTGAAGCCCTGAGCTTCCATGGAGGTCTTGTAGTAGTCCACAACACCCTCGGGTGGGGCCTTGACCGTTCCAACCAGAGCCACGGTGGCTACTGCCTCGCTCTTATCCACGCTGCTTGAACGAATGGAAGTGTTGGGCATGACCGGAATAAGTTGCGCAGGAAAACCAGGAACCAGCGCATTTACCGTTGCTGTGGTGTCCGGTGCCGGCGCGGGCGATTCGGTGAACGTCGTAGTTTCAGGTGAGGCTGTGGACCCCGAAACGGACGGGGATGGTGTTGACGTCGCCTGGGTGGATGCCGAAGCGGCACCAGATGTGGACGGCGCTGCCGTACCGCCGGGCGATGGTGTGCATGCTGACGCCGCCAAAGCGACACTGACTGCGAGCAGGGCAAACCCTCGCGATTGAGGAGTTCCAAAGAGCTTCACAGGGTATCCTTCCTGGGGCTGAGCCGGACTGTGCCTCCAGTTTAGTCAGTGGCCGGGCATAGTATTGCCGATGTGAGGCAGGAAGCATTCGGTGGCGCTCAAAGCGCCGGTAGCAAGCCCGCCCGCAGCGCCGGAGATGCCCTGCGGGAAATGCGGCGAACCAGCATACTTCACGTGGATATGGACGCCTTCTTTGTCTCCGTCGAACTGCGTAGCCGTCCGGAGCTTCGAGGCAAGCCTGTGATCGTAGGATTCCCCGCGGAACGATCGGTAGTACTTTCCGCTTCCTATGAGGCCCGTGCCACGGGCGTGAAGTCGGCCATGCCGATGTCCATCGCCATGAGGCGGTGTCCTTCTGCGGTGATCATCAACCCCCGGCACAAGGAGTATTACGAGGTCTCAGCCCGGCTCATGGAGATCTTCGCTTCCATCACAGACCTTGTGGAGCCGCTGAGCGTAGACGAGGCATTCCTGGATGTGAGCGGAGCAATTCGTCGCCTTGGGTCACCGATGGACATCGGCCACCTCATCCGCCGCAGGGTCCAGTCCGAACTTGGCATCACGGCATCCGTAGGAATCGCCAGCACCAAGTTCGTTGCCAAGATCGCATCAACGAGGTGCAAACCTGACGGCATCCTCCAGATCGATGCCGAGGATTCCATCC
The DNA here is from genome assembly GCF_023656375.1 of Paenarthrobacter sp. TYUT067. Taxonomy (NCBI): domain Bacteria; kingdom Bacillati; phylum Actinomycetota; class Actinomycetes; order Micrococcales; family Micrococcaceae; genus Paenarthrobacter; species Paenarthrobacter sp. TYUT067. Next base: position 2,494 of record NZ_JAMOIT010000014.1, read on the forward strand.
GTTATCTGCATAGTCTTCCTGTCGGCGCATTGTGGGGTGTTGGAGGAAAGACGGCCGAAGTGTTGTCGCGTCTGGGCATCCGCACGGTGGCCGATGTCGCTGCAACCCCGCTGGCGTCGCTCAAAAAAGTTCTGGGAGCAAGCGGTGAGCACGTTCACCGCTTGTCCATGGGTATCGACCCGCGCCCGGTAACTCCAACCAGGCTTGAGAAGAGCATCGGAGCGGAGGAGACGTTCTCCGTGGATACGTCAGACGAGGCCTTGCTGCACAGGGAATTGCTGCGCCTGTCGCACCGCACTGCCATCCGGCTGAGGAGCTCAGGCATGCTGGCCAGGACCGTGGCGCTGAAGCTTCGCTACGCGGACTTCTCAACGGTCACACGCAGCCGCACCATGCAGACCCCCGTGGACAGCGCCCAACTGATCTACCAAGTGGCCGTGCAACTCCTTGAATCCTTGGGCACCCGGTCCATGAGCGTTCGATTGGTAGGGGTGCGTGCCGAGCAATTGGAGCCGGCAGGTCAGACGTCTCTGCAGTTAAGCCTTGATCGACGGGATGACAACTGGCGGGCGGCCGAACAGGCATTGGACCGTGTCTCCGAGCGTTTCGGGTCCAAAACCCTTCTTCCGGCCCGGTTACTGGAACCCGGCAAGCCCGCAACGGACACCTGAGGAACGAAGGGGTTTTGCGGCAGGACTCCGGGCGTCTTTCAGAACGGCGTCCGACAAACTATCCTATTTATTACAGAGATTTAGATCGTCTGGACAAACTGTTTCCTGAACAGTCGGCCCCGAGATGCCCGCTGAACCAAGAGGGGATTTTCGGGGAACGATTTTCTTGGTCCGATCGTTATGGAAACAGACGCACAGGAAGCGTTATGTCCAGACGCTGGCTGACTAAAGGAGGTCGCGATGCCCCTCTCGGAGCACGAACAGAAGCTGCTTGAGCAACTTGAAAAGCAACTTCATGAGGACGATCCGAAGTTTGCCAACACCATGGGGTCGGATCCCATCCGCAGCTGGTCTACCCGGCATGTGATCATAGGTGTGCTTGGTGCCATTGCCGGTATCCTGCTCCTGCTTGTTGGAGTATCACTGCAGGCGATACCTGTGGGTGTCCTCGGCTTCGTTGTCATGGGTGCTGGCGTCTATTTCGCTACGTTGCGTGGCGCGGCCTTCGGCAAAGCCAGCAAAGGGAAGCCCGGTAAGAGCAAACCAAAGAGCTCGTTCATGAGCAGCCTGGAAGAGCGATGGGACGAACGGCGTCGCGACGACAACTGACAGTCCGCTTCGAATCGGCGTTAGGCTGCCACGGCCTTACCTGAGTCAGCCTTGTCCCTAAGGTGCCAGGGGACATAACGAAAGACCCGCGCTGCGGGTCTTTTCGCGTTTAAGGCTGAAGATCCTTCAGCCAGGAAATGCCGGTCCGTTTCCCCATCCACGGACGTTCCAAGGCTCGCTCCACATTCCACCCTTTTCTCCACATTGCTCCCCTTGCCCCCGATCAGAGCCGTATTTACCGGTTTTCGTGTGCGAAATTCGGAAGCGGGGCCCGCGCGACTCTCTGCCTTCGCATTGTTCCTCCACTTTCCGCCACCACCCGGAATGCCGCGTGAGTTCAGGGCGGATGAATCTCAAAGTGGTGGAGAAACGCACCATGGTGCGTTGACTGTGGGGCGTTGTGGAGTAAAGTGGAGAGCATAAGAGGGTAGTGGCAGTGTTGGGCATGTGCGGGCACCTTGATTGAGGGGCGGTGGGGCCAGTGTTTCTGGGTACTCACTCGCCGCGTCTCGATGAAAAGGGTCGAATCATCCTTCCAGCCAAGTTCCGCGAGGAGCTTGCCGATGGACTGGTTCTCACCAGGGGCCAGGAACGCTGCATCTACGTCTTCAGCCAGAAAGAATTCGAGCGCATTCACGAGTCGATGCGGGAGGCACCACTGTCTTCCAAACAGGCGCGTGACTACATTCGGGTTTTCCTGTCTGGAGCCTCTGATGAGGTACCTGACAAGCAGGGGCGCGTGACGATTCCGCCGGCGCTCCGGGCTTACGCAGGGCTTGGTCGGGAGCTGGCGGTCATTGGAGCCGGTACCCGGGCCGAGATCTGGGACGCCGAAGCTTGGAATGAATACCTCAACGAGAAGGAAGCAGCCTTCTCGGAAACGGATGACGAGAATCTGCCCGGGTTCATCTGACCCCGGTTGGATGAAGCCGCAGTCCAGCTTCTTGAATGGGATCTCCAGCCGCCCATCGAACTGTCTTCCTGGCTCAACTTCCCCTGAGCCAGGCCGGCGGCCGATAGGCGCGGATGGGGATCCGATTCAAGAAACAGCATGTAAGCGATTGAGGAAAGAGGAGGCAGCGTGGAAGAGCAGGACGCGGCAAAGCCCACATCGGAGCGCCACGTGCCCGTCCTGAAAGACCGCTGCATCAACCTGCTCGCTCCCGGATTTGAAGCTGCCAGAAAACGCGGTGATACCCCCGTGGCCATCGATGCCACCTTGGGTATGGGCGGACACTCGGAGGCAATGCTGCAGCGTTTCCCGGATCTCCACCTCGTGGGCATCGACCGTGACGAGGAAGCCTTGGCTCTGGCCGGTGCCCGATTGGAACCCTTCTCCGACAGGACCGACCTCGTCCACGCGGTCTACGACGAGATCGAGGACGTCCTTCTGGACCTCGGCATAGCAGAAGTCCACGGCATTCTGATGGACCTCGGGGTCTCCTCATTGCAGCTCGATGAGCGTGAGCGGGGCTTCGCCTACTCGTACGACGCACCCTTGGATATGCGGATGGATACCAGCCGCGGGCAAACAGCGGCTGATGTAGTCAACAACTACAGTGAAGACGAATTGGTGCGCATCATCCGCAAATGGGGCGAAGAGAAGTTCGCCGGGCGGATAGCCAACAGGATCGTCAATGCCCGCACGGACAAACCTTTTGCAACCACGGGGGAGCTCGTAGAGCAGATCCGTAGCGTTGTCCCTGCTGCAGCCGCCAAAAGTGGCGGACACCCCGCCAAGCGCACCTTCCAGGCTTTGCGGATTGAGGTCAACGAAGAACTCGATGTCCTGGAACGGGCAGTTCCGGCAGCTGTGTCCGCGACTGCCATGGGTGGTCGGATCGTGGTGATGTCTTACCACTCGCTGGAGGACAAGATCGTGAAGTCAGTTTTCCAGTCTGGTTCCAAATCATCTGCGCCGCTCGGTTTCCCGGTGGAGCTTGAAGAACATAAACCCGAACTAAAGACCATCACCAAGGGCACGGAAGTGCCTACGGCAGCTGAAATCGCTGAAAATCCCCGTGCGGCGTCTGCCCGGCTGAGGGCAGTGGAGCGTATCAAACCGAGGAGAGACGCATGAGCAACGCCGCAGCGAAGATTTTGCCCTCCACAGTGGGTAGCTCTGCCGGCAGCCTTTCCGCGCCGTCGGAAAAGGCCGAAACCGGTCGCAAAGCCCGCACGCCCTTGTCGGTGGTACGCAGTGCCCCGGGCAAGCGGAGGACGCCGTTCGTCGTCCTTTGCTTTGTGGCGATGGCGGCCGCACTCCTGACGGTTCTGGTGTTGAACATCTCCGTGTCCACGGCGCAGTACCAATTGGTGCAGCTGAAAGCCGAAGCTGCAACGCTGAATAAGGAAAACCAGGACCTGACACAGAAGAAGCAGAACTACGAAGCTCCGCAGAACCTGGCTGCGAAGGCAGCAGAATTGGGAATGGTTGCTTCCACGGTCAAGGGTCAGATCGATCTGAACACCATGGCAGTGACCGGCAAGGCATCACCGGCGGTCAAGGGAGACAACCCCGGTGCCCTGCTTGCAGCCCCGGCCGTTGAGGGGTTGATTGATGTGGTTCCGTCGGTGACAACCAAAGACCCCTTGGAAAGCCGCACTACGGAAGCAGCTCCGGTGGCTCCGGCAGCAACGCCGTCCACCCCGGCAGCACCCACCGCGTCCCCTGCCGCTGCCCCGCCTGTTGAACTCCACGGGGGATCGGTACCGGCACCCCGGCAGAAGGCACCAGGGCAGTAGATCGTCAGACCACCGAAGCAGGGCCAGCAGCAAGGAATCAACGTGGCAAAGAACCCCGGCACATCGACAAAAACGAAGACGCCGGCGGCAAGAAAGCGGTTGCGCGTTGGCCTTGGCATCATGCTGACCCTGCTGCTGGTGGTGGGCGGCAAGCTTTTCATGGTCCAGGGCCTGGACATGGGCGGCATGGCTGAAGCCGCCTTGGCGAGCCGCCTGACTCCGCAGGTACTCCCTGCCGAGCGGGGACAGATCGTGGACGCAAACGGCACAGTGCTGGCCAGTAGTGTGATCCGGTACAACATCGTGGTGGACCAGACGGTCAACACCGGGACAGAAACCTTCCATCGCTTCAATGAGAAGACCGAGAAGCTGGACGAGATCACCCGAGATCAAGGGATTGCCGACCTCGCCGGGCTTCTGGGGGCAGACGAAAGCACCATCCGAACGTCACTGACCGGAGACAAGAAGTACTTCATGGTGGCAAAGGACGTGAAGCCGGAGCTGGAAGACCGGATCTCGAAGCTCTATATCCCCGGACTCAGCGCGGAAGGCGTCAGCAAGCGCGTTTATCCCAACGGCAGCGTCGCCGGAGGTGTGGTCGGTTTCCTCAAGGATGGAACCAGCGGCCAGTCTGGTATAGAGCAAACGCAGGACGAGATTCTTCGTGGTGTTGAAGGTAAACGTGTCTTTGAAATAGGTGCTGACGGACTCAGGATTCCGGTGGCGACAGATGAACTCACTCCGGCCGTCGATGGCAGCGACGTCAAACTGACCATCAACACTGATATCCAGTACTTTGCCCAGCAGGCCATCCAGAGCCAAGTCAACAAGATGAACGCCGAGTGGGGTTCCATCATTGTGATCGACACCAAAACGGGCAATCTCATTGCCTTGGCCGATACCAATGCGCCGGACCCCAACGACCCCGGGAAAGTCGATGCCAAGGATCGCGGCGTCAGGTCCGTAACAGCCGCCTATGAGCCCGGTTCCGTGCAGAAGATGATGACCGCCGCGGCCGTGATCGAGGAGGGGAAGTCATTTCCCCTGGACCACTTCACCATCCCTTCGGCCTACACCATTGACGGGCAGACGTTCACCGATGCTTTTGAGCACGGCACTGAAGAGCGCACCCTTGCCGGAATCCTGGGGTGGTCCATGAACACCGGAACGGTGATGGCGGGTAGCCGGCTCACCAAGGAACAACGGTACGACTGGCTGAAGAAATTCGGTATTGGAGAGCAAACGGATATTGGGCTTCCAGCGGAAGCTACCGGCATACTGGCCAAGCCCGAGCAGTGGGATGACCGCCAGCAGTACACGGTGCTTTTCGGTCAAGGCGTTTCCCAGTCGACACTCCAGACAGTGCGTGCTTTCCAAAGTATTGCCAATGATGGCGTGATGCTGCAGCCCAGGCTTATTGACAGCTACATCACTCCGGAGGGTGAGGAACAGAAAGTTCCCGCGAAGGACTCACGCCAGGTGGTTTCCAAGGAAACTGCCCAGCAGGTCCGGGACATCCTGGAAAGCGCCGTGACCGAGGGGCAGATCAAGGATGCAGCCATCGACGGTTATAGGGTGGGGGCCAAGACGGGAACGTCCCAGGCGCCCCGCGAGGATGGGCTGCCCGGCTTTGACGGTTTCACGGCCTCCATGGTGGGCATGGCCCCCATGGATGACCCGAGGTTCATCGTGGAAGTCGTCCTCCAACGGCCCAAAGGAAACATCTATGGCGTCACGAATGGGCCGGTGTTCCGGTCCGTGATGTCCCAGGTCCTCCGGACCTACAACGTGGCCCCGTCCACCGGGACGCCCGCGCGGTTGCCGCAGTTCGTCAAGTAAGCTTCTTGGGCGTCTGTTTCGGCTAAATAGCGATCCACCACCAACGGCCTGGGCGCCGCCGGCCCCAAGCCGGTCGTTCCACGAGCACCAACGGAGAACCACGTGTCAGAGCACCATGAGGCAGCTACCAACGCCACGACCCCGGACGCCGGCCAGAGCGGCTTTCGTCCCGCATCCGTGGCTGCAGTACCGTTGGCCACCATCGCGGAAACACTCGGTGTTGCCGTTCCTGCCGCCAGCCAGGACAGGGGAGTGACGGGCATTTCCCTCAACTCGCGGGCTGTCGAAGCCGGCGACCTCTATATGGCCCTGCCCGGAGCCTCCCGCCATGGTGCGGACTTCGTTCCGCAGGCTATTGACGCAGGTGCGGTTGCGGTCGTGACGGACGACGCCGGAGCGCGCCAGCTGGCGCTTGCAGGTGACCAGCCCGTACCGGTACTCATTGTCGCCGAGCCGCGTACCGCCGTCGGACGCCTGGCTGCCTTGATCTATCGCAGCCAGCCGGCGGATGGCGGGTTCCCGACTCTGTACGGGGTTACGGGTACCAACGGAAAGACCACCACCACCTATTTCATCAACTCCTTGCTGAGCGCCTTGAAGAAGAAGCCCGGCCTGATCGGGACCATCGAGATCCTTGCGGGCGGGGCGGCGATCCCCAGCCTCCTCACGACCCCGGAGTCCACGGATGTCCATGCGTTGCTGGCTCTGATGCGCGAACGGGGCTTGGACGCGGCATCCATGGAAGTTTCATCCCACGCGATCTCCTTCCGCCGGGTGGACGGAGTGATGTTCGACGTTGCCGGCTTCACCAATCTCACCCAGGACCATCTGGACCTTCATGGCAGCATGGACGAATACTTCCGAACCAAGGCGGAACTCTTCACTGCCGGAAGGGCCAGGCGCGCGGTGGTCACAGTGGACGATCACTGGGGCCGCAAGCTGGCCGATTCAGCCGACATCCCGGTAACCACCCTCGCAACCAAGCCCCCCGTTGAGGGCAGCGCCGACGCCGACTGGAGCGTTGGGTCCATCACGGCGCGGGGGCTGGGGTCGGAATTTGAGCTCAGGCACGTCGACGGCCGAACCCTTCACGTCCACACCGGCCTGCCGGGAGACTTCAATGTGGCCAATGCAGCCCTGGCTACGATCATGGTCCTGGCATCCGGCGTCGACGAAAAGACGCTCCAGACTGCCTTGGATGCGCATGACCCCTTCACTGTTGCGGTCCCCGGACGCATGCAGCTCGTTTCAGCAGAGCCTGCCTCGGTTGTTGATTTTGCCCACAATCCGGACGCTCTGTCCCGTGCCCTGGAAGCCGTTCGTTCTCCGAAAGAGGGATCGCGGGTCATCGTGGTCTTCGGTGCAACGGGCCAGCGCGACCAAGGCAAGCGGCCCACCATGGGCGCAATCGCTGCCCGCCTGGCCGACGTCGTGATCATCAGCGATGACGATCCCCACGACGAAGACGCAGCAGCCATCCGGGCCGAGGTCCTCCAGGGCGCCTACGCTGCACGGGACTCCGAGGACCTGAGTAGCGAAATCATCGAGTCTTATCCAAGGGATGCCGCCATCAGACTGGCCGTCAACGTGGCCACCAAAGACGACACCATCCTCATCGCCGGGCGTGGCCACGAGGTGTGGCAGGAGGTCAAGGGCGTGAATCTTGCCTTGGACGACAGGGTGGAGTTGCGGGCCGCCTTGACATCCAAGGGATTCAGCGTTTCAACGGACCAGCGGATAGAGTCCTAAACCGAGATGATTGCACTTACTGCGGCGGAGATCGCCGACATCACCCATGGCCGATTGACCGGAGATCCGGACATCGTCCCCACCTCCGTCGTCACTGATTCCCGGGAAGCGACGCCCGGATCGTTGTATGTGGCCAAACCCGGCGAGCACGCTGATGGGCATGACTTCGTCGATGCCGCATTCGAACGCGGTGCCGTCCTGGTTCTCGCCGAACGTGAAGTGACCGACGCCGACGGCCGCCCTTATCCCGCCGTCGTGGTTAACGACGCTGTGGTGGCCATGGGCGAGCTGGCAGCGGAATCTGTCAGCCGCATCCGCGCTGAGCGTAAGAGCCTCGGCGAGGACTTCACCGTCATAGGGATCACCGGTTCTGCGGGCAAAACCACCACCAAGGACCTCCTTGCCGGTGTATTGTCCACCGCCGGTGCCACGGTGGCGCCGCAAGGCTCCTACAACGGCGAGGTAGGTGTGCCGCTGACGGTCTTTGCCGCGGACGCCGGAACCCGCTTCCTGGTGATCGAGATGGGCGCTACCGGCCTGGGCCACATCAAGTACCTGGCCGAGATGGTCAAGCCGGACATCGGTGTGGTTCTGGTGGTTGGCACGGCCCACGCCGGTGAATTCGGAGGCGTTGAGAACATCGCCAAGACCAAGGGCGAATTGGTGGAAGCACTGGGGGAGCGCGGCACGGCTGTGATCAACCTCGATGATGGCCGCGTCGCTGCCATGCGCACCCGGACCAAGGCCAAAGTGTTGGGCTTCACGGCCTCGCCGGCCACCACTGAAGAAGTGGAAGCGCGCAACGTTGTGGTCAATGAGCAAGGCTTCCCTGATTTTGATTTGGTGCTGCCCGACGGCGGCCCGGCCGTTGAGGTGCGAAGCCGCCTGATCGGTGGTCACCATGTCACCAATCTGTTGGCAGCAGCCGCCGCCGCGTTCGCCGCAGGCATCCCGGCCGCTGACATCGCATCCTCGCTCAGCTCCCAGTCCGCAGCCAGCCGCTGGCGGATGGAACGGACTGAACGTGAAGACGGCGTCACCATCATCAACGATGCTTATAACGCCAACCCCGAATCGATGCGGGCTGCCCTGCGCACGCTGGCGGACCTGGGACAAGGCAGAAGGACCTGGGCTGTTCTGGGAGCCATGCTCGAGCTGGGCGAGGACTCCATCCGTGAACACACTGCAGTGGGCACCCAAGTGGTCCGCCTGAACATTTCCAGGCTGGTGGTGGTGGGGCGTGAAGCCCGTGCGCTCTACGTCTCCGCCATCCAGGAAGGCTCCTGGGGTGACGAATGTTCCTTCACCGAGACAGTGGAAGAAGCCTACGAGCTCCTTCAAAATGAGCTGGAGCCCGGCGACCTGGTGCTCTTCAAGTCCTCCAACGGTGTGGGCCTTCGGCATTTGGGTGATCGGATAGCATTACCTCCACGGGCCGAGCCCACCGGAGACAACGCGGATGAAGCTGCCGCAAGCGAAGGGAACGAGCTGCTGTGATTGCACTTTTGATCGGCGCTGGCGTCGCCCTTCTGGTGGCCCTGATCGGGACGCCCCTGTTTATCAAGTTCCTTGTGGCCAAGAGCTACGGACAATTCATCCGGGACGACGGACCGACGTCCCACCACACCAAGCGCGGCACGCCCACCATGGGCGGAACCGTAGTGGTGGCCGCGGTACTGATCAGTTACTTCGTGACACACCTGATCATGTGGATCATGAATCCGGCCTCCGCCGGCCCCTCGGCATCTGGACTGCTGCTGCTGTTCCTCATGGTGGGCATGGGTTTTGTTGGCTTCCTCGATGACTTCATCAAGATTTCCAACAAGCGCAGCCTTGGCCTGAACGCACGCGCCAAATTGATCCTGCAGGCAGCTGTGGGCATCATCTTTGCGGTGTTGGTCCTTCAGTTCCCCAACGAGGACGGCCTGCGGCCCGCATCCACGCAAATTTCCCTGGTGCGCGACATTCCGTGGCTGGACCTCGCGTTCGGCGGGACAGTAGTGGGCGCCATCCTGTTTGTGCTCTGGTCCAACTTGATCATCACCGCAGCTACCAACGGCGTTAACCTGACCGACGGCCTGGACGGCCTGGCTGCCGGAGCGTCCATCATGGTCTTCGGCGCTTACACCATCATGGGAATTTGGCAGAACAACCAGGCCTGCGGCTCACCACGGGAAGCCGGCAGCGGTTGCTATCAGGTCCGGGACCCCATGGACCTCGCCCTGTTGGCCGCGATTCTGAGTGCCGCCTTGGTGGGATTCCTGTGGTGGAATACCTCACCTGCCAAGATCTTCATGGGTGACACAGGTTCCTTGGCCATTGGTGGTGCCGTTGCGGCGTTCGCTATCCTCTCACGCACCGAACTCCTGCTTGCGTTCATTGGCGGGCTCTTTGTACTCATTACCTTGTCCGTCATCATCCAAGTGGGCTTCTTCAAGCTGAGCGGCGGGAAACGCGTCTTCAAGATGGCTCCGCTGCAACACCACTTTGAATTGAAGGGCTGGGCAGAAGTTACGGTGGTGGTGCGGTTCTGGATTCTCGCCGGGCTCTTTGTGGCTGCGGGCCTTGGAATTTTCTACGCTGAATGGGTGGTGCTGCTGTGAACGAAAGCCCGGAAACTCTGTCATCGAACGCTGAGAGGCTCAGCACACTGACCAGCTGGGATGCTGACTGGTCAGGTCTGCGCGTTGTGGTGACAGGTATAGGTGTCTCCGGCTTCGCTGCAGCCGACACACTCATCGAACTCGGCGCAAAAGTTGTTGTGGTTGACGCAGCCACCAGCGCCAAGGCCAAGGCCCAGGCCGACACCCTCAAGATCGTGGGTGCCGTTGATGTGCTGTTGGGGGAGGAAGCCGTGACGGCTCTCCCGTTGATCGACGGAAGTTTGCCGGACCTCGTGGTCACGTCGCCAGGATGGCGCCCGGATCAGGCCCTGCTTGCCGCGGCCAAGCGCAAGCACATCCAAGTCTGGGGCGACGTCGAACTCGCTTGGAGGCTGAGGGAGCGGGCAGGGCGCAAGACCGCGGACTGGCTGACGATTACCGGTACCAACGGCAAGACCACCACAGTCGGCATGGCCGAATCCATGCTGCAGGCGGCCGGGCTCAAAGCAATCGCCGTGGGTAACGTCGGCACCCCTATTCTTGACGCACTCCGGGATCCGGTGGACTACGATGCTTTCGCTGTTGAGCTCTCCAGCTTCCAGCTGCATTGGAGCCACTCGTTGTCTCCTGTAGCGAGCGTCTGCCTGAACGTTGCCGAGGACCATGTTGATTGGCATGGATCCTACGCCTCCTACCTCGCGGACAAAGCCAAGGTGTACGAGAACACCCAAAAGGCGGCGATCTACAACGCCGAACAGATTGAAACTGAACGTATGGTGGAGAACGCCGACGTCGTTGAGGGATGCCGGGCCATCGGTTTCACCACCAACACGCCGGCCATCAGCATGGTGGGCGTGGTGGATGGCCTCCTTGTTGACCGGGCCTTTATTGCCGAACGCAAAGACTCTGCCGCGGAACTTGCCTCAATGTCCGATCTTGGCCCGGTGGCACCCCGCCACATGGTGGCCAATGCCCTTGCGGCGGCGGCCCTGGTGCGGGCCTACGGAGTTGATGCCGCATCCGTGAAACAAGGCATCCTCAATTACCTGCCAGGTGCCCACCGCATCCAGTTGGTGGCGAACCACAAAGACGTCTTGTGGATCAACGACTCCAAAGCAACCAACCCGCACGCAGCCTCCGCGGCACTCTCGGCTTTCCAGAAGGTTGTATGGATTGCCGGCGGGTTGTCCAAGGGCGTCAACTACGACGACCTCGTCAAAGAGCACGCGCCCAGGCTCAAAGCCGTAGTCCTTATCGGAACTGATACTGAGGCACTGGAGGGGGCCCTCCAGCGACACGCACCCGATGTCCCCGTGATCGCGCCTTCAAAGGGCGACACTGAAGGAGTGCAGACCGCAGCCGGAGACGCAGCTTCGCCTATCTACGGTGAGACCATCATGGCCCGGGCAGTGGCATCGGCGGCCGAAGTGGCTGCCTCTGGCGATACCGTGCTGATGGCACCGGCGGCTGCATCCATGGATCAGTTCTCTTCCTACGCTCACCGTGGCGACGCTTTCGTCCTGGCAGTTCGCGAGCTTGTGGAAGGGCAGGCACCGACCACCGAGGAGTAACAATGGTCAGCACGCCCACCCGCACCCGCGGCAAAGAACCCCGGGACGGGAAGCCCAAGCCGGCATCAGGTGACGGCAGCCGCCCCTCAGGGCTCCGCGGACACCTGCGTGGCTTTTGGGAGAGCCTTGAAGGAAAGAGCAAGGCACCTAACAGCTCCACCTACTATCTGATTCTCGGCTGCGCCCTCGCGTTGACGGCGATCGGGATCATGATGGTGTTGTCCGCGTCAAGCGTTGAAGCCATTTCCGAGGGCAAGTCGCCCTATGCTGATGCCCTCAAACAGGCGCTCTTCGGTGTGGTTGGACTCATCGCCATGTACGTCATTTCGCGGACCAACGTGAACTGGATGAAGAAACTCTCCTGGTGGGCGCTGGGGGCCGTCATTGTGCTCCTAGCCTTGGTCCAGGTCATGGGCAACACCGTCAACGGCAACAAGAACTGGATCGACATTGGAGGTATCACCCTCCAACCCTCGGAGATGGCCAAGCTAATCCTCTGCGTGTGGATCGCTGCCGTTCTGGCGCGGAAGCAGAAACTCCTTAACCGTTGGATGCACGTCATCATTCCGGTGGTTCCCGGTGCAGGACTCGTCATTGCCTTGGTGATGTTGGGCAACGACCTCGGAACTGTGATCGTCATCGCGGCCATTACCGCTGCCGGGCTGTATTTCGCCGGCGTTCCCGGCCGCATGCTGGCCATTGCCGGCGCGGTTGGCGCCCTAGGCGCCGTCCTGGGGACCATCAGCAGCCAAAACCGGATCTGCCGGATCACCTCGTGGTTGGGAACAGCCTCCACGCAGTGCACCGAGCAGTTTGACTTCGATTTCCAGTCAACCAATGGCATGTACGGCCTCGCACAGGGGAGCTGGACCGGATTGGGCCTTGGCCAAAGCCGGCAGAAGTACAACTGGCTGCCGGAGGCGCACAACGACTTCATCTTTGCCATTATTGGCGAGGAGCTGGGACTTGTTGGAACCATCGTGGTCCTGGTCCTGTTCGCCATCCTGGGTATCGCCATCTTCCGTGTAGTCGTGAGGCAGACCGACCCGTTCCAACGCACGCTGGCTGGTGGAATCATGGTGTGGCTGCTCGGCCAGGCGAGCATGAATATGGCGGTGGTGACCCAACTTCTTCCTGTGGTGGGGGTGCCCCTTCCGTTCATCTCCTATGGTGGCTCCGCGCTGATCATGTCCCTCTGCGGTGTGGGCGTAGTGTTGTCTTTGGCCCGCGGCCAATTGCCGGCGCAGCAGCGTTCAGGATTCTTCCCGCGCCTCATGTCCAAGACTGCACGAAAGCGTACCTAGCACTTCATGACTTTTGACTCCGCAAACGCGCCCAAGCCGTTGTCCGTCGTCCTTGCCGGCGGCGGGACAGCCGGTCACGTCAGCCCGCTGTTGGCGATTGCCGACGCCATCAAGGACAAACGTCCGGAGGCCGCCATCCTGGCTGTAGGGACGCCGTCGGGCATGGAAACCCGTCTCGTCCCGGCGGCCGGGTACCAGCTCGCAACCATCGACCGTGTTCCCTTTCCGCGGCGGCCGTCAGCGGACCTCCTGAAGCTGCCCGCCCGCTTGAGCGGCGCGGTCCGGCAGGCCCGGCACATTTTGGAGGCCTCCGGCGCGGATGTTCTGGTGGGTGTGGGCGGGTACGTCTGCACGCCCATGTACCTTGCTGCACGCAAACTCCGGATCCCCATCGTCATCCACGAGGCCAACATGAAGGCCGGCCTGGCTAATCGCGTCGGCGCCCGGTTCAGCAAGCATGTTGCCGTGGCATTTGCCGGGACGCGCTTGAGGGGGGCCCGCCACGTGGGAATGCCCATGCGCCGGGCTATCTCGCAAGTGGACAGGGCTGTTGCGGCGCCTGCGGCAAAGGCCGCGCTGGGGCTTGATGCCCACCGTCCGGCCTTGATCGTCACAGGCGGCTCCTCAGGGGCGTTGAGCATCAATCGTGCCATCACCGCAGCTCTCCCCGCACTGGCCGCTGCCGGTATTCAGACCCTCCACATCACGGGCAAAGGCAAAGCCGTCAAGGATGACGACGGCGGACTCCTCGCCGCCGACGGCTACAGGCAGGTTGAGTACGTGGACGGCATGGAGAACGTCTACGCCGCTGCCGACGTCATTCTGGCCCGTGCCGGTGCCGGCACCGTCAGCGAGGTAGCGGCTGTGGGAGTCCCCGCAGTGTTCGTGCCCTTGCCCATCGGGAACGGAGAGCAGGCACTGAACGCCGCCCCCTTGGTTGCCGCAGGCGGTGCACTGATGATCGATGACAAGGATCTCAGCCCGGAGTGGCTCCGGACCGAACTGATTCCGCTGCTGACAAACCGCAGCAAACTCAATGACATGGCTCGGAAATCCGAAGCACTTGGTATCAGAAACGCCGATCAGCGGATGGCTGATCTTGTCTTGGAAGCGGTATCCGCATGACCACCAGCATCGCCCGGCTCGAGTCCCTCGGACGCGTCCACTTCATTGGAATCGGCGGAGTGGGAATGTCCGCCGTCGCGCGCATTATGGTGGCGCGGGGCATCCCCGTCAGCGGCAGCGATGTCAAAGACCTGCCCGTGATGCGTGACCTCGCCGTGGCAGGTGCGCGTATTGCGGTCGGCTACGACGCCGGAAACCTGGGCGATGCCCAGACGGTCGTGGCTGGTTCAGCCATACGGGACGACAACCCGGAGTTGGTGGCGGCGCGTCAGACCGGGTTGCCCGTGCTTCACCGTTCGGAAGCTTTGGCCGCCACCATGGCCGGGCACCGGGTTGTCACCGTGGCAGGTACCCACGGCAAATCCACTACTACGTCGATGGTTGCGGTACTCCTCAAGGAAGCCGGTCTGGATCCCTCCTTCGCGATCGGCGCGAACGTGCCGGCACTGGGCGTCAACGCAGCCCACGGTGAATCCGATATTTTCGTGGCAGAGGCCGATGAGTCGGATGGGTCATTCCTCAACTACCGTCCGTTGATTGCGGTGGTTACCAATGTCGAAGCGGATCACTTGGATCACTACGGAACACCGGAGGCCGTCTTCGCGTCCTTTGATGAGTTCGCCGCGCTCCTGCCTGCCAACGGCGTCCTGCTGGCTTGCGCCGACGACGCCGGTGCCCTGGCCTTGGCGGAACGGACAGCCTCAAAGGGGATAACGCGCGTCCTGACGTACGGAACATCATCTGCTGCCGATGTCCGGCTTCATGACGGCGGTCCGGGCGATGTATCCGTTGCCCTGGGCGGAGCCGTCCATAGCCTTGAGCTGAAGGTGCCGGGACGGCACAACGCCCTGAACGCCGCAGCGGCGTTCGCAGTCGCCGTCGAACTCGGCGTGGAACCGGGCGCTGCCGCGGCTGCACTGGGCCTCTTTACCGGTGCTTCACGTCGCTTTGAGTTCAAAGGCCAGGGCAGGGGAGTGCGGGTCTATGACGACTACGCCCACCATCCCACCGAGGTCCGCGCAGCATTATCGGCAGCGCGCTCAGTGGCAGCCGGCAAGAAGGTGCACGTCCTTTTCCAGCCGCACCTGTTTTCGCGGACCCGTGAGTTCGCCACGGAGTTCGCCGCTGCTTTGGACATGGCGGACACCGCATTGATTTTGGACATCTATCCTGCCCGCGAAGATCCCATCCCGGGGGTCACGAGCACGCTGATCACCGATCACTTGGTGAACGGCCGGCTCGTTTCAGCCGGTGAAGCCGTGGACGCCGTGGTGGACGCTGCAAGCGACGGCGACGTGGTCCTGACGGTCGGGGCCGGAGACGTCACTGCCTACGGGCCTGCCATCGTGGCGGCATTGGATGGCTAACACCCGGAAACCCACCTTCAAACCGGCCACGGAGCCGCGCCCCGGCAAGGCGGAGAGGTCCGGAGGTGACCCAATGGAGGTCATCAGTGCACAACGATCTGTTGACACTGACCTCAAGGCCCCGGTGGCGTCGGGTCGCCCCTCGAAGCCTGGCGGTGCCGCGAAGGCCGGCAAGGCGCCAGGGACTGACAACGTCATTGCTTTTCCTGAGCCCAGGAACCGACGTCAGCGGAGACTGGTGCTCTGGACGCTCTCGATGGTGGCTTTGGTGGTCGGATCCTTGATCGCAGGGGCCATCTTTTCTCCCGTGTTGGCAGTGCGCACCATAACCGTGGACGGAACATCGCTTGTGACGCCGGATGCGGTGCAAAAGGCGCTGTCAGGCTTGGAAGGCAAGCCGTTGCCGCAAGTCAGCGAACAGGAGATCAACGAGCTCCTGAAACCACTTGTCCAGGTCCGTTCGGCAACCATGGAAGCACGGCCGCCGTCAGAGTTGCTGGTGCACGTGGACGAGCGCGTTCCTGTGGCACTGCTCAAGCAGGGTGACAGCTACGTGATGGTGGATGTAGATGGCGTTCAACTCGGAGCGACGCAGGATTTGGCCGCTGTAGCCCTGCCGTTGATCGACGCTGGCGTGGGCACCACCAACACGGAGTTGTTCAAGGCGATTGCCGCTGTTCTGGACACCTTGCCCGCGGACATCCTTGCCAGGATGTCTACCGCCTCTGCAGCCTCGCCCGACGCCGTTGAGCTGAAACTGGTGGACGGAAAGACGGTAGTCTGGGGCAATGCCGAGGACAGGGAACTGAAGGCCAAAGCACTCGAGGCGTTGCTGAGGATGCCGGCGGACCCAAAGGTCCCGGTCAGTATCTACGACGTCAGTGTTCCCCGGCATCCATTCACAAAATAGGCAGTATTGAGAACGTAACCTGCGGGCCGGCGGTGGCCTTATTTCACGGCAATCACACGACACGCGCAAGCGGAGATTGCATGTGGGAACCAGAGGAAATACCGTCGCAGTAGAGTTACTTGACATAACTATAACCTTCAACTAGAGGGTTAAGGTCCAAGGATTCAAGTTGGACTCGATCAGTTTCGCTATAGGACACAAGCAAGGGGCACGAAACGTGGCAGCACCGCAGAATTACTTGGCCGTCATCAAGGTCGTCGGCATCGGCGGCGGTGGCGTGAACGCAGTCAACCGTATGATCGAGGTCGGCCTTCGGGGCGTCGAGTTCATCGCCATCAACACCGACGCGCAGGCGCTGCTCATGAGCGACGCCGACGTCAAGCTCGACGTCGGACGTGAGCTCACCCGTGGCTTGGGTGCAGGAGCGAACCCGGAGGTCGGAAAGCAGGCAGCAGAAGACCACGCCGACGAGATCGAAGAAGTTCTCCGCGGTGCTGACGTGGTCTTCGTCACGGCAGGCGAGGGCGGTGGCACCGGTACCGGTGGTGCTCCCGTGGTCGCGCGCATCGCCCGCTCCCTCGGTGCGCTGACCATCGGCGTCGTGACCCGACCCTTCACCTTCGAAGGCCGGCGCCGTGCAGGCTCTGCCGAGGCTGGAATTGACGCCCTCCGCGACGAAGTCGACACCCTGATTGTGATCCCGAACGATCGCCTTCTGTCCATCAGCGACCGCAATGTCTCCGTCCTGGACGCCTTCCGCTCTGCGGACCAGGTACTCCTGTCCGGTGTCCAAGGCATCACTGACCTCATTACCACTCCCGGCCTGATCAACCTTGACTTTGCTGACGTCAAGTCAGTCATGCAGGGCGCGGGGTCTGCCCTCATGGGCATCGGTTCCGCCCGTGGTGAAGACCGAGCCGTCAAGGCTGCGGAACTGGCCATCGCCTCGCCGCTCCTGGAGGCCTCCATTGACGGCGCCCACGGTGTCCTGCTGTCCATTCAGGGCGGCTCCGATCTGGGCCTGTTCGAAATCAATGAAGCCGCGCGCCTGGTGCAGGAAGTGGCCCACCCTGAAGCGAACATCATCTTTGGTGCCGTCATTGACGACGCCTTGGGAGATGAGGCTCGCGTGACAGTCATCGCAGCGGGCTTCGACGACGTCAAAGCAACCTCGCCTTCCATGGATCAGTCCCGTCCGGCCCAGAACCCGGTGCCTTCGGAAAGGCCTGCTGCTCCGAGCAGTGCGCCGTCCAACGCTGCAGCCCCGCAGCACGCCACGGCAGGTATCGGTGCTGCAGGCCTGAGCAACTGGGGCCAGCAGCGTCCGTCGGCCTTGCCTGCGGACTCCGGCTTTGACGTCGACCTCCCTGCAGTTGTTGAACCCGACCTTTCGGGCAGCCGCTCCGATGATCTCGACGTTCCTGACTTCCTGAAGTAAGCCGCGGTTCGAAAGAGTCAGTACCAGGTGTTTTGGTGGCGAAATGAAGTACGACCCGGCGTTTCTGTAGCCTTCACGGATACAGGCGCCGGGAACCTGGCTCTCCACGTACAGGACGACCCCACGGAAGTGATGGTTCGTCGTGCCCGGGTGGAACACACTCTCGGCTTGCGCCCGGACGGTTCGCGTACGTGCCAGTTCCAGTACATGAACCAGGTCCATGGAAATCATGTGGAGTTCATTGCAGCTCATGGACCTGGACCAACCGCTGATGCCATGGTCTCCGCTGCCCCTGTACCGTCTGGACAGCATGCAGTCTCCCACCCGCCTGCAATCCCCGGGCGATCAGCACAGCCTTTGGCCGTGATGGTGGCCGATTGTGTCCCGGTTCTGCTGGTTGGTAGCGACTCCAACAACAGCCCCGTTCTGGCCGCTGCCCATGCCGGGCGTCCCGGGGTCGCTTCAGCCGTGGTGCCCGCTACTGTCGCTGAAATGCGGCGTCGGGGAGCTGTTGATATCAGCGCTTGGCTCGGACCGTCCATTTGTGGCTCGTGTTACGAGGTCCCCGAACAGCTGCGTGCCGAGGTGGCAGAAAAAATACCTGAAGCGTGGTCCTCCACATCGTGGGGTACACCTGCCCTTGACCTTCCGGCGGGTGTACGCGCGCAGTTGCACTCACTGGATGTCCCCGTGGAGTACTCGGGGGAATGCACCCGTGAAAACGACTCCCTTTTCTCTTACCGGCGGGACTCCCGGACCGGTCGATTTGCAGGTTTGGTGTGGACGCATGACTAGCCTCAAAGACGGCAACCAACAACGGGAAGAATCATCAAGTGATCCCCGCACGGCTGAGCTGTCGGCCCGGCTGGAGGTGGTGCGGCAGCGGATTGACGTCGCTACCCGCACTGCAGGACGGCTTGACCTGCCGCGGTTGGTGGTGGTGACTAAATTCCATCCGGCGGCCGATGTTCGCCGCCTGGTGACACTTGGTGTCGAGGATGTCGGCGAGAACCGCGACCAGGAAGCGGCCTCCAAGACTGCTGAACTCTCCGGGATTGACGTCCGATGGCATTTCATCGGCCAGCTTCAGAGCAATAAGGCAAAGTCGGTGGTCAAGTATGCTGCTTCGGTCCAGTCTGTTGACCGCGTGCAGCTGGTTGATGCTCTGGCCAAGGCCGTCGCCAGGGAGAAGGATGCCACGGGGCGAAGCGATCTTGACTGTTTCATCCAAGTCAGCCTGGATGACGACGCCGGCGCACACCGGGGCGGCGCCACGCCCTCCGATGTTGAGATGCTCGCGGAAAAAATCGAGGTGGCGGACGGTCTGGTGTTGTCCGGACTGATGGCCGTGGCGCCTTTGGGGGCTGATCCGAATGTGGCATTCGAGCGACTCGCGGGGATTTCCAAAGCGCTCTGCGCAGTGCATCCGGCCGCAACCGGTATATCCGCCGGCATGAGTCAGGACTTGGAAGCCGCCGTGAAGTTCGGAGCGACACACCTGAGAATTGGCTCCGATATTCTCGGTTCCCGTCCGGCCGTGGGGTAGCGTCAAAGTATTGGAATGACGGGCCGGGGTTCCAATATGTCAAGTCATGGCGGCCCGCCTACTGCAGAAACGATAGGAGTGCACCATGGCTGGCGCTCTGCGCAAGACAATGATCTATCTTGGGCTCGCCGACGGCGATGAACACTACGAATCTGAGCAGTCCGTCGCCACGCAGCACGATGAAGAACGCCCCCAGGCACAGGAACGGGAAGAGCGCCGTGCGCCCGCTCCCGTCCGGGAAGTTGTCCGTGAAATGCCCACTGTAGATGCCGAAGAGGAATACCGCGCACCCGTGACACCCATCAAGCGTGCGGCATCCAGCCGCGAAGATGCCTCGGGCCTGAGGCAGATCACCACCGTCCATCCTCGTTCGTACAACGACGCAAAGGTCATTGGCGAGAGCTTCCGGGATGGCATTCCGGTCATCATGAATGTCACTGACATGGGTGAGTCCGATGCCAAGCGGCTTGTGGACTTCTCCGCCGGCCTCGTCTTTGGCTTGCACGGCAGCATCGAGCGGGTGACCAACAAGGTCTTCCTGTTGTCGCCGTCGTACGTTGAGGTCATCGGGGATGACAAAAAGGCCAGCGAAACGCAGGCCAGCTTCTTCAACCAGAGCTGACAACAGTCTTTTGCGGATGCCAGGCGGGTCAACCCGCCTGGCATCTGTGTTGCAATAGTAGGGACCGATCGGCATTCCGGAACAAGTGGGAGATCTGAGCTAACTCGTGGGCATTGTTTTCGGCCTTATCTATATTGTGTTGTTGCTGTTCTTCATCGCCCTGATCATCCGACTCATCTTCGAATGGGTCCAGATGTTTGCCCGCCAGTGGCGGCCCAGGGGTGTGGCGTTGGTTACAGCCCATGTGGTCTACTCCGTCACTGATCCTCCCCTTAGCAGGCTCAGGAAGCTGATCCCGCCCCTCCAACTTGGCGGAATCTCCTTGGATCTTGGGTTCTTGATCCTGATTATTGCCGTCAGCATAGCCATGGCAGTGACCAACAGCCTGGCGTAGTTGCTCCGCGGAACCCGGGCCACCGATGGTCCATAGGCCGCAAATTCTCCAAATCAACACGATGGTGTTGAATTGGAGGAACAAGATGATATTTAGGTACCGTAGTTTTGAACGGCCGGAAGGCCTACTGACTAACTAGACCAACGAGGTGACCAGATGGCTTTGACGCCAGAAGACGTTGTCAACAAGCGCTTTCAGCCGACCAAGTTCCGCGAAGGCTACGACCAGGACGAGGTTGACGACTTCCTCGACGAGATCGTGGTGGAACTTCGCCGCTTGAACCAGGAAAACGACGAACTTCGCAAGAAGCTCGGCGAGGCCGGTTCGGCCGTTCCCGCTGCAACTGCTGCGGCTCCGGTCGTCGAGAAGGTTCCGGCCCCGGTCAAGGTTGACAAGGAAGCTGAGGCGAAGGCGGAAGCCGAAGCCAAGGCCGCAGAAGATGCCAAGAAGAAGGAAGCCGAGAAGGCAGCAGCCGCTGCTGCAGCTCCGAAGGCACCTGCTGCAAGCAATGGCGTCACCACGTCCGCTGAGTCCGCTGCAGGTCTGCTGGCCATGGCGCAGCAGATGCACGACAAGCACGTTTCCGACGGTGCGCAGCAGAAGGAAAAGATCATTGCCGAGGCTCAGATCGAGGCTTCCAGCCTCGTCAACGACGCCCAGGAGAAGTCCCGCAAGATCCTTGGTGCCCTTGAGCAGCAGCGCTCCGTTCTTGAGCGTAAGGTTGAGCAGCTCCGTGGTTTCGAGCGCGACTACCGTTCACGCCTGAAGGCTTACATCGAAGGTCAGCTCCGCGACCTTGACGCCCGTGGTTCCGTCGCTGCCCCTGAGGTTGGCGAAGCAACCGCTGACGTTTAGCAAGTATTCTGAAAGCCGGTGGCTGAGGACTCCTCGGCCGCCGGCTTTCTCTGTTAAGAGACCGACAGCAGCCCGCACGCTTCCCGAATGAAAGCACTATGACCGACGACTTCACCGCTGAGGCCACACAGCCGACGCCTGCCGGACGCCGTAAGTGGCGTCCTGCCATGCTCTGGCTTTTTGCCGGCTTCGCCGTGTTCGCCTACGTTTTTGACCAACTCACCAAACTTTGGGTCACCAGCACCATGACGGAGGGTGAGCGCATTCCGGTGCTGCCTCCGCTGCTGCACTGGTACTACATCCGCAACTCCGGGGCGGCATTTTCCATCGGCGAGAATGTGACGTGGGTTTTCACGATCGTCATGGCTGTGGTCTCTGTGGCGATTCTCTTTCAGCTGCGAAAGGTGGGCTCGGTCTGGTGGGCGCTATCCCTGGGACTGCTCTTTGGCGGTGCCCTCGGCAACCTGACCGACCGCTTGTTCCGCGAGCCGTCTTTCGCCATGGGACATGTGGTGGATTTCATTCAGCTGCCGAACTTCGCCATCTTCAACATCGCAGACTCGGCGGTGGTGTCCGGCGTCGTCATTATCTGCCTCCTGACCTTGCGGGGGGTTGGCATGGACGGAACCCGTCATGTGGCAGCGCCAAAGCCGGCCAAAGATGCCAAATCCGCCGGCGGCACCAACGGGGAGCCCGCTGGTGAGTAAATCCATAGTGGTTCCCGAGGAGCTGGCCGGGGCGCGAGTTGATGCCGGACTGGCACAGCTTCTGGACATTTCCCGCTCTGCTGCCGCGCTGCTGATTTCAGAAGGAAACGTCACCAGCGGCGGAGTTGCGCTGGGTAAATCGGCGAAGCTCGTTGCCGGTACATTGCTTGATGTCACGGTTCCCGAGCGGCCGGATCCCCTGGAAGTCGTGGAGGAAGTTGTGGAAGGCCTGAAGATCCTGTTGGACGACGACGAATTCGTTGTCATCGACAAACCGGTGGGGGTCGCAGCCCACCCTTCACCAGGCTGGGTGGGCCCCACAGTAGTGGGAGGCCTTGCCGGAGCAGGTTACAGGATTTCTACGTCGGGAGCGCCCGAGCGTGCGGGGATTGTTCACCGGCTGGATGTGGGGACATCCGGTGTCATGGTGGTGGCTAAGACCGAGAACGCTTACACGGTGCTGAAGAAGGCCTTCAAGGAACGCACCGTGGACAAGGTGTATCACGCAGTTGTTCAGGGACTGCCCGATCCTCTTCAGGGGACCATTGACGCCCCCATCGGACGGCATCCCGGCCACGACTGGCGGTTCGCCGTCATCGAGGACGGCCGACCCTCAGTGACCCACTATGAGGTCCTGGAAGCTTTTGGTAAGGCGACCCTGGTGGAAGTGCATCTGGAAACGGGGCGCACCCACCAGATCCGCGTCCACTTCTCAGCGCTGCGGCATCCTTGTGCCGGCGACCTCACCTACGGAGCGGACCCCCGCCTGGCTGCCACCCTTGGTCTCACCCGTCAGTGGCTGCACGCCCGTCAACTTGGATTTACCCATCCCCGCTCCGGCGATTGGGTGGAAGTCAGCAGCGAATATCCGGCGGACCTCCAGTACGCTCTGGATCTGCTGGCCACTGGCTCCGCATAGACGGATTTCACTGCCCGGGTCCGATTTCTGTATGACACGGGACGGTAGACTGTCGTGGTGACTTCCAGCAATGATTCGTTTGTCCACCTGCACACCCACACTGAGTACTCCATGCTGGATGGAGCTGCCCGGCTCGGTGAGCTTTTCGATGAAACCGAACGGCTGGGCATGCCGGCCCTGGCCACGACTGACCACGGATATTTGTTCGGGGCGTTCGACTTCTGGCGCAAAGCCACAGACAAGGGCATCAAGCCGATCATCGGCGTCGAAGCCTATGTAACACCCGGCACCGCCCGCGGGGACAAGGAGCGTGTGCGCTGGGGCGACGAAAGCCAGCGTAAGGACGATGTCTCCGGCGGTGGCTCGTACACCCATATGACGCTGCTGAGCTACAACAACGTGGGCATGAGGAACCTCTTCAGGGCTTCTTCGATTGCTTCCCTGGACTCTGTCTTTGGTAAGTGGCCGCGGCTGGACCGGGAACTGCTCAACACCTACTCCGAAGGCCTGATCGCCACCACCGGATGCCCGTCCGGAGAGGTCCAGACCAAGTTGCGCCTGGGGCAGTACCGCGAAGCCGTGGAGGCTGCAGCAGAGTTCCGCGACATCTTCGGAGCGGAGAACTATTTCTGCGAACTGATGGACCACGGGCTGGACATTGAACGGCGCGTCACCGGCGACCTCCTGCGCTTGGCCAAGGAACTCAACCTGCCACTCGTGGCCACCAATGACCTCCATTACACCCATGAGCACGATGCCAAGGCCCATGAAGCGTTGCTGGCGATTCAGTCCGGTTCCACGCTCCTGGAACCGACGTACGATAACGGCGGTTCCCGCTTTGCGTTCTCCGGTAGTGGCTATTATCTGAAATCTCCGCAGGAAATGCGGGAATTGTTCCGCGATCACCCTGAAGCCTGCGACAACACGCTGCTCATCGCCGAGCGTTGCGAAGTTTCCTTCAACACCGGCGCCAACTACATGCCGCGCTTCCCTTGTCCTCCCGGTGAAGACGAGACCTCCTGGTTGGTCAAGGAAGTGGACGCCGGTCTGAAGTACCGCTATCCCCAGGGCATTCCGGACAAGGTCCGCAAGCAAGCTGACTATGAGCTCGGTGTCATCACCTCCATGGGATTCCCCGGGTACTTCCTGGTGGTTGCCGACTTCATCAACTGGGCCAAGAACAATGGCATCCGGGTAGGTCCCGGCCGTGGTTCCGGTGCAGGATCCATGGTGGCCTACGCCATGCGCATCACCGACCTCGACCCGCTGCAGCACGGCCTGATCTTTGAACGCTTCCTCAACCCGGACCGCGTTTCCATGCCTGACTTCGACGTCGACTTCGATGATCGCCGCCGCTCCGAGGTGATCGACTACGTCACCAAGAAGTACGGCGACGAGCGCGTTGCCATGATCGTCACGTACGGAACCATCAAGACCAAGCAGGCGCTCAAGGACTCTTCCCGTGTGCTCGGCTATCCGTTCAGCATGGGCGAGACACTCACCAAGGCCCTTCCGCCTGCCGTCATGGCCAAGGACATTCCGCTGGCCGACATCCAGAACCCGGAGTCCAAGCGCTACAGCGAGGCAGGGGACTTCCGCCAGCTGATCGCTACCGATCCCGAGGCCGCCAAGGTCTTCGAGACCGCGCTGGGCATCGAGGGCCTGAAACGCCAGTGGGGTGTTCACGCCGCCGGCGTCATCATGTCCTCGGACCCCATCATCGACGTCATCCCCATCATGCGCCGTTTCCAGGACGGCCAAGTCATCACCCAGTTCGACTATCCGACCTCCGAGGGCCTCGGACTGATCAAGATGGACTTCCTGGGCCTGAGGAACCTGACGATCATTTCCGATGCCCTGGAAAACATCAAGATGAACCGCGGCGTTGACCTGGACCTGGAAAACCTGGAACTCGATGACGCTCCGTCCTACGAGCTCCTGGCCCGCGGTGACACCCTTGGTGTGTTCCAGCTCGACGGTGGACCCATGCGGTCCCTGCTCAAGCTGATGAAGCCTGACAACTTCGAAGATATCTCCGCAGTCCTTGCGCTGTACCGGCCTGGTCCCATGGGTGCCAACGCCCACACCGACTATGCTCTGCGCAAGAACGGGATTCAGGAAGTAATCCCCATCCACCCGGAACTGGAAGAACCGCTCAAGGAAATCCTGGGTGGAACCTTTGGCCTGATCGTGTACCAGGAACAGGTCATGGCTGTGGCGCAGAAGCTGGCCGGCTACTCTCTCGGCCAAGCAGACATCCTCCGTCGTGCCATGGGCAAGAAGAAGAAGTCCGAGCTGGACAAGCAGTTCGCCGGCTTCTCCCAAGGTATGCAGGACAACGGCTACTCCATGGCCGCTGTCAAGACGCTCTGGGACATTCTGCTCCCGTTCTCCGACTACGCCTTCAACAAGGCCCACTCGGCCGCGTACGGCGTGATCTCCTACTGGACGGCCTACCTGAAGGCGCACTACGCGCCGGAGTACATGGCGGCACTTCTGACGTCGGTGGGTGATGACAAGGACAAATCCGCCATCTACCTCAACGAGTGTCGTCGAATGGGCATCACGGTCCTGCCGCCGGATGTCAACGAATCATCGCTGAACTTCACCCCTGTGGGCACGGACATCCGCTTCGGTATGGGCGCCATTCGCAACGTGGGTGTCAACGTGGTGGATGCCATGGTGGCCGCCCGCACTTCCGAAGGAAAGTACACGTCCTTCAAGGACTTCCTCCTGAAGGTGCCGGCCGTGGTGTGCAACAAGCGCACCATCGAATCGCTGATCAAAGCCGGGGCCTTCGACTCGCTCGGCCATCACCGGCGGGCTCTGGCGATGATCCATGAAGAAGCCATAGATTCCGTGATCACGCTCAAGCGCAATGAGGCCATTGGCCAGTTCGATCTTTTCGCCGGCTTTGAAGACCAGGAGCCCGAGGCGTCGCTGACAACGGAAATCCCGGATCTGCCCGAGTGGGAAAAGAAGGACAAGCTGTCCTTCGAACGGGACATGCTGGGCCTTTATGTCTCAGACCATCCCCTGCAGGGATTGGAGGGCGTCCTCAGCCAGCACGCGGAACAGTCCATCACCTCGATCATCGCTGAGGACGGACCGCACGACGGCGCCATTGTCACCATTGCGGGCATGATCACCTCGCTGAGCCGCAGGATCGCCAAGGCCAGCGGAAACGCGTACGCCCGGGCAGAGATCGAGGACCTCGGCGCTTCCATGGAGGTCATGTTCTTCGGCCAGGTGTACGGGCCCATTGCCTCGGTCCTGGCCGAGGACTTGATTGTTGTTGTCAAGGGACGGTTGCAGCGCCGCGATGACGGTGCGGTCACCCTGAATTGCATGGAGCTTTCCGTCCCGGACCTCAGCGAAAGCGTGAACGGTCCGGTGGTTATCACCATTCCTACGTTCAAGGCCACCGAAGCAGTTGTGACAGACCTGCGGGATGTGCTGCGCACTCACCGCGGAAACTCGGAAGTCCGTCTCAAACTGATGGGCGATACGAAGGTAGAGGTTATGGGCTTGCCGGTCCATATGAGGGTTAACCCCAGCCCATCACTGTTCGGGGACCTCAAGGTGCTGCTGGGTCCGGCCTGCCTGGACAACTGATACACCTGCGCAACTGATACACCTGGATAACTGATACAGAGGTCCTGGCAAGGCTGGCCGCCGCAGGAATCCTCAGCCCTTAGATTTCGTAGTCGAGCGGGGCGGGCTTGCTGTAGGCGCCGCCGTGGTAGAGCAGGGGAGTGCCGTCCTGGCCCACTTGCCCATCAACCACCTCCACCACCACTACTGCGTTGTTCTCGAAGGACAGGCGCATTTGGATTCTGCCCACGAGCCAGCCGCTGACGTCCTTGAGAATGGGGACGTCGTGGGGGCCCGGCTCCCAGTGGTCGCCGTCGAACCGATCGCGGGTCCGGGCGAAGCGATTGGCGAGGGCTTGGTTTTCCAGCCCCAACATGTGAACTCCGATGTACTCCGCGTTGGCCACAGCCGGCCAGGAACTGGAGCTTCTGGCCATATTGAAGGTGAAGCGGGGCGGTTCGGCTGACAGGGAGGCCACGGACGTGGCAGTGAATCCAAACGGGCTTCCGTTCAGGTTCGCCGTGATGATTGCCACTCCGGCGGCATGCCGACGGAACATTTCCCGGAAGGTCTGATCGTAGCCGGATGGTTCGCTGGACACGTGGGTGTTCTCCTGGGCTGTGGCGGTGGTACTTCTCACCTTCAGGGTATTCCTCCCATCCGGCGAGCCCCACATTTTGTTGGGTAGGCGTGAGCCTTTGTTAAGGTGAGTTGCATGACCGAGCCCACCGCGCACGTCCCACCCGTTTCAGAACCGTTGCCCGCCACGAAACCCCGGCGGCCGAAGGATGTGCTGTGGCTGGTACTTCCGGCTGCTTTGGGCGTGGTGGCCGGGGTGGTCTGGTGGCTGTTGGCTCCGGGCGGGTTGAACCTGGTCTCGGGCAATCCGGATCTGGCCAATGCGGCCAATCCTGATTCCTGGCTTCCGCGGGACTTGGTCCTCGGAGCCCTGATGTTGCTGGCAGGCTGCCTCACCGGCGTCATGCTTGACGGGAAGCTGCAGGGGGAGGGTTCGGGCAGACGCTTGACCTTTGCCCTTGTTGGCGGTGCTTTAGGGGCTCTTATCGCCTGGTTGGTCGGGCTACTGACGGGCCAGCTACTGGGTCCGGCCCCGGATCCGGCACTTGGCTCCGGGTTTGGTTTCACGCTTCGCTCCTATGCTGTGCTGGTCCTGTGGCCTGCTGCCATTGCCTTCATCACGTTCGTCCTGGCCCTGTTCGGGGTTCTGTCAAAGAAGCCCGTAAAATAGCCGGGTGACCACTTCTCCGGATACTTCCGCCCCTTCCACTGACGCCCTTGCCTTTCGGAGCATCGATTTCCGGGGCCGCCACCTCTCCCTGGCGGAGCTGCGTGCAGCGGTTCCCAGGGCGCAGCATCAGACCATGGCGGATGCGGAGCAGAAGGTCCTAAACATCATTTCCGATGTCCGAAGCCGTGGCTTTGCCGCCTTGGGTGAACTGGCCAGGAAATTCGACGGTGTGGAACAGTCCCACCCGCGGGTCCCGGCAGAGGCGCTCTCCAAGGCCCTGAACGAACTTGATCCGAAGGTTCGGGCCGCCTTGGAAGAATCCATCAACCGTGCACGGCAGTTTGCTGACCAGCAGCGCCCTGCCAACGTTGACGTTCAGCTTGGCGACGGCGCTGTTGTCAGCCAGAACTGGATTCCGGTGGGGCGCGTAGGGCTGTACGTTCCCGGCGGACTGGCCCCTCTGGCGTCATCGGTGATCATGAACGTGGTCCCCGCGGTTGCGGCGGGCGTCGAGTCCATTGCATTGGCATCCCCGCCGCAGAAAGACTTCGATGGACTTCCGCACCCCACCATCCTGGCCGCCGCGAAGCTCCTGGGCATCGATGAGGTCTACGCCATCGGTGGTGCACAGGCAATTGTTTCGTTTGCTTACGGCGTTCCGGGTACCGGAGGCGAGTTGCCCATTGAGCCCGTTGACGTGGTCACTGGACCCGGCAACATCTTTGTGGCCACAGCCAAGCGGCTCGTGAAGGGCGTGGTGGGCATTGACTCGGAGGCCGGAACTACCGAGATCGCCATCCTCGCCGACTCCACTGCGCAGGCCCCCTTGGTGGCCGCTGATCTCATTAGCCAGGCCGAGCATGATCCCAAAGCAGCTTCCGTCCTGGTGACGGACTCCCCGGAGCTGGCCGACGCCGTCGTGCGTGAACTGGCCCGGCAAGCCTCTGCAACCAAGCACAGTTCCCGGGTCCTCGAGGCGTTGTCCGGACCGCAGTCCGGTGTGGTGCTGGTGGACGATCTTGAGCAGGGGATCGCAGTCTGCAACGCGTACGCCGCTGAGCACCTGGAAATCATGACGGCAGATGCGGCGGCAGTCGCATCGCGGATCCGTAACGCGGGGGCGATCTTCGTGGGCGACTTCAGCCCGGTAAGCCTGGGGGACTATTGCGCCGGTTCCAATCACGTACTGCCCACCAGCGGGACGGCGGCTTTCTCATCAGGACTCAATGTCACGACGTTCCTCCGTGCAGTTCAGGTCATCAATTATGACCGCGCCGCACTGGAGCAGGTCAGCGGACATATTGTGAGCTTGTCAGGTGCCGAAGACCTTCCCGGCCACGGAGACGCCGTCCGGATCCGCTTCACTGAGGGGTCGTAAGCAGTCCTGAGAAGTCCTGAGAAGTCCTGACCAGCACCTAACTGACCACTACATATATGGGTACCCTGTACTACATGTAGTAGTTACACGCTTGTCATTACGGTGGGGCGGCCCGTAAACTGGTGCCGGAGGAGAATCTTCCGGCACTTTTGCGTATCCGGCGTCCTGCCGTTTCCGAGTCCGTGCCGGAGCTGTCAGGGGAGGCCCAGCGTGTATTGTCCGTTCTGCCGGAATCCCGACTCCCGCGTCGTTGACAGCCGCATGGCTGACGATGGCTCCGCTATTCGCCGCCGCCGCCAATGCCCTGAGTGCGGACGCCGCTTCACCACTGTGGAGACCACCAGCTTGTCCGTCATCAAGCGGTCCGGCGTTGGCGAACCATTCAGCCGGATCAAGGTCATCAGCGGAGTCCGCAAAGCATGCCAAGGGCGTCCGGTCACTGAAGACGATCTGGCGATGCTGGCTCAGGAAGTCGAGGAAAATATTCGTTCCTCGGGCGCGGCGGAGATCGATGCCCATGAGGTGGGCTTGGCGATTCTGGGCCCGCTGCGGAAGCTGGATGAAGTGGCGTACCTTCGTTTCGCGAGCGTCTATCAGGCGTTCGAGTCCTTGGAAGACTTTGAGTCGGCCATCTCGCTGCTGCGCCATGAGGCAGACGAAGCCAAGGCAGGCGCCAAAGAAGCCACGGGTTCGGAAAAGAGCCCGCTCTAACTCCGGTGGCGGCAGCGGAGGGGAAGCCGCAGCCGCCACCGGCACCAATCCGGGCCGGGCTGTCCCGGTCAGGCGCTAGCGTCCGCCAGATACGGGGAGCACAGCACCTGTAATGTAGCCAGCCCCATCCGACATCAGCCACATGACGGCCGCAGCCACCTCTTCCGGTTCGGCTCCGCGACCCATGGGAATGGTTGGGTTGAGCCTTTCCACCCGGTCCGGCATTCCGGCCGCTGCGTGGAGCCCGGTGTTCGTGCTGCCTGGGGCAACGGCGTTGACACGGATGCCCTGCTTGGCCACTTCTGCTGCCAGACCAACCGTCAGGACGTCAACGGCGCCCTTGGTGGCCGCGTAGTGGACCCAGGTTCCCGGTGAACCGGCTTTGGTGGCGGTGGACGAGATATTGATGATGGATCCGCCACTGCCGCCGTTGTGCGTTGTGAGCCTCCGGACTGCTTCCTGGCACATGAACATCATTCCGGAGATGTTCACATCAACAACGCGCTGCACTACTGCTGCAGGGACGTCAGCCAGTGGACCAATCAGGTTGCCGGTGATGGCAGCGTTGTTGACGACGGCGGTGAGCGCACCGCAGCTGCCGGCGACGTCGAACAAACGCCCGACGTCGGCGGGCTGGCTGATATCGGCCTGCACGCTGACTGCCTTGCCGCCTTGAGCCAGGATGTCGTTGACCACTGACTCTGCGCCTTCGCTGTCTGCAGAGTAATTAACCACTACGAGGTAGCCGACGGCCGCCGCGGCCCGGGCCACGGCGGCACCGATCCCGCGGCTGGCGCCAGTGACAATCGCCACTCCGCGTTCGGTGGGCCGGGCAGCCGGCAGCTGTTCTGCCACGCTGGAACTACTTTGCGAGTTTGTGGTGCAAGGCGACTTCGAGCGCAGCACCCACGATCCCGGCGTCGTTCTTCAACTTTGCCGTGACGATTTTGGTCCGCAGGTCAAGATGCGGGAAGTACTCGTCGGAGCGCTTGGAAATGCCTCCGCCCACAATGAAGAGTTCGGGGGAGAAAAGGAACTCAACGTGCTGAAGGTAGCGGTTGAGAAGGACCCCGTATTCGTCCCAGCTGAGGCCATCGCGTTCCCGTGCCACGGCGGATGCCTTGGTCTCGGCGTCGTGTCCGTCAACCTCCAGGTGGCCGAGCTCGGCATTGGGGACCAACTGTCCGTTGAAGATGAAGGCCGATCCGATGCCGGTGCCCAGCGTGATCACCAGGACTGTGCCGTCCACGCCCTCGCCGGCTCCGTAGCGGGCTTCGGCGAGGCCCGCGGCGTCGGCATCATTGATGACCTCTACGGGGCGGCCGAGGCGCTTGGTGAACGTGGCATCGATGTCGGTGCTGAGCCAGGTCTTGTCCACGTTGGCCGCAGAGTTGACCACTCCGTGCTGGATGATGCCGGGGAAAGTGACACCCACCGGTGAGTCGGCCGCAGGAGCGTCGGGGCGGCTGGAGAGTTCCTCGACGATGTGGGCGACAACCTCGGCCACGGCCTCCGGAGTGGCGGGCTGCGGAGTGGGAACGCGGAAGCGGTCGCCAATCAGTTTGCCCTTCTTCAGGTCGACAATGCCGCCCTTGATGCCGGTGCCGCCGATGTCGATACCGATCAAAGGGGCGTTCTTGTGGTTCTTCTCATCCTTCTTGGACAATGCATTTCCGATCATGGCAGGAGGGGATGGGCATGGCGCAGCCGCCCGGGCTGCGGGACCTTCCGGAGAGCTTAGGGAAGGGTAAGGATTTCCGCGCCGGTCTCGGTGACCAGCAGGGTGTGTTCGAACTGGGCTGTGCGTTTGTGGTCCTTGGTGACGACCGTCCAGTCATCGGCCCACATCTCCCAGTCGATGGTGCCGAGGGTCAGCATGGGTTCGATGGTGAAAACCATGCCCGCCTCGATCACGGTGTTGTACGCCGGGGCTGCGTCGTAATGCGGAATGATGAGGCCTGTGTGAAAGGCCTCGCCCACGCCGTGGCCGGTGAAATCCCGCACTACGCCGTAGCCGAAGCGTTTGGCGTAGGACTGGATAGCTCGGCCGATTACGTTGATTTCGCGGCCTGGGGCCACGGCCTTGATGGCCCGGTTGAGCGACTCCTGCGTGCGCTCAACCAGTAAACGGGATTCTTCGTCCACGTCGCCAACCAGGAAAGTGTAATTGGTATCCCCATGCACTCCGTTGATGAAGGCTGTGATGTCAATATTCAGGATGTCGCCATCCTGGAGCACGGTCGAGTCGGGGATTCCGTGGCAAATGACCTCGTTGAGGGAGGAACACAGAGATTTGGGAAACCCACGGTAACCGAGCGTGGAGGGGTAGGCATGGTGATCCAGAAGGAACTCATGCCCTATTTGGTCCAGCTGGTCTGTGGTGACGCCGGGCTGGATGTGCTTGCCCACCTCGACGATTGCTTGCGCGGCAATCTTCCCCGCAATCCGGATCTTCTCTATGGTCTCCGGGGACTTCACCTCGGATCCGGTGAACTTGGCTGGCGCCTTCTTGCCTACATACTCCGGCCTGGGAATCGACGCCGGCACGGGTCGTTCAGGGCTGATGGTTCCCGGGGTGAGGGCGCCGATGGGTGCAGTCGAGGCAAGAGAAGGCATAGATTGATCATATAAGGCACACAAGAGACGTAAGTAACAAAGCGTGGCTGGGTTCCTGTGACCCCGCCAACGTTACGCGTCCAATAGCCCCTGGATCGAGGAGGAGACGTGACGGAGTACTGGTACAACGTCAAGACGCACGAGATCGAAGAAGACGCTATGTCTGATTGGTCCCAGCTGATTGGCCCCTACAAAACCAGGGAAGAAGCTGAGCACGCCTTGGAGAAGGTTAAAGCCCGCAACGACGCCTGGGACGCCCAGGACGACGATTAGCGGTTAGAAGGAGTGCTCCGGTCCGGGGAACTGTCCGGATCGGACATCCTCCGCGTAGGCGACCGCGGCATCGCTCAATGTGGTGCGAAGATCTGCGTATTGCTTGACGAACTTTGCCATCTTGCCACCCCGCAAACCTGCCATGTCCTGCCACACAAGGACCTGCCCGGTGGTGCTCTTGCCGGCGCCGATACCGACGGTGGGCACCCGCAGGGCTGCATCCACAACGGCTGCAGTCTCGGCAGGCACCATTTCCATCAGGACACTGAAGGCGCCAGCGTCCTGCAGGGCGATGGCGTCGTCCACGAGCCGCTGGGCGTCATCGCCACGGCCCTGGACGCGGTATCCCCCTAGGGAATGTTCACTTTGGGGAGTGAAGCCGATGTGGGCCATGACGGGAATTCCTGCCTGGACCATGGCCTTGACGGTTTCGGCGTAGTAAGCGGTTCCTTCAATTTTGACGGCGTGTGCCAGTCCTTCCTTGAGGAACCGGACGCCGGTGGCAACCGCCTGGGCCGGGGACACTTCGTAGCTGCCGAAGGGCAGGTCAGCCACCACCAGCGCCCGCTTGGCCGCCCTGGCTACAGCCCGCGTCAAGGGCAGGAGCTCCTCCACAGTGACGGGAAGGCTCGTCTCATTGCCGAACACGTTGTTCGAAGCGGAGTCGCCCACCAGGAGGACTTCAATCCCGGCCTGGTCAAAAATCTCGGCGGTGTACTGCTCATATGCCGTCAGCATGGCGAAGTGCTCGCCGTTGTCCTTGGCTTGCTGAAGGTGGTGGATCCGGACCCTGCCGATGGGCTTCCTGCCCGCCGCCGACGGCACGTCGGCGGCCGCTGCAGGTCCCGTGCCGTAAGGTGCGGGAACTTCGGCGGGCGTGGTGGACTCAGGAAGGTTGCTCGGGGCCATGGATAGAGCCTAAGCGGTGCCGACGGCGGCTGCCACCAGTGTGCCCGGCGTCACCTTTTGTAAACGCTGTGTTACGCGCAGCTACTGCTGCGGCATTAGCACGGAACTGTTAGTAGAGTGAAGGCTGAGCTGCCGTGGCTTCTACTCCTTGAAACCAGCGGCATGGACACTGAATCGGAAAAGAGGCCCTATGGACCGCCAGCAAGAGTTCGTTCTGCGGACAATCGAAGAGCGTGACGTGCGCTTCGTACGCTTGTGGTTCACCGACGTCGTGGGTTCGCTCAAATCGGTGGCGCTTGCGCCGGCTGAGGTTGAGGGCGCCTTTGAAGAAGGCCTGGGTTTTGACGGTTCCGCCATTGAAGGCCTGGCCCGCGTGTTCGAGTCCGACATGCTCGCCCAGCCGGACCCGTCCACCTTCCAGATCCTGCCGTGGCGTGGAGAGACGGAACAGACGTCGCGCATGTTCTGTGACGTCCTTACCCCCGATGGCGAGCCGTCCGCCGCGGACCCCCGCAACGTCCTGAAGAGGACCCTTGCGAAGGCCGCTGACATGGGCTTTACCTGCTACACCCACCCCGAGATTGAGTTCTACTTGTTGAAGTCAAAGGACCTGGGCCCGGACAGCGCTCCAGTTCCCGTGGACGAGGGCGGCTACTTTGACCACGTGCCGGGCGGCGTAGCACAGGACTTCCGCCGCACCGCAGTCACCATGCTCGAATCCGTCGGCATCTCGGTGGAGTTCAGCCACCACGAGGCCGGGCCGGGCCAGAACGAGATCGACCTCCGCTATGCGGACGCGCTTCAGACCGCGGATAACATCATGACGTTCCGGACGGTCATCAAGGAAGTGGCCCTTCAGCAGGGTACGTACGCCACCTTCATGCCCAAGCCGTTCACGGACCACCCCGGTTCAGGCATGCACACCCACTTCTCGCTCTTCGAGGGCGACACCAACGCGTTCTTCGAAGCCGGTGCCGAGTTCCAGCTCTCAAAGACCGCACGCCAGTTCATCGCCGGAATCCTCAAGCACGCTCCTGAATTCACGGCTGTCACCAATCAGTTCGTCAATTCCTACAAGCGCCTCTGGGGCGGCGGCGAAGCCCCGAGCTACCTGAGCTGGGGCCACAACAATCGCTCGGCATTGGTGCGCGTTCCGCTGTACAAGCCGGGCAAGGGCCAGTCGGCACGCATCGAGTACCGGGGGATCGATAGCGCAACCAACCCCTACTTGGCCTACGCCGTGCTGCTGGGTGCCGGTTTGAAAGGCATCGAGGAAGGCTACGAACTTCCCGCGGCAGCCGAAGACGATGTGTGGTCCTTGACCACCGCGGAACGCAGGGCCATGGGACATGCGCCGTTGCCGGCCAGCCTCCATGACGCCATCAGGGCCATGGAGGAATCCGAGTTGGTGGCCGAGATCCTGGGGGAGCAGGTGTTCGAACACTTCCTGCGCAACAAGCGTGCCGAGTGGCAGGACTACCGCCTCCAAGTCACGCCGTACGAGTTGCAGCGCAACCTCGGCATCCTCTAGGCCGGGCCAATGAGCCTAGCGCGTCGGCTCATTTCAGCCGGATTCAGTGACCTGGAAAAAGGCGAACGGTTTCTCGCTGCCCCGGAACTTGAGGGAATAGATGAGGATGCCCTGTTCGCCGGGCTCTCTCTGTCAGCAAGCCCGGATACTGCACTCCAATCACTGGTCCGGCTCATCGAGAAGAATCCGGAGCTCAGGAAGCTTGCCGCGGCTGACCAGGACACCAGCGAGCCCATGTATCGGCTCCTGGGTGCCTCGGAGGCTCTGGGGGAGTTTCTCATGCGGCGGCCGGAGCATTTGGATGTGTTCAATGTCCGGGTCAGTCCGGAACCGGTGCAGGCCTCCCATGAAGAGCTCCGGGCAGGGCTGTTGCGTTCCGTGAAAGCCGAGCCCGGCGCACAGCGCCCGGTGGCCGGAATGACCGGGCTGCCAGCCTATGCGGCCCTACGGAGTGCGTACCGCCGTGGTCTGACTGAGCTGGCCATCAAGGACATCTGCGCTGCATCGCCAACAGACTTCATGCCATCGGTCGGGGCGGAGCTGGCCGATCTTGCCGGGGCGGCCATCGAAGCTGCCCTCGCGGTGTCCCGGGCCGAAGCTGCGGCACAGTTCACCGCGGCCGAGATCGCTGACGTCGGGCTTGCTGTCATTGGCATGGGCAAATGCGGCGCCCGGGAGCTGAACTACATATCCGACGTCGATGTCATCTACGTCATTGAATCAGCGGAGTTGGACGACGCCCGCGCGTCCACCATCGGTACTGCCCTTGCCTCCGGCATTTCCAGGGCCATCTCTTCCTCAGCGCCGGAACCGGGGCTGTGGGAAGTCGATGCCAATCTTCGTCCGGAAGGGAAATCCGGCCCGTTGGTGCGGACTCTGCCCTCGCACTTGAGCTACTACGCACGGTGGGCCGAAAGCTGGGAGTTCCAAGCACTGCTCAAGGCAAGGACCATTGCCGGTGATAGAGAGCTGGGGCAGCGCTATGAGAAGGCCGTAGAGCCCCTTGTCTGGGCATCCGCGGGCCGGGAAGGTTTTGTGGAGTCGGTCCAGGCAATGCGCCGAAGGGTGACCGACTATATCCCGGCAGCCGAGGAGCAGCGTCAGATCAAGCTGGGGCGCGGCGGCCTCCGGGACGTTGAATTCACGGTTCAGCTGCTGCAGTTGGTGCACGGGAAGTCTGACGAGTCCCTTCGTCGCAGGGACACCACTTCTGCCATCGCCGCTCTGTCTGCCGGGGGTTACATAGGCCGCG
Source organism: Paenarthrobacter sp. TYUT067 (assembly GCF_023656375.1). Classification (NCBI taxonomy): domain Bacteria; kingdom Bacillati; phylum Actinomycetota; class Actinomycetes; order Micrococcales; family Micrococcaceae; genus Paenarthrobacter; species Paenarthrobacter sp. TYUT067. The sequence continues at coordinate 38,981 of NZ_JAMOIT010000014.1, forward strand.
CTGACGCCGCGGCTTTTGACAACGCATACCGCTACCTGCGCCTGCTGGAGCATAGAATCCAGCTCTTCCAGCTGCGTCGGACCCACCTCATGCCTGTGTCCGAGGACGCCCAGCGATTCCTGGCCAAGGCCGTCCTGGGTCCGTTCGCCCTGGAGCGGCCGCATCCGGACCAGCTGATGGCCACGTGGCAAAAGACCAAGAAGGCCGTCCGCGAACTCCATGAACGAATTTTTTACAGGCCGTTGCTCAACACAGCGGCAAAGCTGAGCAGCGAAGACGCGAAGCTCAGCCCGGAGGCTGCCCAAGGCCGTCTTGCCGCACTTGGCTATGCGGACCCCCAGGGTGCCATGCGGCATATTGAAGCACTTACCGCGGGTGTCAGCCGACGCGCTGCGCTGCAGAGGCAGCTCTTGCCGATCCTCTTGGGATGGCTTGCCGAAGGTGTAGACCCCGACGCCGGACTGCTCGCTTTCCGCAGGGTTAGTGAAGCCCTCGGCACAACCCACTGGTACTTGGGGCTGCTCCGCGATTCCCAAGCGGCCGCCGAGCGGCTTTGCCAGGTGCTGGCCAATTCCCGGCTGATTTCGGACTTATTGGAAGTATCTCCGGAGTCCGTTGCCTGGCTGGGCAGCGACAAAGAACTGGCACCAATTCCTTTTGAAGCCCAGTGGCAGGAAATCCGGTCCAAGCTCTCCCGCCATGCGGATCCCGAGAGCGCTATGAGGCTGATCAGGCTGATCCGACGTCGCGAGATCCTGCGTACCGCGATCGCCGATAGCGCCGGATTGCTCGATCAGGATGCCGTGGGCTTGGCCTTGTCCGAAACTGATCGGGCTGCGGTTCTTGGTGCATTGCATGTAGCGGAGTCCGTCGTCGCGGCGACGGGTCCGCTGAAAACTGACGTCCTGGTGGTGGCGATGGGGCGGCAGGGTGGCCGGGAGATTGGCTACGGCTCGGACGCTGACGTCATCTACGTTCACCGTGCCCGTGCCGGATTCTCCGATGCCGAGGCTCAGGAGCAAGCGGCCACCATAGTTGCCAAGGTATCCAGCTTCCTCACCCAGCCGCTGAAGCCCGCGATCATGGCCGAACGGGTGCTCATGGTGGACGCAGATCTCCGTCCGGAGGGCAAGAACGGCGCTATGGTGCGGTCCTTGGAGTCGTATGCGGAGTACTACCGGCGGTGGTCCCTTATCTGGGAGGCGCAAGCCCTCCTGCGGGCCCGCCCGATGGCAGGCTCGGACGAGCTTGCCACTGACTTCTTACGCCTCATTGATCCCATACGGTACCCCGAGCACCTTGCGGAGCAGGACGTCCGTGAGATCCGCCGTGTCAAGGCCAGGGTGGAGTCCGAGCGTTTGCCCCGTGGCGCTGATCCCGCACGGCACGTCAAGCTTGGCCGTGGCGGCTTGAGCGATGTTGAATGGCTGGTTCAGCTGATTCAGCTCCAGCACGCCGGAGAGCACCCGGAGCTGCGAACATCGTCAACCCTGGACGCATTGGCTGCTGCGGAACAGTTGGAGTTCATTGCTGAGGAGGATGCCGCGCTCCTGCGGGAGGCGTGGCGACTCGCCAGCCGCATCCGCTCCGCCAACGTCATTGTGACGGGCCGGGCCTCGGATCTCCTGCCGTCATCACGGAAGGACCTGGAGGCAGTGGCGCGCTGGTGTGGCTATGAACCAGGGAACGCGGGTCACTTCGAGGAGGATTATCTGCGGCTTAGTCGCCGGGCCCGGGGTGTCTTCGAAAAAGAGTTCTACGGCAACTGAAGGATGAGAAATCCAGTTAATGCTTGAAGGCGAACCAGAGGACGATTTTTTGATACACGCTGATCCTCACGAGCGTATGGACGTTTGGTTGATTCCCCTCAAAATGCTCGACGACGACGCCCGCGCCATTCAGCTTGGCGCGGTCGCGGAGTTGGCGGTGGAACCGGGCCAGCGGGAGTTCGTTGGAGATCCACTGCGCATGATGCTGATCTCCTTGGAAGAAGAATCCCGTTTCCCGTACGTCATTGAGGCCGGGGGAGCCGCTGTTGGTGTGCTGACCCTCCAGACCGGAGCTGCCACGCTCGCAGGCTGGCCCGATGACGAGTCGGTGTGGTTGCTGCGGGGATTCCTCATCGACACAAAAAGCCAGGGGCGCGGACTCGGTACTTCGGCTGCGCGGGCCGCTGCGGAGGAGGCGCGCAAACTGACCTCGAGGCTGGGTGGCGGACAGGCCGGCGTCGTGCTTTCCGTCAACGAGCGCAACCGCGCAGGTCTGGCCGCTTATGCGAAGGCCGGTTTCGTGGACTCGGGTCGTTATCTGGGCGGCGGTGCCGGACCGCAGCGGACCATGTACAAAGCCTTCGCGTGATCAGGGTCCAGCACCCTCCTTCTATATCGAAGTCAACTAAGGTTGACGCATGTCATTTCGTCAATTATGGTTGACGGCATGGAGGTGGACCGAATGAAAACCCTGGTGGGATCAATGGATGGGATGGGCCCGGCTGAGGCTCTTTACGCTGTTGCGGAGTTGCAAAAGGAAGTGGGTCGCAGGGAGGCTTCGCTGGTGCGGGCCGCCCGGCAATCGGGCTTGTCCTGGGAAGCGATCGCCCTTTGCCTGGGCGTCAGTAAGCAGGCCGTGCACAAGAAGTACGGAAAGCAGTAGTCGGCCGGTTTTCCGGTGGAGCCCGATGACGTGCGCTGGCCCCAAAAGCTAAGTGCCCTTATAGACTTCTTATGTATCTGATCTCAACGCATAGGGGAAGTACATGGAATACAACGGAAATCCGTCCGAGAAGGCCATTCCTGCCGGAGAGCTGGACCGGCGTCACGTGGGCCATTCTGTGAGCTTTCAGCCCAATGACTTCACCGTCGTCTTCGGCACGATTGCGGGCATCGCCAGGACCGAAGCACTTGTGTACCTGTCCCTCGACGGAGTTGCCGGCGGTACCCATCTGAAGGACGAATACGATCTTCCCATCGATAAGAACGTGTACCTTCAGTTGGACCCGTTAGGTAGCGCCGAGAAGGGCCTTTCAGAGGCAGCCTCGTTCGTCAAGGACAAGCTTGACGAGATCACCAGGAACATCAAGGAGCGGGATCAGGGCAAGTCTGAATAAGCCGTTAAAGCAAAGGCCAGCGCCAGTCCTTCCGGACTGACGCTGGCCTTTTTGCTGGTTACAGCGAGTGCACGTAAATGCTAGACGCCGTAGTAGAGCTCGAACTCGTAGGGGTTCGGGCGCAGTGACAGCGGGCGGATCTCATTCTCGTACTTGTAGTCGATCCAAGTATCGATCAGGTCCTGGGTGAAGACGCCGCCGGCCTGGAGGAACTCGTTGTCCTCGCGCAGGGCCTCAAGGGCTTCTTCCAGGGTACCCGGAGCCTTGGGGATGTCCTTGGCTTCTTCGGCCGGGAGCTCGTAGAGGTCCTTGTCGATGGGAGCCGGGGGTTCAATGCGGTTACGGATGCCGTCAATGCCGGCCATCAGCTGGGCAGCGAACGCCAGGTACGGGTTGGAGGAGGGATCCGGAGCGCGGAACTCGATGCGCTTGGCCTTCGGGTTGGTGCCCGTGATGGGGATACGGATACCGGCGGAGCGGTTGCCCTGCGAGTAAACCATGTTCACGGGAGCTTCGAAGCCCTTGACCAGGCGGCGGTAGGAGTTGACCGTCGGGTTGGTGAAAGCCAGGACAGCGGAAGAGTGCTTCAGCAGGCCGCCGATGTACCAGCGAGCCGTGTCCGAGAGGCCTGCGTAACCCTTTTCGTCGTAGAACAGCGGATCGCCGTTGCTCCACAGCGACTGGTGGCAGTGCATGCCCGAGCCGTTGTCACCGAAAACAGGCTTCGGCATGAAGGTGACCGACTTACCCCAGGCATCGGCAGTGTTCTTGATGATGTACTTGAACTTCTGCAGGTCATCAGCAGCTGCGGTCAGCGTGGTGAACTTGTAGTTGATCTCAGCCTGGCCGGCGGATCCAACTTCGTGGTGGGAGCGCTCAACCTCAAGGCCGGCCTTGTCCAACTCGATGCACATGGCGTCGCGAAGGTCCGCCTGCTTGTCAGTGGGGGAGACCGGGAAGTAACCGCCCTTGACGGGGGTCTTATAACCGAGGTTTCCGCCCTCTTCCTTACGTCCGGTGTTCCAGTGTGCTTCTTCCGAGTCGATCTTGTAGAAGCTGCCCTGCGGTGAGGACTGGTACTGGATGTTGTCGAAGACAAAGAATTCGGCCTCAGGAGCGAAGAACGCGGTGTCGGCGATGCCGGTGGAGGCCAGGTAGGCTTCAGCCTTCTCAGCCACGCCGCGGGGGTCGCGGTGGTACGGGTCACCCGTGCGGGGGTTGACGATGGAGAAGTTCAGCGCGAGCGTCTTCTCGATGCGGAAGGTGTCGATGAAAGCCGAGGTCACATCCGGGATGAGCTGCATGTCGGACTCGGCGATGCCCTGGAAGCCGCGGATGGAAGATCCGTCGAAGAGCTGGCCGTGGACGAAGAAATCGAGGTCGACGCTCTTGGCCGGCACGTTGAAGTGCTGCTGGACACCAGGGAGGTCGGTGAAGCGGATATCGACGAATTTGACGTCTTCGTCTTTGATGAACTTGAGGACTTCGTCCGCAGTCTTGAACATCTATGCTCCTTATGCATATCAAGTAACAGGCCCGGAAGGCCGCGTGGTGCAGCCCATTCCAAGGGTCCGGAGACACAAAAAGTTCCCCGTGCCATGGTGGCTGGCAACTCATACCACCATAGGGAGATGGGATTTCCCGGGGGTGTCAGTATTGTTTCCGGCAGGTTACAGAATCATCTGTTGTGTAAACGGTAGTCGGCTGTCCTGTGTCCGGTCCATCCGGGTCCGGCAGGCGAACACCCCGGGCATTGCATACCGATCAGGGCTCCCTCGGGTCGGTCGCCAGTCATGCCAGCCGTTAGGCTTGGAGTGTGGTAGATCGAAAAGACATTGGCTCATGGTTGAGCGGTCCGGACACGTCCGGAATCTCCAAATATCCCGGTGAACGGCTTGGCTTGCCAGAGTCCGGTCCCGGCTCCATGGCGCGGGCAGGACGCCGCATCCTGGGAATCGTGGTGGACTGGGCGATCGCACTGGTGATCAGCAACTTTGCCTTCGGCGGTGATGCGTGGGCAACCTTGGCCATCTTCGCTGCGGAGCAGATCCTCCTGATCGGAACGCTGGGGTACAGCATCGGTCACAGAATCGCCGGGATCCACGTGGTCCGCCTGGGCGGCGGTCCTGCTGGACCTTTGGCCGCCGTGGTGCGCACCCTCCTTCTGTGTCTTGTCATCCCCGCAGTGGTGTTCGACCCCGATCATCGCGGGCTGCACGACAAGGCGATGAACACGATCCTCATCAGGATGTAAGCGCACCTGACTTCAGCCGGGCCTGCGATAAAGCAACCCAACGAAGAACCGCCCCCGTCTCGTAGTACAGACGGGGGCGGTTCTTCGTTGAGTGGATCAGCGTCCGCGGGCGGCCTTGCGGTCCGGACGGGCCTTGTAAGGGTCAATGCCCTTAGGGATCGGCAGCCGGTTTCCAAGGGAGTTGATGCGCTTTGAAACCGCGTTGACTTCCACCTTGGTGAGTTCGTTCTTCAGTTTGCCCATGGTCTTGGCCAATTTGTTCAGTGGTACCTGGCCTTCTCCGCGACCGGATTCCAACACGTGGATGGTCACGTTGGGCAGGATGCGCGCGAGGCGCTTACGCTCGGCGTCCACCAACGGCTTGACGCGGTGGGTGGGGCCTTCGCTGACCAGGACGACGCCGGGGCGGCCAATTGCCATGAACACAGCGTCTTGAGTGCGGGGGTTGACAGCAACAGGCTGGTCCTGGGTTACCCATCCGCGGCGGAGAGTACCCAGTGCCGCGCCGGAAGCGCCTGGCTGGTTCTCAATTTGCGCGAAAGCAGCCTTCTCGGCCCTGCGGGACAGTATGAAGACGGCCGCAAGCAGGCCCAGTGGGATACCAATGATCAGGCCGGTAACCCAGTTCTCCAGCAGGAAGCCGATGAGAAGGGCCACGGCAACCACTGCAAGGAATGCCAGCAGCATGACCCATGCAACCTGCGGGTCATTTCGCCGGGTCATTTTGAAGACTTCAGCGATCTGCTTCAGCTGGCTCGGCTTCTTGGCCTTGGCTTCCTTAGGCTTGCGCTGGAACAGCCCACGCTTGGGTGCGTCGGCCGAGGGGGTCGAATTGCTGGAATCAGAGGAGTTCGCCATAGTGCCTTAATTCTACGTGATGGACGCAAAAGGACCGGACGCCAAGATGGTGGCATCCGGTCCTTCACTGTTGTGTGGTTCTTGGCCGCGTTTTTTGGTGTCTAGCTGTGGGCGGCGAGGATGGTGGAGGCTTCCTGGCGGGTGGTGCCGGAGTCCTGGATGCCCTCGGCGATGTGGGCGAGCTCGTCGGGGATGTCCCGGCCCTTCTTCCGCATCGCGGTTGCCCAGAGGCGCCCGGCCCGGTACGAGGACCGCACCAACGGACCGGACATGACGCCCAGGAACCCGATCTCTTCGGCCTCGTGCTGGAGGTCCACGAACTCCTGCGGCTTGACCCACCGGTCCACCGGCAAGTGACGCTCGGACGGGCGCAGGTACTGGGTGATCGTGATCAGGTCACAGCCGGCCGCGTGCAAGTCCCTCAGGGCTTCGGAGATTTCCTCGCGGGTCTCACCCATGCCCAGGATCAGGTTGGACTTGGTCACCATGCCCAAATCCCGGCCCTGCGTGATCACATCCAGGGACCTCTCGTACCGGAACGCCGGACGGATGCGCTTGAAAATCCTCGGCACGGTCTCCACGTTATGGGCGAACACCTCGGGCCTGGAATCACAGATCGCCGCGATGTGCTCGGGCTTGCCGGAGAAATCAGGGATCAGCAACTCCACCCCCGTACCCGGGTTCAGCTCATGGATCTTCCGGACCGTCTCGGCGTACAACCACACACCTTCATCGGCCAGGTCATCACGGGCCACCCCGGTCACCGTGGCGTAGCGCAACTGCATCGCCTGGACACTGCGGGCCACCTTGGTGGGTTCGAACATGTCCACCGGTGAGGGTTTGCCGGTATCGATCTGGCAGAAATCACAGCGCCGGGTGCACTCGGACCCGCCGATCAGGAACGTCGCTTCCTTGTCTTCCCAGCACTCAAAAATGTTCGGGCACCCGGCCTCTTCACACACCGTGTGCAGGCCTTCCTTCTTCACCAGGTTCTTGAGCTGGACAAACTCCGGACCCATCTGGACCTTGGCCTTGATCCACTCAGGCTTACGTTCAACCGGGACCGCCGAGTTACGCTGCTCAACGCGCAGCAACTTACGGCCTTCAGGTGCCAAGGTCACTGGAGTGCTCCTTCGGGTGTGGAAACGAGTGCTTCTTCATGCTTGTTGAATTCTTCAACAAAGCGGTCAACGATGTCGGCAGGGTTGATGGTCCGGCCGGTTTCCAGCGACATGGTGGTGACGCTGGCGTCGGTGATACCACAAGCGATGATCTGCGCATAGGGTGCCAGGTCATTGCTGCAGTTGATGGCCACGCCGTGCATGGTGACGCCGTCCAGGACCCGAATGCCGATCGCGGCGATCTTGCGGTCAGGTCCTTTGTCGTCGGCAAGGATCCAGACGCCGGCCCGGCCCTTCACCGTGACGGCGTTAATGCCGTAGTCGTGCATCACGGCAATCATGATGGCCTCGAGCCGTTCCACGTAATCGCGGATACCGGCACGGTTCTTTAGCTTGAGGATGGGATATGCAATGAGCTGCCCCGGGCCGTGCCACGTCAGTTTCCCGCCGCGATCCACGGGAACTACGGGAGTGCCGTCAAAGGGGCGTTCGTGGTCCTCGGTGAGTTTGCCGGCCGTGTAGACGGCGGCGTGCTCAAGGATCAAGACGGTGCTGTTCTTCTCGCCCGCAACAACTTTGTTGTGGACTTCGCGTTGCAGGTCCCAGCCCTGCATGTAATCAACGAAATCAGGGGCAAGACCCAGTTGTGAAAACTCAAGAGTCATGGGTTCAAGCTTAGACCCCGCAGGAGACGAGCCATGGTTTTGTGGTGAAGCTCTCAGTCGCATCCAGGGTAGTGGGAACGTGCAGCTGGCAATGTCAGTGCCTGTGGATAACTTCTGCGGAAATTCCTGAGGTCCGGTACACCTTGTCTATGGAAACTCTTGACGCTCCCGGGGCCGTGGCTCCCCACGTTCCTGGCTATTCGATATCCCGCCCGCTGGGCCGCGGCAGCAGCGCCACCGTTTGGCTGGTCACGAGGGATAAGGACGGTGCGCGGTTTGCGGTCAAGTGCGCCACGCCTGATGCCTCCGGTGGTGGTTCAAAGGCATTGGCCAAGGTTTCCCGGGACCTGGTCCGCGAGATGAGGCTCCTCTCCGGCCTCAAGCACAAGCACCTCATCGGTGTCCACGAGGTCCTCCACGTGGGTGCGGTTGGCGAGGGGACGCTGGGGATCGTCATGGACTACGCAGCGGGAGGCTCGCTGGGCAACCTGATATCAGCAAGGGGAAAGCTCAGGATCGGAGAAGCCGTGACGATCCTGACGCCCCTTGCCCAGGCATTGGAATACTTGCACGTCAACGGCACCGAACATGGAGATGTGTCACCGGGCAACGTCCTGTTGACTGCGGAAGGGATGCCGCTGCTGGCTGATCTTGGCGTTGCCGCCATGGTGGGCGACACTCCACAGGGGCCAAGTGTCGGAACGCCCGGCTTCATGGAACCACCGGCCCCAGTGTCCGCGAACGGCGGTCTTTCCCGGAACAATCTCCAGCCCCAACGCGACGTCTATTCGCTGGGAGCGGTGGGCTGGTACTGCCTGACGGGGACAACGCCTGGCCCGGAACAGGATCGTCCGCCTTTGTCCCTTCTGGTGCCCGAGGTGCCCAAGGCAATGGCGGCGGCTTTAGAGGCCGCCCTGGACCCTAACCCACAAAATCGCCCCTCGGCCAGGGAACTTGGCACGGCAATCTTCAGAAGTGCTGCTCCCGAGTCGCTCGATCTCTCCGGCGCCGTGCATGCCTCCGTCATTCCTGAATTGCTGACCAGACGCGAGGCCATGGGGCGTTCGCCCCGCCGGGCCACCCGCTGGTGGCAGGCGTTGTGGAGATGGCTGCCGTTCGTGCACGGCGTGGCGCTTCCTGTGCCACACCGCGCGCGCAACCCACTGAGCCGCCCCGGCCGTGAAGGTGGCGGCCGGCCGCTGCTCGTGACGGCGATGGTGGCGTTTATTGCTGTCGCTTCATGGATCACCTGGCAGCAGTTTGGACCGACGACGGCGATCGTCCACCAAGCAGCGGCCGAAACCGGCGTTGCCGATCCCAGCCATGCCGGAGATTCTCGGAACCGCCAGGATCTTCCGCAGGCGCTCTCGGAAGGGCTTCAATCCCAGGACCCCCTGATCGCCGTGCCGGCGTTGTCGGCCCTGCGCGACATTGCCTTGGGAGACCGGCGCCTGGACCTTTTGGAGGCCGTGAACGCGCCAGGTTCGCAGGCTGAGGCCGCCGATCAGCAGTTGGAAGATTATCTTCGGGGCGCCGGGACGGCGTTTGCCGGTCTCCACACAACGCTGACAGCCCTGACCCTGGACGGACCCCCGCAGGGAGATCGTGTGCTGGTGGCGGTAACGGCCATGACCTCAGGATATGAGGAACGCCTGGTCTCGGGAGAGATTGTCAGGACCGAGGGCCCAGGGGCGCCGCAGCAACTCCGGCTGGACATGGTTCGAACAGGCGGGCGCTGGCAGATTTCGGGAATCCTGAGCGCCGCGCCCGCTAAGTGATGCCAACCACTGGATGATCGCCCGAACATGCCAGGGGCCCGTGTCAGCGGGCCTCTTGCTGCTTCAGCCATTCCATGGCATCGGGGAGGGTCGGATGCAACCAATGGAAGCCGGCTTCCTGCAGCCGCGACGGCTCCATTCGCTGGTTGGCCATGACGAGTTCGTCTGCCAGCCCTCCCAGAACCAGTTTCAGGGCTGGTCGGGGAACGCGCAGGAAAGCTGGCCTGTGAAAGGCCTTGGCGAGTTCAGCAACGATCGTGTTAACGTCAGCACTCTCCGGGGCGCAGACGTTCACCGGTCCCTCAAGGTTTGCGGTAAGGAGGTAGGCGAGGGCGCGGGCTTCGTCGGCCAATGTGATCCATGGCCAGTACTGGCGGCCATTGCCGAACGGTCCTCCCAGCCCAAGTTTCAGCAAGGGAAGCAGCGGCCCGAGCGCGCCACCGGAGGTACTCAGCACCACGCCGGTCCGGGGGGTTACCACGCGCACCCCGGATGGTGCTGTTCTTGCCATTCGCTCCCATTCAAAGGAAAGATGCCCCAGCACGCCGGTACCCTGGCCTGAATCTTCCCGCAGCACCCCTTCGCGTGAGGCGCCGTAATAGCCGGACGCTGATTGGCTGACAAAGGTGGAAGGGGGGTTGCTGAGCCGCCGCATTGCCGCGGTCAGTGTCTGTGTTGGTCGGAGGCGGGATTCGGTGAGGACCTGAATCCGGCGTTTTGTCCACGGGCGGTCTCCGATGCCGGCGCCCGATAGGTTGACTACGGCATCGGCTCCCTCCAGGACAGACTCATCAAGTTCGCCCTTGTCCGGGTCCCACGCCCATTCACGTGCCGTTTCGGCTGGGCGCCGCACCAGCCGTACTACCTCGTTGCCTTCAGCGGTCAACTGCTCGGCCAGGGCCGACCCGATCATTCCCGAAGCTCCGGACATCACGATTCTCATGACCCATCTCACCATGGCGAACGCTTGTGGTGGAAACGGCGGTGGATGCCGCAGTTCAGTGATGCCTCTTGACTATGATCGAACAATGACCTCCTCCAGCTACCTCCGTTTCCCGCATGTGCACGGCGATCTGGTCACCTTCGTGGCCGAAGACGACATCTGGATCGCACCCCTTTCAGGCGGCCGCGCCTGGCGGATTTCCTCCCAGCAACTGCCAGCCAGGAACCCCAGGTTTACTCCGGACGGCAAGAAGCTGGTGTGGACCACTGTTGTGGGTACGTCACCGGAGGTGGTCACCGCAAACGTCGACGGCGGCGGGTACAGGCAGTTGTCGTACTTCGGGCACAGCACTACGAAGGTTAAGGGATTCACACCGGCAGGGAATGTGGTGGTGACGAGCGCCTTCCAACAGGCCGAAAGCCGCCACACGCACGCTTACAGCCTCCCGCTGGACGGCGGCGCCGCCGTCGAGCTTCCTTTCGGCCCGGTGGAGGCTGTTGCCTTCGGACCCGAAATTGGTGACGAGAAGCCTGTTGTCCTGGCAAGCGTGCTTTCACGCGAGCCCGCTTGGTGGAAGCGCTACCGTGGTGGCACAGCCGGGAAGCTCTGGATCGACGCTGACGGTAACGGCGAGTTTGAGCGGTTGGTGAAGGAGCTCGACGGGAACCTCACCGACCCCCTGTGGATTCAAGGGCGGATTGCGTTTCTTTCGGACCACGAGGGATATGGAAACCTCTACTCGGTGCTTCCGGATGGTTCCGACCTGCGCCGCCACACGGACCATGAGGACTTCTACGTTCGGCACGCCAGCACGGATGGCACCAAGGTGGTCTTTGAATCGGCAGGCGAGCTTTGGATGTTGCCGTCGTTGGATGCAGAAGCAGAGCCCGTCAAAGTGGACGTCACCCTTGGCTCGGCATCACCGGGTCGCCGCCCCGCGCCGCTGAAGACTTCCGCCCACTTGGGGGACGTCTTCCCCAACTTCACCGGAACTGCCAGCGCCGTGGAATCGCACGGCACCATCCACTGGCTTCGTCACAAGGACGGACCCTCGCGGGTAATTGAGGCAACCCCGGGAGTCCGCGCCCGGCTTCCCCGGCCTCTTACGGATGGACGGATAGCGTACGTCGCAGACCACGGGGGAGTGGAAGCGTTGTACATCAAGCGCATCGCCGCCCGCCTGGCTGCTGTGGTGGAGGTTCCCGCACCCACTACCGAACAAGCCGCCCCTGCTGCAGAAGAGTCAGCACCTCTGCCAAAGCCCGTTGCCGCATCCAATGTGTTGGGGCACGCAAACGCCCAGGCGGTGAAGCAGCCCGCACAGGCATCGGCCGAGCAAACACACTCCGGAACGGCTGAGGCAAGCAACGTTGTACCATCCCCGGACACCGCGGGCGGTACCGCGGCCAACGAGGCTCCCGTGGCATCGGAAGACTCTGCGGATCTTCGGGTTGAATTCCCTGCCCCTACGCGGACGAGCGCGCTGGAAGCCAGCCCGGATGGACGCTGGATAGCTGTCGGCACGTCCTTCGGCGACGTCTTTATTGCCGATACCGCTGCAGGAACATTGGTGCGGCTTGTCAGCGTTGGTGAAGGCAGCATTGATCAATTCTCGTGGTCCAGCGACTCCCAGTGGCTTGCCTGGTCCGAGCCGGTGACGTCCTTCGGTTCGCGGAGCAAGCTTCGGATTGCCCGGCCGGCAGAGCCTGGTGCAGGCATCATCGATGTCACGGACGGGCGCTTCCGTGACGAGTCTCCCAGGTTCACCCCGGACGGAAAGTTCCTGGCATTCCTGTCCAACAGGAGCTTCGACCCCGTGTACGACGGTCACTCCTTCGACCTCTCCTTCCCGAGTCCCATCAAGCCGTATATGGTGGCTTTGGCCGCGGATACGCCGTCGCCCTTTGGCCCTTCCGTAGACACGCTTGAGGACGCCTCGGCTACCGCGGTCCCGTCCGATAAGGACAAGACCGACGACGGCGAAGCTGCCGCCGTGCGCGTGGACCCGGACGGGCTCGCCCACAGAGTGATTGCTGTGCCGGTACCTCAAGGGAACTACTCCGAGCTGGGTGTTGGCGAGGGTGCCCTGTTGTGGCTCGACACCGAACTTTCGGGAGTCATGGGCGATGGTCGGGGAACCCTCCAAGACAAAAAGTCGGCGCCGTCCCTGGTCCGTTACGACCTCGCCAAGCGCAAGCCGGTCACGCTCGTCAAGGCAGTGGACAGCTACCGGCTGTCGGGTGACCTGAGCCGGATCGTTTACGTGCTGGACAAGCAGGTTACGTCCGTTCCTGCTGAGAACAAGGTGGAAGAGGACTCTGCCGATCTTGTCAAGGTGGAGCTCAACAGGGTTCGGGCCATCATAGACCCGGTGGCGGCGTGGGGACAGGCGTTCGACGAGGCCTGGCGGCTGCAAAGGGACTTCTTCTGGACCGCCGACATGGCGGGCCAGGATTGGGACTCCGTGTACAAGCGCTACCGTCCGATCGTGGACAGGCTCGGATCCCACGATGACCTGGTGGACCTTCTGTGGGAGATTCATGGTGAGCTGGGCACATCACATGCCTACGTCAAACCGACGGCTGTCACTGAGCCCGGGCGAAACGGCCAGGGCAGGCTTGGAGCAGAGTTCCAACTCGGTGCCAAGGGGTGGGAAATCACCAGGATCCTCGCCGGAGAGTCCTCCGACCCGCTGGCCACCTCCCCCCTGACTCGTCCCGGGGTGGATGCCAAGGTGGGCGACGTCCTTATGGCGATTGACGGCGTCGAGCTTTCGGCGGCCCTAACCCCGGCGATGCAGTTGGTGGGTTCGGCGGGTAGGACTGTTGAGCTGACGCTCCTCAATGGTGATGGCCATGGAGGAGCTGCCGGTGCCCAGCGACGCGTTGCAGTGGTTCCCGTCCGTGATGAGGAGCGGCTGCGATACCAGGATTGGGTCAGGGCCAACCGGCGTACAGTCCGTGAGGCCTCGGACGGAACATTCGGCTACCTGCATGTCCCGGACATGATGGCCAACGGCTGGGCGCAGCTCCACCGCGATCTCGACACGGAGACGGCCTTGGACGGCCTCATTGTGGATGTGCGGCGTAACCGCGGAGGACACACTTCCCAGCTGGTAGCCGAACTGATCGGGCGCAAGGTCACGGGGTGGAGTATGCCGCGCGGTGAAAAGCCTCGGACCTACCCGCACCATGCGCCGCGCGGACCCGTGATCATCCTCGCCGATGAATTTGCCGGATCCGACGGTGACATCATCACCCAAGTATCCAAGCTGCGGGGCATAGGCCCCGTCATTGGTACGCGGACGTGGGGTGGCGTGGTGGGCATCGACAACCGCTTCTCACTCGCCGATGGAACCGGTGTTACCCAGCCAAGATACGCCACGTGGTTCAGTGGCGGGATCGGTTGGGACGTCGAAAACCGTGGTGTGGAGCCGGACATTGAGGTACTGTTCCCGCCGCATGCGTATGCGGCCGGGACGGATCCCCAGTTGGAATACGGAATCGGTGCACTTAAGGAAATGATCCAGGAACTGCCCACCGACCGTCCTCCGTTGCGTGAGGGCTACCGAAAGCTCCGGCCGGCACCGCTGCCGTCACGTCCCCGGAAGGGCTGATAGGCAACCAGGCGCAGAAGAGCCCCGCCGCTTCCCTGAGGGGGAGCGACGGGGCTCTTCCTGGTTTTCGCGCGATGCTGTTCGGTGCTACGCCGTGAGGGTGGCATCCAAGGTGATCTCGATGCTGGCCAGAGCGCCGGAAACGGGGCAGCCGGTCTTCGCGTCTTCGGAGATGCGACGGAAGTCTTCCTCGGAGAGGCCGGGAACCTTTGCGGTCATGGTCAAGTGGCTTCCCGTGATGCCGGTGCCGGGAACAAACGTGACGTCAGCCTTGGTGTTCACTTCCTCTGCGGTGAAACCTTCGCCGGCCAAAGCGTGGCTGAAGGCCATGGAGAAGCATGCGGAGTGGGCAGCGGCAATCAGCTCTTCGGGACTCGTCTTGCCGCCGGACTGCTCGGTGCGCGCCTTCCAAGTGACATCGAACGTGCCCAGACCCGAGCTATCCAGAGTTGTGTTGCCGGCGCCCTCGATCAGGGTTCCGTTCCAAACCGTGTGTGCGGTGCGTGTTGCTGCCATGTCCACTCCTTGGGATCGTTGTGAGTCGGCAACCAGCCTTTGGCAGGTGCCACCGGGATCAATCCTATGGATTTGCCCGCCGGACCGCACGGGCATTCTGCTGACGGTGGATTGTGACCCCCGGACTGGCGTCATGGATACCTAACAACTGACACAGTCCGGCCGGCACAGGGGCCCCGGAAGTTTTGTGTAGCCCGGGCCTAGTTCCAGAGGGTGGCGATGGCGATGTTGATCAAGGCCAAACCGCCTACGCCATGTGCCAGTCCGGTGGACACAGGCTCGCCGTTCTTGACCTTGCGGGCTCCTATGACGGCGAGGACGGCGACGGCAACGCCGATGGCAAACTTGATGCCAAGCTTGAAGTAGCTGGGGTCGGCGTCCGGCAGCAGGGGAATCACACCCATCATGGCGATGCCCGTGAGCAGCTGAAGGAAGGCGCCGTCACGCTGGCGCGGGTGGACGGTGGGGGTCTTGAGAGTGGCGATCCAGTAGCCCACGATCATGGCCGCGCCGACGATGTGCAAGAACACCAGAATGCTGAAGAGAATACTCATGGCCCCAGCTTATCCAGTTGGTTCTACGTCCCGTAGCAAAGCCACGCGGACGCCGTCAGGTGCATCGAAAGCAGAAGGGCAGGTTACCGGTTGTCCCGGTAACCTGCCCTTCTGATTCTTACAAACGCTGCTTAGTTCAGCACGGTCTTAGAGGCCGAGGTCTGCTTCGAAAGCACCGTCTTCAAGGCGGGCCTTGAGGGTTTGCAGGAAGCGTCCGGCATCCGCACCGTCCACCAGGCGGTGGTCGTACGTGAGGGACAGGTACATCATGGAGCGGATGGCGATGGAGTCGTCGCCGTTTTCGTCGGCAACCACGACGGCGCGCTTGACGATCGCGCCGGTTCCGAGGATGCCTACCTGTGGCTGGTTGATGATGGGGGTATCAAACAGTGCACCAACGGAACCGATGTTGGTGATGCTGAAGGTGCCACCGGAGAGCTCGTCCGGGCCGATCTTGCCATCGCGGGTACGGCCTGCGACGTCGGCGATCTTGCTGGCCAGGCCGGCAAGGTTGAGGTTACCGGCGTCGGAAATGACGGGAACCAAAAGGCCCTTGTCTGTGTCCACGGCGATCGCCAGGTGCTCGGCGTTGTGGTAGGTGATTTCCTGCTTGGACTCATCGTAAGCAGCGTTCAGCTTCGGGTGCTGCTTCAGGGCCTCGGCCACTGCCTTGGCGATGAAGGGCAGGAACGTCAGCTTGACGCCATTCTGGGCCTGGAAGGAGTTCTTGGCCTTGAGCCGGAGCTTGGCGATCTTGGTCATGTCGACCTCGTGCACCTGGGTCAGCTGAGTGGAGACCTCAAGGGACTCGCGCATGCGGCGGGCAATAACCTGGCGGATACGCGGGGCCTTCTCAGTGGTGCCTCGCAGGGAGGAGGCAACCACGGGGGCAGCGGCCTTCGCGGCCGGAGCTGCAGCGGGGGCAGCTGCAGCGGGAGCTGCGGCTGCTTGCTTCGCTTCGGCGGCAGCCAGGACGTCCTGCTTGCGGATGCGGCCACCGACGCCGGTGCCGGAGACCGATGCGATGTCTACACCGTGCTGGTTGGCAAGCTTGCGAACCAGCGGAGTGACGTAACCGGATTCCGAAGAACCTTCTGCCGGAGCAGCCTGAGCAGATGCAGCGGCAGGGGCTGCCGGTGCCGGGGCGGCTGCGGGTGCCGCCGGAGCAGCGGCAGGTGCTGCGGGTGCCGGGGCGGCAGCGGGTGCTGCGGGTGCCGGGGCGGCAGCGGGTGCTGCGGGTGCCGGGGCGGCTGCGGGTGCAGCCGGGGCCTCAGCGGCGGGCGCGGCAGACGGTGCGGGAGCCGAAGCGGGGGCAGCGCCGGAGCCGATGACGGCAAGGACGGAGCCAACCTCTGCTGTCTCATCCTCGCTGACGCGGATTTCCTGCAGGGTGCCGGCAACGGGGGACGGGATCTCGGTGTCTACCTTGTCGGTGGAAACCTCGAGGAGGGGCTCGTCCACCTCAACGGTGTCGCCTACGGCCTTCAGCCAACGGGTGACGGTACCTTCGGTGACACTCTCGCCCAATGCGGGGAGGGTGACTTCGTGGCCTTCGCCGGAAGCCGCGGGGGCTTCAGCGGCCGGGGCCTCTTCAGCGGCAGGAGCGGCGGGAGCTTCTTCTGCCGGTGCAGCCTGCTCAGCCGGGGCTTCCTCAGCCGGTGCAGCCTCGGCTGCAGGAGCGGCCGAACCGGAGCCGTCGCCGATGCGGACCAAGGGGGCGCCTACTTCGGCCGTCTCGTCTTCAGCGACGAGGATTTCTTCGATGACGCCAGAGATCGGAGAAGGGATTTCGGTGTCTACTTTGTCGGTTGAAACCTCGAGCAACGGCTCGTCGATCTCCACCCGGTCACCAACCTGCTTGAGCCAGCGGGTGACGGTTCCTTCGGTGACACTCTCACCGAGGGCGGGCAAGTTAACGGATTCAGACATGTCGTCCCCGTTCTCCTTATTGATCTTTGTGCGGATGAATTCTGCTGGTCCGGGTCAGGTGCATGCGGCATATTGCGCTGCATGCACCTGACCCGCGGGTCTTGGTAAGACTTAGCCGTGGAGAGCTTTGCCCGCGAGGGCAAGGTGGGCTTCGCCCAGGCTTTCGTTCTGGGTGGGGTGGGCGTGGACCAACTGTGCCACGTCCTCCGGGTAGGCTTCCCAGTTCACGATCAGCTGGGCTTCACCGATCTGCTCGCCCATGCGGGAGCCGATCATGTGGATGCCCACAACGGGGCCATCTTTCTGGCGTACGAGCTTGACAATGCCGCCGGTCCCGAGGATGGAGCTCTTGCCGTTGCCGGCCAGGTTGTATTCCTGGGTCTGGACCTGGTCGTCGCCGAACTTTTCCTTGGCGGCCTTCTCGGTGTAACCGACTGTGGCAATTTCGGGCTCGCAGTAGGTGACCTTGGGGATGTTGATGTCCTCGACGATTGCCGGGTTCAGGCCGGCGATTTCCTCGGCGACGAAGATACCCTGCTGGTAGCCACGGTGCGCGAGCTGAACACCGGGGACGATGTCGCCAACGGCGTAGATGTTGCCGACGCCAGTGTGGAGGCGTTCGTTGGTGATGACGAAGCCGCGGTCGATGGTGATGCCGGCCTCTTCGTAGCCGAGGTTGGCGGTGACGGGACCACGGCCGACGGCAACCAGGAGGAGGTCGGCTTCGAACGTTTGGCCGTCAACCAAGGTGACCTTGACGCCGTCGTCGTTCTGCTCGACACCCTTGAAGAAGATGCCGGTGGTGAACTTAATGCCGCGCTTCTTGAAAGCACGCTCAAGGTTCTTGACGATCGAGGCGTCCTCGTTGGGGACCAAGGAGGGGAGGCCTTCGATGATGGTGACATCCACGCCGAAGGACTTCCAGACGGAAGCGAATTCGACTCCGATGACGCCGCCGCCCAGAACGATGGCGCTCTTGGGGATGTAGTCCATGGTGAGGGCCTGGTCGGAGGTGATGACCTTGCCGCCGATTTCAAGGCCGGGCAGCGAACGGGAGTATGACCCCGTGGCCAGGACGATGTTCTTGCCCGAGTAGGAGGTGCCGTTCACGACGACTGTGTTGTTGCCCTGGAGCTTGCCTTCACCCTCAATGACGGTGATGCCCTTGGACTTGATGAGTCCCTGGAGGCCCTTGAACTTACCGGCAATGATGCCGTCCTTGTACGCGTTCACGGCCGACATGTCGATGCTGTCGAGCGTGACGTTCACGCCGTACTTGGCGGAATCGCGTGCATGGTCGGCAAGTTCGGCCGAGTGCAGGAGTGCCTTGGTGGGAATGCAACCGTTGTGCAGGCAGGTTCCGCCGAGCTTTGCCTTTTCCACAAGGCCAACGGTGAACCCAAGCTGAACGGCCCGCAGGGCAGTGGCGTAGCCGCCGCTGCCGCCACCGAGTACCAGGATGTCGAATTCTTGCGCAGTTGCCTGATCGGCCACTAAAACGCTCCCTCGCGTGAATGATGACACGGGACTGCGTGCCATCTGGTCTTTGGAACTTGTTCTGCCGTGATTATGCCAGCACCTAAGTTCTCTTGCATTTGTGACTATCGAGTTCACCTTAGCGAACCACCTACCCATGCTCCACCCTCTGCGGGCGTTTTGGGGAGCGCTTGTGTCCAGACTCACGTTCACTTGTGACACAGCGCTACACCCCGCATAATTCCGGGGTTGCGCGGCCCTCGCCGGGGATCAGGCAGGGGCTCGCGCAAACCGGAGGTGCAGAGGGGTGCTATGCGGAGGCGGCCAGGAGATCCTCGGCGTAGGCAACCAGGGTGCGAACAGTGCATCCGGTACCCTGCTTGGGCGTGTAACCGTAGGGGGCTCCGTTGTTGAACGACGGTCCCGCGATGTCCACGTGGGCCCACGGGATCTGCTGGCCGGCGTCGTTCTTTCCCACGAATTCGCGGAGGAAGACCGCTGCTGTCATCATGCCGCCGTTGCGCTCACCGATGTTCGCAAGGTCGGCCACCTGGGAGTCCAGGCTGGGGCGAAGCTCCTCAGGCAGGGGCATGGGCCACACGAGTTCCCCGGCACGGTCCGCGGCACTCTTCAAGGCAGCAGTTACCGAGTCGGAACCCATGACGCCTGCAGTCCGCAGGCCCAGGGCGATCAGCTGCGCACCTGTAAGGGTAGCTACGTCGATGATGGCATCCGGCTTCTCCAGGCTGGCAGCGACGATGCCGTCAGCCATCACCAGGCGCCCTTCAGCATCCGTGTTCAGAACTTCAACTGTCTTGCCGCCGTAGATGGTGAACACGTCAGCGGGACGGGCTGCAGCGCCCGAGGGCATGTTCTCCGCGATGCAGAGCCAGGCGGTCGCCTTGAGGGGAAGCCCGAGCGATGCGATGGCCAGGACGGTGTTAAGTACGACGGCGGCACCGGCCATGTCGCTCTTCATGTCGCCCATGCCGAGGGCAGGCTTGATGGAAATGCCACCCGTGTCGAATGTGATGCCCTTGCCGACGAGGGCAATCTTCTTCGTGGCCTTCGCGGGGGCGTATTCGACTTTGACGAGGCGCGGCTGGCGGGTGGAGCCCTTGCCAACGCCGAGAATACCCCCGAAGCCTTCCTTTTCCAGGCGCTTTTCGTCCCAGACTGTGATCTTGACCGGCAGGCCCTTTGCCAGTTCCTTAGCGGACTCCGCAAAAGACTCGGGGAACAGGTGGCTCGGCGGTTGGTTGACCAACGTGCGGGTTGAGTTGACGGCACGAGCAAGCACAATGGCCCGGTCCAGCGCCGGCTGGGCGGACTTGGCATCGACATCCGTGAAAATCAGTGCCTTGGCCACGGGGGCCTTCAGCCCATCCTTGCTGGAACGGTGCTCCGTATAGGAGTACGCACCCAAGGCAGCTCCTTCGGCGACAGCCGTGACATCGGCAAGTGTCGCCGTCGGGAACGCCAAGGTCACCGAAGCGGTACCGGCGAGCTGGCGCACGGCGGATCCCGCAGCGCGTCGCAGGGCTTCTTCGCTCAGGCCGCCGTCATCGGAGAGCTTTCCTACTCCTGCAAGGACAAGAATCCCTGAGCCCGTCTCCGGCAGGCCTGGAAGCCGGTGTGCCTGATCGGCAGCGCCGGTGATCCCCAAAAGCTGCAGTGATCCTGCAACGGACTCCGCGGCTTTAGCGCTCAGCGGGTTGGACAGTAGTACCGGTCCGTCCGAGCCTTGGGCAACGCCAATCACAAGTGCGTCGCTAGGGGACTTTTTCAGGTCCTTGGCGATGATGCCCAGGATGATGTCAGTAGTCTTGACCACGAGGATGTGTCCTCACTTCTCTCTGCATTGCATGGCGGGGCCACATGTTTGGCGGCCCGCCCCGGTACGCGCCCGACGTCTTCTACGACGGCGGCCTTGGTCTTCGGGCCCAACGTCGCACAGGACGTCGGCCCGCTTCGATCGTAGTCTCTGGAAGGCCGCGGACAGCAATTAAATGAGAGCTGCGGCACATCGGGGGCAGGAATGCCTGTTGACCGTGCAGCGTTGTATGGAATAGCTCCAGAATTTTATATCTTTGCGAAAGGAACACGCCGTGTTTGAACGTATATCCGGCTCTCTCCTGGACCCCGAATCGCTGTATGCGCGAAACATTGAGACCTTTTACAGCCCTGAGCTCCGCGGGCTGAATATGGTCATGGGATTCACGGGTTTTGCCGATGCCGGTCAGGTAGTTCGGCAGATCAACGCGGAACTTCTGGATGAACTGGACGCTGAGGTGGTGGCCATGTTCGACGCCGACCAACTCATCGACTACCGCTCGCGGCGGCCGCACATCAGCTTTGTGGAAGACCATCTGCAGGACTACCAGGCACCAAAGCTCGGCCTGTACAAGCTAAACGACGGTCTCGGCCAACCCTTCCTCTTGCTTGCCGGCTTCGAGCCCGACCTGCAGTGGGAGCGCTTCTCGCGCGCGGTCGTCGGAATCGTGGAAGAGCTGGACATCAACCTGGTGACCTGGATCCATTCCATCCCCATGCCCGTTCCGCACACGCGGCCTGTCGGGGTGACGGTCCACGGCAACATGCCCGACCTCATTGAGGGAATATCGAGTTGGAAGCCCACCGTAGATGTTCCTGCCGCCATTGGGCACATCCTGGAACTCCGGCTCACCGAAGCGGAGCGCAACGTAGCCGGCTACGTTATCCACGTCCCGCATTACCTTTCCGAAGCTGAGTACCCGCCGGCCGCAGTCGCCGGCTTGGAATACCTGGGGGCGGCAACGTCCCTCATGCTGCCGACGGACAGGCTCCGGGAAGCCGGCCGTGAAGTGGGCCGCCAGATCGCCGAACAGATCGAAGCTTCCGAGGAAGTGCAGGCAGTAGTGACCAATCTGGAGACGCGCTACGACGAGAAATCCGAAGGCATTGTCCGCCGATCGCTGCTGGCTGATGAGAATGATGAGCTCCCCAACGCTGAAGACATTGGGGCTGCGGTGGAGGCCTACCTGGCTCGTAAAGACTCGCCTCAATAAATCAGCTTTGAGCCGCCGGCAGGCATAATTGTGGGGTGAATGCTCCCCGTGCCTGGCTGATTTGGACGATCGGCGTATTCGCCTACCTGGTGGCCGTGGCGCAGCGAACCTCGTTTGGCGTCGCAGGCTTGGAGGCCACTGACAGATTCCACGCCAGTGCCTCCGCCATCTCGTTTTTCACGGTGCTGCAACTTCTGGTGTACGCCGGCTTGCAGATTCCCGTGGGCGTCCTGGTGGACAGGTTTGGTTCGCGGGCCATGATTGCCGGTGGTGCCGTGCTCATGGGCTTGGGACAGCTGCAGCTGGCTTTTGCGGACAGTGTTCCCGGGGGCGTGCTGGGCCGGGTCCTGGTGGGGGCAGGGGACGCGATGACCTTTATTTCGGTGATCCGTCTGGTCCCTTTGTGGTTTGCCCCCGCCAAGGTTCCACTGGTCACCCAGCTGACGGGCATGTCTGGTCAGCTTGGTCAGCTCTTCAGTGTTGTGCCGTTCGCGCTGCTTCTCCATACCGCCGGATGGACCCCGGCTTTCCTCACTTTGGCAGCGATGTCAGTGCTGGCAGTGGTACTGGTCCTGGCGGTGCTCCGCGACGCCCCGCCCGGACACCCACCGCGGGAAGCCGGTCAGGGCCTGCGTGCCACCGGCATCTCCCTGTCCCGGGCTTGGAAACAACCCGGAACCCGTCTGGGCCTCTGGAGCCACTTCACCGTTCAGTTCAGCGGGAACCTGTTTGCGATGACCTGGGGGTACCCCTTCCTGTTGTCCGCCCAGGGACTGGATGCTGCAACCGTTTCCGGCCTCATGGCGCTGTTCGTGGCCACCGCAATAGTTGCCGGGCCAGGGTTCGGCCGATTCGTTTCCAAACACCCCATGCGTAGATCCGCCATGGTCCTGCTCATTGCGCTGGGGACGGCCCTGGCCTGGGCTGCTGTGCTCATTCTTCCCGACCGCGCGCCCTTGTGGCTCCTGGTGCTTTTGGTGGTGGTGCTGGCTGTGGGCGGGCCCGGATCCATGATCGGATTCGACTTTGCCCGGACCTTCAATCCCTCGCACCGGATCGGTACAGCCACGGGTATTGTCAACGTCGGCGGCTTCATTGCGGCGCTCATTGCCATCTACCTCATCGGCCTTGCGCTTGACCTTCTGTACGCCAGTGGTTTTTCCGGCGGTGATCTCTACGGTCTCGCGCCGTTCCGCATCGCCCTCAGCGTTCAGTTCGTACTGCTGGGCCTTGGTACGGTGCTCATCCTGGTGACGCGGCGGAAGGTGCGCCGGCAAATGGCAACCCAAGGTATTCACGTGCAGCCGTTGCTGGCTGCCCTTGCCAGGCAGCGCCGGGAACGGATTGAACGACGCCGGGCCGCGCGGCCCGCGTCGAAGGACAACGAGTAGGCCAATCCCTCGCCGGTTTCCTGTGTCGCTTATCCACATAGGCACGATGGTCGCTGTCTCCTCCGGCCGGCGTTGAGCAGGGTGGAACCATGACTTCCAACAGAACGCTCAGCATCCACCAACCCGAAGATATTCTTGGCTACATTCCCCACATGCTGGGTTACTGGCCCGAGGACAGCCTCGTGGCCATCACCATGCAGGGGAAAGTCCTCGGAGCCACGCTTCGCGTGGACCTGCCACGCCTGGGATCCCGGCAGGCCAACAAAGATTTCGCGGACCAGATCCGCAGCTTCCTGATTGCCGACGAGTACGCCAACGGAGTAGTGCTGGCTGTTTACACCGACTCCGGATGGGAAGACGGCATGGTGGTCCGGCAGGCAATTCCCCTGCTCGAAGCGCTGCAGGTGAGCCTTGACGAGGTTGACTTATCGGTTCGGGACGCGTGGATGGTGGGTTCCGAGTACTGGCGAAGCGCCTACTGCACGGACATTGAATGTTGTCCGTTACCGGGATTGTCCGTTGATCGGATCAAGAACAGCAGACTCAGCACAGAACTGGTGTACAGGGGGAGCTTCATAGGGCCTTCGCCCGGAAGCGAGCCTGGAAAATCCCGGACCGCCCGTCCCGGGGCGCTTGATCCTCTGGTGCTGGCCGCTGAGTCACGCTACGGCAAGCAGATCCTTGGTAGATGGAGGAGCGAGTATTGTCTGGACGCCGTGCTTGCCGTGTGGCGCAATGTGTTGAAGCGGGTCGAAGCCGGCCACCCGTTGCAGCCCGGCGCCGATGCACACATCATGGGCTTCCTCAGGGCAACGCTGCGGATCCCGGCGTGGCGGGACGCTGTGGTGGTCATGGCGGCTGCAGGCGTGGAATCTGCGAAGTCCGGCGCGATGGCGTTCGGTCTCTTCGATGACGACGGCAACTACAACGACAACGACACCGACATAAACGGCCGCGACACGCCGTTCGACCCTCAGGAACTGGGAGTGGCGGGCCCGGTTCTCCCTGCTGCCAAGGGTTCATCGGAACGAAATGCCGACGGAGACGTCTTCACCTACGGAGATGTCCTGCTTGGGATGCGACCATCCATGCCGTGCTGGAGCGCCCTCGATGCACTGCAGAAAGTTTTGGCCGCGTTGTGCGTCGAGGCCGAATCGGGCGTCGTGCCTGCAGCAGCACTGACCTTGCAAGGCTGGATCGCATGGTGCAAGGGGCGCGGATCAATTGCCCACGCCTGCCTCAGTGGGGCGGAGGCCGCCCAGCCGGGCTATCGTCTTGCCGAGCTGTTCATGGGTCTGCTGGGACAAGGGACCATTTGCCCGTGGGCGCGAAGTTCCAGCACCGCTTGGCGCGGGGTCCAGGGCACGGTCGCATAGAGGGTTTGAACATTCATCCGAAGTGCGTTTCGCAAAACCGTGAGACAATGGATGCCGAGACCCGGTTGGGTCCGCGTTCGAATGCCTGTATTGGTCCCCTTGCCGGGAACAATACAGTGTCGTTGGGAGTTCTCTATAGAGACTCTGCAGACGGCGATCGCATTTGAAATTGATCGCGGACTTGACAGGGTCATAGTGGTGTTGCCCGTATGGTGATTCCACAGACCGCCGCTAGAAAGGTTTTCTGTGACCCCGTCTTCCGTCGAGAAGGAACCCGCCGCCCAGGCCGAACTGTCCGCTGAGGAAAAGAAGGCGGCAACATCGGCAAAGCGCGCAGCGACACGTGCTGCCAACAAGGCCTCAGAGGGCGACTCTGACAAGCCGGCACCCAAGAAGCGTGGACCCAAGCCAGGTGCGAAGGCCGCCGCTGAGGCCGCGAGCAAGTCCTCAGGCTCCGATGCTGAGGACGCCAGCGGCGAGGATGAAGACTTTGATCCCGCAGCTGCCGAGGAAGTCGAAGTCGGAGACGACGACGTCGAGGACGGCGCCACGGCCACCAAGGACAAGGCTGCGCCGTCCGGAACGGGATTCGTTTACTCGGATGCCGACGACGACGACGCACCGGTCCAGCAGGTCATGTCGGCCGGCGCTACTGCCGACCCCGTCAAGGACTACCTCAAGCAGATCGGCAAGGTCGCGCTGCTGAATGCGGAGCAGGAAGTTGATCTCGCGCTTCGGATCGAGGCCGGCCTCTTTGCTGAGGAAAAGATCAACGCTGACGACGGATCCATGGATCCCAAGCTCAAGCGTGAGCTTGAATTCGTCATCCACGACGGCAAGCGCGCCAAGAACCACCTGCTCGAAGCCAACCTGCGCCTCGTCGTTTCCTTGGCAAAGCGCTATACCGGCCGTGGCATGCTCTTCCTGGACCTGATTCAGGAAGGCAACCTGGGCCTTATCCGTGCAGTGGAGAAGTTCGATTACACCAAGGGCTTCAAGTTCTCCACGTACGCAACCTGGTGGATCCGTCAGGCAATTACCCGCGCCATGGCAGACCAGGCCCGCACCATCCGTATTCCGGTGCACATGGTGGAAGTCATCAACAAGCTGGCCCGCGTACAGCGCCAAATGCTGCAGGACCTCGGCCGTGAACCGACACCTGAAGAGCTCGCACTCGAGCTGGACATGACCCCTGAGAAGGTTGTTGAGGTCCAGAAGTACGGGCGCGAGCCAATTTCACTGCACACCCCGCTGGGTGAAGACGGTGACTCGGAGTTCGGTGACCTCATTGAGGACTCGGAGGCCGTGGTTCCCGCTGACGCCGTCAGCTTCACACTCCTGCAGGAACAGCTGCACTCCGTCCTGGACACGCTGTCCGAGCGCGAGGCCGGAGTTGTGGCGATGCGCTTTGGCCTGACCGACGGCCAGCCGAAGACTTTAGACGAAATCGGCAAGGTCTACGGTGTCACGCGTGAGCGCATCCGCCAGATCGAAAGCAAGACCATGTCCAAGCTGCGGCATCCGTCCCGCTCGCAGGTCCTCCGGGACTACCTGGACTAAACAAGCAGAGTCAGGGAAAGTGGCCCGGCCGGATATCCGGCCGGGCCACTTTTTCTGTACGCCCAGCATGGGCATTCGCTTGGAGGTGTGAGTCCTCTGGAGGAGAAGGTGGGCTGACTTTCCTCGGTGCAACCAGTTATACGCAACAAGGCCCCTCCCGGATGGGAGGAGCCTTGTTATCTGATCAAAAAGGGTTTCCGGTGAGCCGGACTGCCTAGTCGACGGGGACGGGAGCCTTCTCGTTGAGGCGCTCGGTCTCATCGTGCCAGTCGGAAGTCATGGGCCGGAGCGTGGCTTCAACTGCACGGGCATGGTGGCCGCAGAAGAGCAGCTCACCGCCGGAGGACTCGAGTACAACGCGGACGTACGCTTGGGCTCCGCAACGGTCACAGCGATCAGCTGCGTTCAGCGTGCGGTCTGCAACTGCTGTTGTCATGTCGGCCTCCTTAGTAGTTCTGTACATCCATATAACCAGCATTCGATGCAGATCCATGGCAAGGATGGGTCACTTTCGCTGTCCGCGTATCACATGTCCGTAACGTCAGCGGGAAGGCTGCACCGATACTGGAGTGGCAAACGGTGCTTCGTGCCTTCCCCGGCTAGGCTGGTACGGGCAGTGTTTGCCTTGAATTACCAGCCAAACGCGGCTGGGAAGCACCCCTGAGATATACCCCGAAGGAGCACACCGCAAGTGGCACCGAGTTCTGAATACAACGCCCGGCATTTGTCCGTCCTTGAGGGCCTGGAAGCAGTCCGCAAGCGCCCGGGCATGTACATCGGCTCCACGGACTCACGCGGTCTTATGCACTGTCTTTGGGAGATCATCGACAACGCAGTCGATGAGGCCTTGGCGGGCTTTGGACATGACATCAAGGTCATCCTGCACGCGGACAACTCGGTGGAAATCCACGACGACGGGCGCGGCATTCCTGTGGACGTCGAACCCAAGACCGGTCTTTCCGGCGTTGAAGTGGTCTTCACCAAACTGCACGCCGGCGGCAAATTCGGCGGCGGTTCCTACACTGCCTCGGGTGGGTTGCATGGCGTGGGCGCCTCTGTGGTGAACGCGCTGTCCAGCCGCCTGGATGTCCAGGTGGACCGGGGCAGCAAGACGTACCAGATGTCTTTCCGGCGTGGAGAGCCGGGACGTTTCGTGGATTCCGGGGCCAAGCCAAGTCCCAACGCGCCATTTGAGCCGTTCGTGGAGAATTCGGTGCTTGATGTTGTGGGCAAGGCAAAGCGTGGTGTTACGGGAACCCGCGTGCGTTATTGGGCCGACCGCCAGATCTTCACCCCCGATGCCAAATTCTCCTATGACGACCTTGCCTCAAGGGCGCGTCAGACGTCCTTCCTTGTACCGGGCCTGAAAATCACCGTGCGCGACGAACGCAAGCTGGCTGGTACGCCGGGGGAGTCCGGTGTCCATGAGGAGGTGTTCCACCACGACGGCGGCATCTCCGAGTTTGTTGAGTTCCTCGCGGCCGATTCCGGAGTAACGGACGTTTGGCGCCTCCATGGCTCCGGGAAGTTCAAGGAAACCGTCCCCGTCCTTGACGAGAACGGCCACAGCCAGATCGCGGAAGTCGAACGCGATTGCGAAGTGGACATCGCACTGCGCTGGGGTATTGGTTATGAGACCACCATGCGCAGCTTCGTCAACATCATCGCCACACCCAAGGGCGGCACACACCAGTCCGGTTTTGAAGCTGCCCTGCTCAAGACGTTCCGTAAAGCGGTGGAGACGAATGCCCGCAAGCTCAAAGCCGGGAACGACAAGGTCGAGAAGGACGATATCCTCGCCGGCCTGACAGCCGTCTTGACTGTTCGTCTTGCTGAGCCGCAATTCGAGGGGCAAACCAAGGAGATCCTCGGCACCTCTGCCGTCCGGGCCATTGTTGCCAAGGTGGTTGAGAAGGAAATATCGGCGAGGCTGAGTTCGGCCAACCGCAACGATAAAGCCCAGTCTGCGCTCCTCTTGGAGAAGATGGTGGCCGAGATGAAATCGCGTATCTCGGCGCGTGTGCACAAGGAAACCCAGCGCCGCAAGAACGCACTGGAAACGTCATCGATGCCCACCAAGCTTGCCGATTGCCGAACGGATGACGTTGCCCGCTCCGAACTGTTCATCGTGGAGGGCGACTCGGCACTTGGAACCGCAAAGCTAGCGCGGTCCTCGGATTTCCAGGCCCTGCTGCCCATCCGGGGAAAGATCCTGAATGTCCAGAAGGCATCGGTGGGTGACATGTTGTCCAACGCGGAATGCGCGGCGTTGATCCAGGTGGTTGGGGCAGGCTCGGGTCGCAGCTTCGACCTTGACGTTGCGCGGTACGGCAAGGTGATCCTGATGACTGATGCCGACGTTGACGGCGCGCACATCCGGACTTTGCTGCTAACCCTTTTCTTCCGTTACATGCGGCCCATGGTCGAGGCGGGGCGCGTGTTTGCAGCTGTTCCCCCTCTGCACCGCGTTGAAGTCATCAACCCGGGCCAAAAGGCCAATGAGATGATCTACACGTACTCGGAAGCCGAGCTCCACGTGCTTCTGTCCAACCTGGCCAAGGAAGGCAAGCGGTACAAGGAACCCATCCAGCGGTACAAGGGCCTGGGGGAAATGGATGCGCAGCAGCTGGCTGAGACCACCATGGACCCGCGCCACCGGACTCTTCGTAAGGTGGGCATCGAAAGCGCCCAGCGCGCCGAGGAAGTTTTTGACCTCCTGATGGGCTCCGACGTCGCACCACGCAAGGAATTCATCATTGCCGGCGCTGCCACGCTTGACCGGGAGCGCATCGACGCGTAGCCCGGCCCCGCGGGACCGGGGGCATCGTCAGGGGTTGATGCTGGGGACGTTAGCCCAGCAATCCTGGAACAATGAGCAGCGCCGTGGGCACTGCAAGCAGCAGGGCCGAGGCCAAGAGGACCAGCACACGCACGGGCTTGGTGAGCGGCGGCTTGGGTGAGAGTAGGCGGCTGACGCGGGACGCCGTCGTGCGGGGTGAGTCGGCACCGCCGGTAGCGCTGACGGCATTGCCTTCCACGACGGCGCCGCCAGCGCTGAGTGCCGGGCTGCCACTGAGCGCCTGCCCGCCACTGAGCGCCGGTGTGCTGATGCCCGGCTGCGAGGTGCCGCTGGCAACAATGGCGATGGCCTTGATCAGTGTGCCTTTGCTTTCAGTGCGCAGGGCGACGTCATCGGCCAGCATCTCGATCAGTGAGTTCACGGCCGTCTGCGCCAGCCGGGTGGTGGGGAACCAGGGCAGTGCCTGACGCCAGGCAGCAAAGGCCCACAGCAGGAGATCGTGGCGCTGGGACAGGTGGGCATTTTCGTGAATGAGGACAGCCCTGAGCTCTGCCGGTTCCAGTGCTGCCATGAGGCCGTCGGATAGCACCGTTACGGATCGGGCGCCGCCGGGCAGGCAGTAGGCCACGGGAGAGTCGTGGTTGATCACCACGGTGCCCGGGCCGTCGTCGGACGGTGATGCCAGCAGGGCGAGTAGCTCGCGGTGGCGTCTCCGTTGGCGTTCAATCTTGTAGTAGGTCAGCAGCAGGGTGAAGACCAGGTGCGCGGTCAGCAGTGCTGCCGCCGAGAGCGCAAAGAGGTGCCAAAAGCCCAGGGCGGTGGTGGGTTCGTTGTTGAAGACCATCCCGGCAAGGCTCTTGAGCCCTGCTATGAGATTGTCCCCGATTGGTTCCAGTCCGTAGACGAGCATGGCCCCGATCATGGACAAGCCACCGGCAAGAGCGATCGCCTGCCACAGCACCATGGCGGTGAAAGGGGATCGTGCCGGCCACTGTGCACGGGACAGCAACACGGGTACCGGCCACGCCAGAATCAATGCCAGGACCGCAAGCAGGTATGAGGTCCAGAACATAGTGGCTAATTGTAGCCGAGCAGTTTGCGCAGGGTAGCGGCTTCACTTTCGGTGACGGAACCAATGAAGCGGGCAAGCACGGCCTCGCGGTCCGGTGCGGAGCCTAGGACCTCGTGCATGAGTTCGGCGGTGTGGTCAGCGCGGCTCGAGACTGCCTGGTAGCGGTGCGGCCGGGTTCCGCGTTCGCGTTCAACCAGACCCTTCTTCTCCAAGCGTGAGAGCACAGTGAGGACCGTAGTGACTGCCAGGTCCTTGCCCTGATGACCGGCGGTGCCGTCGCCGGCCGCGGAATCCTGCGCCAAAAGATCACGCAGTGTATTGGCGGTTGCAGCCTCCTGGCCTGCCCAGAGCAGATCCATCACTGCCCGTTCCAGTTCCCCAAGACTTGCCATCTATACGTCCCTACCTTCCGCTTCCCGGTGCAGGGTGGCTGCTGCCGGGGAGCGATGATTCAACATTCCACAATAAATCTACCGCTTTTCAGGCCTTCATTCTACGTGAGGTAGAACTATCGGCGCGCCGCGCCGCCGAGCGGACCCTTGCGCGTGGGTAAGGCCACTTGAAGAATGGGTTTTGGCGATCTCCATTTGTTCTACACTGTGTAGAAGAGAAGTTTTCTACGTGACGTAGAAGTAAGGTCATCGTACTTCGGTCCACCGCACAAAGGACAGCCATGGACGCCTTGGAAATCGCACGCTGGCAATTCGGTATCACTACCGTCTACCACTTCATGATGGTGCCGCTCACTATCGGCCTCGGCCTGGTGGTGGCCATCATCCAGACCATCTGGTACCGCACCGGCAAGCCGGAGTACCTTCGCATGACCAAGTTCTGGGGAAAGCTCTTCCTCATCAACTTCATCATGGGTGTAGCCACCGGCATCGTGCAGGAATTCCAGTTCGGCATGGCATGGAGTGAGTACAGCCGGTTCGTCGGAGACGTCTTCGGCGCACCACTGGCCCTCGAAGCCCTGTTGGCCTTCTTCGTCGAATCAACCTTCCTGGGATTGTGGATCTTCGGCTGGAAGCAGCTCAAACGCGGCGTGCACCTGGCCTGCTTGTGGATCGCCGTCATCGGCTCCGTCTTCTCCGCCTACTTCATCATTGTGGCCAACTCCTGGATGCAGCACCCCGTAGGCGTTGAGATGGTGGATGGCCGGCCCGTGATGACGGACGCCTGGGCAGTGTTTACCAACAACACGGCGCTGGTTGCCGTGCCCCACACCCTCTTTGGCGCACTGGCTGTTGCCGGCGCCTTCCTGCTGGGGATCGCCTGGTACCACCTGTGGCGTCGGCGCCACGACGGCATTGACGTCGTTGGCAAAGACGGAAAACTGATTCCCGGCGAAGCAGCCATCCCGGGCCGTGACAAGGCTGACTACACGGTCTGGATGAAATCCCTGCGGATCGGCGCTGTGGTGGCCATGATCTCCTTCGCCGGAACCGCCATCACCGGTGATCTCCAAGGCAAGCTCATGTTCGAACAGCAGCCCATGAAGATGGCCGCCGCTGAAGCTGCCTGCCACGACGGCACGGGCTTCTCGGTGCTGAGCGTTGGCAACCTGGGAGCGACCAACTGCGAGGACATCGTTGCAGTTATCGAAGTCCCCGGCATCCTCTCCTTCCTGGCCAAGGGCGACTTCACCACTGAAGTGAAGGGCGTGAACAGCCTGCTGGGCGAGTACAAGGAAAAGTACGGCACCCACCTGCCGGACAACCCGCTCTACGGTGAGCGCGCCGGACAGGAAATCCAATACGTGCCCGTCATGGAAGTCACCTACTGGGGCTTCCGCATGATGATCGGCTTCGGTGGCATCGCAGCCTTCGCCGCCCTGCTCGCGCTTTGGGTGACCCGCAAGGGCGTAGTTCCCGAATCCAAGTGGCTGATGCGCCTTGCTGTCTTTGGGATTCTCGCTCCCTTCGGCGCCAACGCCGCAGGCTGGATCTTCACCGAAATGGGCCGGCAGCCATTCGTGGTGGCGCCCAACCCGGACATGAACGGTATTGACCAGGTCTTCATGTTCACAGCTGCCGCGGTATCCCCGGGCGTCAGCGCCGGAGAACTCATGACCTCCCTGGTGGTCCTCACCGCCATCTATGCCGTGCTGTTGGTGGTGGAAGTGAAGCTCCTGGTCAAGTACATCCGCGGGGGCGTGGCCTCGGCGATGCCTGAACTGGCCCACGCCAAAGACACAGATAACCAACACGACAAGAACGACGACGGCGCCGGCCCGGACAAGTCCGGCGACGACGTCCTGGCATTCGCCTACTAAAGCCAAGGGGTACTGACAATGGAACTGTTGCCAACCATCTGGTTCGTGGCCATCGCGGTGTTGTGGACCGGTTATCTCTTCCTGGAAGGCTTTGACCTCGGGGTGGGAATGCTCATGAAGCTGTTCGCGCGCAACAACACCGACCGCCGCGTCCTGCTGAACACCATCGGCCCGGTATGGGACGGCAATGAGGTGTGGCTGCTCACCGCCGCCGGTGCCACCTTCGCTGCCTTCCCCCTCTGGTACGCCTCGCTGTTCTCCAGCCTCTACCTCCCGCTCCTGGCGGTCCTGGCTGCGCTGATCTTCCGGGCTGTCGCCTTCGAATACCGCGGCAAGGTGGACTCCGAGAGCTGGCGTAACCGCTGGGACTGGGCGATCGCCGTCGGATCCTTCGTGGCTGCTTTCGGCATCGGCGCAGCGCTGGCCCTCACCACCACGGGACTGCCCCTGAATGAGAACGGGGATCGCGTCGGTGGCCCCATGTCCTGGTTCAGCGGCTATGCACTCCTGGGTGGTTTCGGCGTGGTGGCATTCGCGCTGGTTCACGCCCTGGCGTTCCTGGCCCTGAAGACCGACGGCGACGTGCGGCACCGCGCCCGCCGCTGGTTCGTGCGATGGGTGCCGTTCGCGGTACTTCCGATGTTCGGCTGGATGGTGGCCGTCCAGTTCCTAAGCGGCAAGACCTGGACCTGGGCTTTGGTGGCAGCGGCGGTAGTCGCCGTCGTCCTGGCGTGGCGACTGGCCCGTACGGGGTCCGAAGGGCGGGCCTTCAGTGCCTTGGGTGCCTTCATTGTCTGCGCCACAGCGGCCATCTTTGGAGCGGCCTTCCCGGTAGTCATCCCCTCCACGATCGATCCTGCCTTCAATCTGACCATCTCCAACGCCTCGTCCTCGGACTACACACTGGGCCTCATGAGCATCGTCGCAGCCGTTGGACTGCCACTTGTGATTGCTTACCAGTCATGGACTTACTGGGTGTTCCGCCGACGCGTCAGCGCCGCACACATCCCGGAAGCCCACGGGTTCCTGCCCGCCATTGCTGCGAAAGTGATGGTATCCAAGGAAAGCCCCTCCGCCACGCGAAACCAAACGGGAGATTAGTCGATCCATGAAACCCGTGTTCCCCTCCGGCCCGGCAACGCGATCGGCGCTGTACGGTATCGGCCTCATGTCCGCCCTCAAGGCACTGTCCCTGGTGCTCATGGCGCAAGCCGTAGCGGGAATGCTGGCAGGGCTCGCCTCCGGATCAGGGGAGTGGCACATCGGACTTGTCTGGGGTGCGGCCGGTGCCGTTCTGCGATCGCTGACAGTGTGGGGCCAAGGCATCGCCTCCAGGCGGGCGGCCCTGGGCGTGAAAGAGGAACTGCGGGCGCGGCTGCTGAAGCGCTCACTGTCCGACGCCGGTTCATCGCCCGTGGCGGGAATGAACGACGGCGGGCTGGCGATCCTCGCGACGCGCGGACTGGACGCGCTGGACGACTACTACACCCAGTACCTGCCGGCAATAGTGAACTGCGCAACGGTCCCGCTGCTGATCGGAGCCCGGATACTCTTCGCCGACTGGGTAAGTGCCGTGGTGATCGTCCTGACGGTCCCTTTGGTGCCACTGTTCATGGTGCTGATAGGACGGCACACCGAAGACACTGTCAGGGAGGCGCAAAGCACGCTCCGGAAACTGTCCGGCCACATCCTCGAGCTCGCTAAAGGCCTTCCCGTCCTGGTGGGCCTTGGACGCGCCACCGAACAGCGCGCTGCTCTGGAAGATATCTCCGAGCAATACCGCACCCGGACCATGGGCACCCTCCGCACGGCGTTCCTCTCCGCCCTGGCATTGGAACTCATCGCAACCATCTCAGTGGCCGTGGTGGCGGTCTTCATTGGTGTCCGGCTGGTGCATGGCGACATGCCCCTCGAAGCCGGACTCCTGGCCTTGATCCTGGCGCCGGACTGCTACCTTCCCCTCCGGGAGCTTGGCACCGCCCACCACGCCAGCGATGACGGCAGGGCGGCCCTTGAGACCACCAATGCCGTGCTGGACGCTCCCTCGCATGAGCACCTCCAGCATGGGAGGACGTCCGACGCAGCCCCGGCGGGCGTGGTGGTGACCGACTTGTCGGTGACCTACAACGGACGGTCCGCTGCCGCCGTCGGGCCCCTCAGCTTCACAGCGGAGCCGGGACGTGTCACAGCCCTCGACGGCGTCAGCGGCTCCGGGAAGAGCACAGTCCTGGGCGTCCTTGCCGGGCTTATCGGTCCAGGGCCAGGCGCGGCGGTTACCGGGACGGTCAACGGTGCGTCGCCAGGGACAATCGCGTGGGTTCCGCAACACCCGGTCATGACCAACAAAACGGTGCAGCAGGAAATTGAGCTCTATCTGCACGGATATGCGGGGAACACAGCCGAGGCAGCCACCCGTGTTCTCCGGCAAGCCTCAGCCGGCCACCTGGCGGCCAAGCATCCCGCGGAACTGAGCCCAGGCGAACTGCGCCGAATAGCACTTGCCCGTGGATTGGCACGGGTGGAAGCCGGGGCTACCACCCTGCTGCTCGACGAACCAACCGCCCATCTGGACCAATACTCGGCAAGCGTGGTCCGCCGCGCCATAGAGGCGGTCCGCGGCAACGTGACCGTGATCCTGGTGGCCCACGACGCCGCCACCCGGGCGCTCGCCGACCACGTGGTACCGGTAGGAAGCCGGCATCAGAACCAACACTCAGCGTCCTCAGTTGCAAGCGCAGGGGCAGTTGTGGTCCCCCCTAAGGGCGCCGCCCAACACCAAGACCTCCCAACACCTCCCTCCACCAGCAGCCTGGGGGCTCTTCTCCGGGCCCTGAAACCCGTGCGCTGGAAGTTCGCCGCCGCCGGCGCGGTGGCCGTCCTGGCCGCCCTCTTCGCAGTCGCGTTGTCCGGCCTGTCCGGATGGCTCATCATCCGGGCCAGCGAGCAGCCGCCCATTCTCTACCTGCTCGGCGCGATCGTCGGAGTGAGGTTCTTCGGCATCGGAAGGGCCGTTCTGCGCTACTGCGAGCGGCTTTTGACCCATGATGTAGTCTTCGCCGCCATGACCCGCCTCCGCGGCGCACTCTGGGCATCGCTAAGCCGCAGGGCCCTTTCCCTCCGGCGCCTCCTCCAAGGCGGCAACGTGTTGGGCTCAATCGTGGACGACGTAGACACCCTCCGGGACCTTCTTCCCCGGGTTGTCCTACCGCCCGTGACCGCCGTCGGAGTCGGAGCTGCGGCCATCCTCGCCACTTCCATCGTTTTACCCGATGCATTGCCGGCGATTGTTGTGGCCGCCGTGGCAGGCCTGCTCGCAGCGCCGATCCTGGCCGTCCTGGCTGACAGGAACGCCGCCAGTGCCGAACAAAAGCTGCGGTCAGTGGTGCTGCGGGGAGTGGCTGCCGCCCTTGACGCCCGTGCCGAACTCAACGCCAACGGGGTGGGGGAGCCGGTCCTTGAAGCACTGCGTGCCAAGGACCGCAGCGCCACCCTCTCTGCCCAGCGCTCTGCGTGGGCCGAAGGACTCGGGCAGGCCGTGATCGTCCTTGCGTGCTCTCTGGCCGCCCTCTGGGCCGGAGCCCTGAGCGCACCCGCCGTGCTCAATGGCACTATTGCTCCCGAACTCGCGGCCGTCATTGTCCTGATGCAACTGGCCCTGGTGGAACCCTTCGGTGGAATCGTCTCAGCTGTGCGCCAAGCCCCGGCGCTCGCGGCCGTCCTGGACCGGGTGGCATCATCCGGTGCTTTGGATACCCCTGGCACCACCGACCCTGCAGAAGCGAACCTTGCGAAAGAACACGACGGCGGCACGCGGCAACTGCCTGATCGTCCGGATAAGGCTGGACTGGAGCTGAAGGGCGCCTCGGCGGCGTGGCCAGGTGGCCCGCAAGTGTTCGCCGGCGTCAACGCTGAGGCAGAACCCGGCCGTTGGCTTGCCGTGACCGGCCCCTCCGGGGCCGGTAAGTCCACCCTGCTTTCGGTGCTACTGGGATTCCTACCCCTGGCGGAAGGCACTGTGAAGCTTTCCGGCACGGCGGCATGGTGCCCCCAGGAAGCACACCTGTTCGACTCCACAATCCGAGGCAACCTCCTCCTGAGCCGGCCGGCTGCCGCAAAGCCCAGCGAGGCCGAAATGCACAAGGCACTGGCCGACGTCGGGCTTGATTCCGTGGTTGAAGCGTTGCCGGACGGACTCGACGCCCGGATCGGACCAGGCGGCTCTTTCCTCAGCGGCGGTGAACGCCAGCGCCTGGCCATGGCCAGGACACTCCTGACCGGAGCCTCCGTGCTGCTGCTTGACGAACCGACTGCGCATTTGGATGCGGGCTCGGCGCGGGAAATGATGGCCATCCTGCGCAACGGACTCAAGGACGTCACCGTTGTGCTGGTTACCCACAATCCTGAGGACATTGATCCCTCAGACTCGCGGCTGGAAATGCCTGGGGGTCAGGTTTCCGCGGAGCAACGTGACGGACTCACGGCGCAGGGCGCGGCGGAACTGGTGGGAAGGCCTACTCCTCAGTAGCCTGTTGGCATGCCGTTTGAATCCTCAAGCCAAGCCCTGCCTGATGCCGTTGCCACCGGTCTGAGCTGGCGGCCAGCCACTATGGAGGACCTCGATAACTGGGCGGGCCTGATCGCCCGTACGGCCGCCGTCGAACATCCCGTTTGGTACGAAAAGCGTGGCGACCTGCTCCACGTCATGGAGTCCTCCAAGAACCCGGCTGAGACAAGCACGCTCCTGGGCCTGGACGCAGGCGGAGTAGCCCGTGCCTATGGACGCATCGCCAAGAACCCGGACGGGGACAAAGCCACCGGCATGGCGTGCGTTGACCCGGAATGGCAGCAACGGGGGATCGGCTCCGCAATCCTGATGTGGCAGGAAGGACAAGTGCGCAACAGGTTTCACGCCGATGAGGCGGCCGGTCACACCAGTGCGCCGCCCCGCCTCCGGATCCAGACCGAGGAACAGCACGAGCACCAGGCGAAGCTTCTGATGGGCCATGGCTACGGTGCTGTGCGCTGGTTCAACGAAATGCACCGGCCTCTTTCGGACGAGCTGCCCCGGGCCGCCCTGAGAGCAGGGCTTGAGCTTAGGACGCTGGAGCCTTCGCTTTTTGAACCCGTACGCCAGGCCCACAACGACGCGTTCAGGGACCATTGGGGGAGCGAGCCACGGGACGAAGAATCGTGGCGCTTCACCATCGAGGAACCCACTGCCCGGCCCGATCTCAGTGCAGTGGTCATTGATTCGTCCACCGGCGAGGTGGCCGGCTATCAGCTCACCAGCTTCGATCCCGACTCTGCTGCGGAGCGCGGCTTCAAGGAAGGCTACACCGAGCTCCTTGGCGTGCGGCGTGCCTACCGGGGCCGGGGCATAGCCCAAGCACTGCTCGCCGATGCCATGCAGCGCTACGCCTCAGCCGGAATGGAGGTGGCATCACTGGACGTGGACTCAGCCAATCCCACCGGGGCGCTGGAACTCTACCTGGGCATGGGCTACACGCCCGTGAACCGCAGCATGACGTGGGAGAAAATGCTCTAGCTTCCTAGCCGTCCACATCATGAAGATGGTGAACAACATCGTGGAGGAAATACTGGGAGAACGTCAGCACGGTAAATGAGGATCCATTGCTGCGCGTTCCGGTCCGCTGCCAGTCATCCTCGGTGACTCTGGCGAAGGATTCCGCAATCTCCTTCCCCTCGGCTTCGAGTTGATCGGCCACCGTCCGTGGGTCCGCCGAGCCGTACTCGCCATCTATCGCGGCCTGGTCCTGGTCCCAGTTGGCGAACCGGGCGTCATCCTCCGTGAGCATGAGGTTCAGGCGCTGGTCGAACAGGCTGAAGACGTCGCGGACGTGGCCTGCGTACTCAAGGTTGGACCAGGTGTGGTCATTGGGGCGGGTGGCCACGTCCTCCCTGCGCAGCACGGCCCGCCACCGCGGGAGCATGTTCAGGACGATGCCGGGCACCGTGGAAGGAGTCACCGTTACGGGGTCGAACCCGCACTCGGGGCAGGGCTCAGAGAGCACCCAGGTCCAGTCTTTTTCATCAGGGATGATCGGCATGCGGCTAGTCTAAGCCGCCCGGCAAACACCTTCGAACAGGCCGGGAAAGTTGGTGTCATTTTTGGATTACGGATGGACTCTCCCGGGAGTAAAGTTCGTTCCGGGGGGAGAGCCGGAAAGAGAAAGCAATGCTCAAGGATCAGCAGGTTGGTGCCGTCCTACCGGCACACGACATAGCCCGGGCACGCGCGTATTACAGCGAGAAACTCGGTCTGGAACCCGAAAATCCGGATGATGAGGACAACCTTCAGTACAAATGCGGCGACGGAACGGGATTCTTCATCTATCAGACACCGAATGCAGGGACTGCCAAGAACACCCAGATCGGCTGGATGGTCAGTGACCTAAAAGCCGCCGTGCAGGAGCTCCGGGGCAAGGGAGTTGTGTTTGAAGACTACGACTTCCCCGGTTTAAAGACCGAGGACGGAGTGGCCACCATGCCCGACGGTAGCGCCGCGGCCTGGTTCCTGGACAGCGAGGGAAACATACTGAGCCTTAACCAAAGCGGCTAGCCCACGCGGTGGCCCTAACGCCACGGCATCGCAAAGGCCGGGGGTTTCATGACCCCCGGCCTTTGATGTGCCTGGCAGATTTGTTGCGCCTGGCAGTTTTGTTGCGCCTGGCGGAGAGTCCCTCCGGTTATTCTGCTGCGTCAGCCCATGCCATGCTCGGGCCGATTGCTTCCACGGGCTGGGACAGCGGGACGCCGGATCCATCCCTGCGACCATGCTCGTGGGGGAGTGCCCGGGCCACGCCTGCGGCGGATGAAGCCTTGGCCGGACCGTGCCCGGCCCAGGCCAGAAGCAGGGTGTCTTCGCCCTTGAGGAAGCGGTGGACCCGGACGCCGCCGGTGGCCCGGCCTTTCGCGGGATACTCCTCAAAAGCGGTTACCTTCGCGGTTCCGGGGGCCGTGCCGGGAAGGGCGCCAGTGGTTCCGGCAATAGTCACCACGACGGCGGCAGGATCGTTCGCGCGAACGGTACCGAAGTGGATCACTTCGTCGCCGGCAGCCAGCTTGATGCCGGCCATGCCACCGGCTGTGCGTCCCTGCGGGCGAACGTTCGATGCACTGAATCGAAGCAACTGTCCCTGCCGTGTCACGAACACCAGATCGACGTTCTCTTCCTGCGCCGGTTCCACCGCCAGGACCGAGTCTTTGTCCTTCAGGGCGATGATCTCCCAGTCTTCACGGTTCAGGGGGTAATCCGGCTGAACACGCTTCACGACGCCCTGAACCGTGCCAATGGCCAGGACGGCGTCCAGAGGCACGAACGCCACCAGGGTTTCGCCCTTAAGCAACGTGATGAAGTCCTTGGCCGGAACGCCGCCGGCCAGGTTGGGCAGGCCTGAGACCGGCGGCAACGCGGGCATGTCCATCACCTGGAGCCGTAGCATGCGCCCCTGCGATGTGACTGCACCGATTTCGCCCCGGGCGCTGGTCTTCACCACCGAGCGGAACACATCATGCTTGGTCCGGGGGCCCGCTTCGGCCAGCGGTTCCTGGTTGGAAGTCCTGGCGATTTGGCCCGAGGCACTGAGTAAGGCCCAGCAGGGGTCGTCGGGGATTTCCAAGGGCAGGGCTGCGGCTTTGCCCTTGGGGCCGGGTGCTGATGCTGCCAATGCTGCGGCAACGGTGGGTGAGACTGCTTCCGACTCCAGGAGCACAGTGCGCCGGGGTGTGCCGTACTTGTCCGCTATCACGGCCAACTCGCCGGAGACGAGATCGCGGAGCAACGCATCAGAGGCAAGGATGGCTTCCAGTGCCTCGATCTCGCGGCGGAGTTCGTCCTGCTCCTTCTCCAGTTCAAGACGTGAGTATTTGGTCAACTGCCGCAGGCGCAGTTCCAGGATGTAATTGGCCTGGATCTCGGTGAGGTCGTAGATGGACATGAGGCGTTCACGCGCTGCTGAGGCTTCGTCGGAGGAACGAATGATCTGGATGACTTCGTCGATGTCCACGATTGCGATCAGCAAGCCCTCCACCAGGTGGAGACGATCCTTCTTCTTGCCAAGGCGGAAGGAGGTACGGCGGCGCACCACATTGAGGCGGTGTTCGACGTACACCTGCAGCAACTGCAGCAGGCCCAGCGTCTGCGGCTGGCCGTCCACCAGGGTGACATTGTTGATGCCGAAGGAATCTTCCATGGGCGAGTAGCGGTACAGCTGCTGCAGTACGGCGTTGGGATTGAAGCCGTTCTTCAGTTCGATGACCAGGCGTAGGCCATGATTACGGTCCGTGAGGTCAACCACATCGCTGATGCCCGTGAGCTTCTTGGCGTTGACGGCGTCCTTGATCTTCTCGATCACCTTCTCCGGACCCACCATGTAAGGCAGTTCGGTCACTACCAGCCCGGTGCGTCGGGCCGAAAGCTGCTCCACCTCCACCTTGGCGCGGGTCTTGAAGGATCCGCGACCTGTGGCGTAGGCGTCGCGGATTCCATCCAAGCCCACGATCCGGCCACCGGTGGGAAGGTCGGGCCCCGGGATGAACCTCATGATGTCATCCAACGTGGCGTCGGGGCTGGCGATCAGGTGGCGTGCAGCGGCAATTACCTCAACAAGGTTGTGTGGAGGCATGTTCGTCGCCATGCCCACTGCGATGCCAGTGGTGCCGTTAACCAGCAGGTTGGGGAAAGCGGCAGGGAGGACATCGGGCTGCGTCAGCTGGTTGTCGTAGTTGGGGACGAAGTCCACTACGTCTTCGTCCAAGTGGTCTGTCATGGTCAGGGCGGCTGCCGCCAACCGTGCCTCTGTATAACGCGGTGCTGCCGGTCCGTCGTCGAGCGATCCGAAGTTGCCGTGGCCATCAATCAACGGAAGGCGGAGGGAAAAATCCTGCGCCATGCGCACCATGGCGTCATAGATCGCGGTGTCGCCGTGCGGGTGGAGCTTGCCCATGACCTCGCCCACCACGCGCGCGCTCTTGACGTGTCCGCGATCCGGGCGGAGGCCCATGTCGGACATCATGTACAGGATGCGCCGTTGAACAGGCTTCAGTCCGTCGCGGGCGTCCGGGAGAGCACGCGAATAAATCACCGAGTAGGCGTACTCCAGGAAGGAGCCTTCCATCTCTGACGTGACGTCGATGTCCACGATATTCTCGGTGAAATCGCCGAGGGGTTCGGCTGTGCGTGCTGATTTTTGGCTGCGGGCCATGGGGTCGGTAAATCCTCGAAAGTTGTACTGCGGATGTTTTAGCTAGGCTAAGCCTATGGTGGATCAGCCCGGCGTCGGCATTTATCCGGAATATTGGGAAGCTGATGTCGTGCTGCGCGACGGCGGGACAGCCCACCTTCGCCCAATACGACCTGAAGATGCGGACGCTTTGCAGGCGTTCCATGCCGGCCAGTCGCAGGCATCCATCTATATGCGGTTTTTCTCATTCAAACCCAAGCTCTCCGGTAAGGAAGTCCGGCGTTTCACGGAAGTGGACCACATCAACCGCGTCGCGTTCGTCATTACCATCGGCGGCGAAATCATGGGGATCGGCCGCTACGACCGTCTTGACGATCCAACAGAGGCCGAGGTGGCCTTCAACATTTCCGACGCCCATCAAGGGCGCGGGATCGGGTCCATCCTCCTGGAACACCTGGCCGTTGCTGCCCGGGAAAACGGCATTCGCCGCTTCACGGCGGAAGTCCTGCCGGACAACCGGAAGATGCTGATGGTCTTCGCCGACGCCGGCTATGACGTCAAACGCCAATTCGACGACGGCGTGGTGAGTGTTGAATTCAATATCGATCCCACGGAGAAATCGCGGGCCGTCATGGAGTCACGCGAACACCGCGCGGAGGCGCGCAGCGTGCGCGACCTCTTGTCGCCGTCGTCGGTGGCCGTCATCGGTGCCAGCCGCAAGTGGGGGACCGTGGGCTACCAACTTCTGGAACACATCATTGAAGGCGGCTTCAAGGGGCCGGTCTACGCCGTCAACCCGGAAGCGTTCGAACTCGCCGGAATGGTCTCCTTCGGAAAGTTGTCCGAGATCCCGGGACCGGTGCAGCTGGCCATCATCGCTGTTCCCTATGAAGAAGTACCCAAGGTGGTGGACGACTGCGCCGCCGCCGGCGTCAAGGGGATCGTGGTGGCCACGGCCGGATTTGCCGACGACGGCGAGCGGGGACTCGCGCGTCAACATGAGTTGGTACGGCGGGCCAGGGCAAACGGGATGCGCGTCATTGGGCCCGAGTCCCTCGGCATCCTCAATACGCACCCGGCGGTGTCCCTGAACGCTTCCATGGCCCCCACCATGCCGCCCAGGGGCAGCCTGGGCTTGTTCAGCCAGTCCGCTGCCGTGGGTGTGGCGGTTTACGCGGCTGCCAGCCGCCGCCGGCTCGGATTGTCCTCGTTCATGTCGGCTGGAAACCGCGCGGATGTATCCGGCAACGATGCCATGCAGTATTGGGAAGACGACGCCGATACTTCCGCCGTTGGCCTCTATCTTGAGTCCATCGGCAATCCCCGCAAGTTCTCCCGACTGGCCCGAAGGTTGTCGCGCAGTAAACCCGTGATCGTCGCCAAGTCCGACGTCACGGGCCTGAGCCTGCCTCCCGGGCACGAGGTCCGCACCACCCAGGCGCCGGCAGCGGCAGTGGACGCGATGATGCGCCAGGCTGGCGTGATCCGTGTTGAGACGATCGAACAACTCATGGATATCGCCCAAATAGCGTCCTCGCAGGCGCTGCCCAAGGGACCGGGTGTAGCCGTCTACTCCAATTCCGTGGCGCTGGCCAAAGTGGTTGCCGATACCGCCGTGCCGTACGGGCTGGAGGTGATCAAGCAGGTGACGGACATCGACCTCGATGCCGGAATGTCTGTGGCACTTCCGGCATTGAGGGCCAGCCTCAAGGAAAGCCTCGCGGACGAGTCCGTGCATGCTGTGGTGGCCGCACTTCTCCCGGCGCGCGGGCTGACCGTGGAGTCGCTCGCCGGCGTTTTTGCCGAGTGTGCTGCCGAGGCCGGCAAACCCGTCGTTGCGGCGTTCACCGGGATTCTGGATCCCTCCGTGCAGGTTGAGGGCATGGTGGGCGCTGCAGGTACCCCCGTGCTGCCGTGCTACTCCAATGCCGGTGCCGCCGTGGCCGCCCTTGCGGCGATCGTGCGGTACGCGCAGTGGCGCGACCGGGACCAAGGGCTCTTTGTGGAGCCCGAGGACTGCGACGTCGACGGCACCAAGGACATGCTGACCTCGATGTTGGCCGGTGTTACCGGCGAGAAGATCAGGAAGCTCGACGCCGATGCTGCCGCGGCGCTGCTGTCAGGCTACGGAATCCATGTGGTGCCGACGCTCGGATTTGGAACCGCTGATGAGGCCGTGCAGGCCGCGGAAACTGTGGGCTGGCCGGTGGTCCTCAAAACCACCGACCCGGCGCTGCGGCACCGACTGGATCTGGGCGGTGTGCGACTGGATATTCAGGACGCCGAATCCCTGCGGCAGAACGTCGCCCAAATGCGCCGCGCCTTGGAGCCTTATGGATCGCCGTCGCTCGAAGTCCAGGCAATGGCGCCGGTTGGGCAGGCATGCACCTTCCGAGCCATGGAAGACCCCCTCCTGGGGCCGGTATTGTCCTTTGGGCTGGCCGGCGATGCCGTCAACCTGCTCGATGACTGGGCGCATCGGGTGCCGCCGCTGGCCGCTGCCGACC
This sequence comes from Paenarthrobacter sp. TYUT067, assembly GCF_023656375.1. Classification (NCBI taxonomy): domain Bacteria; kingdom Bacillati; phylum Actinomycetota; class Actinomycetes; order Micrococcales; family Micrococcaceae; genus Paenarthrobacter; species Paenarthrobacter sp. TYUT067. The sequence continues at coordinate 83,025 of NZ_JAMOIT010000014.1, forward strand.
TCCATGACGTCATCCGTTCACCCCGGGCGTCCAGGAAGCTCTTTGGGTACCAAGGACTCCCTGCCGTTGATGTGGCAGCACTGGAGGACATCGCGGCCCGGCTTGCCAAGCTCAAGGACGACCACCCCGGGATCGCTCTGGTGGAGTTCAACCCAGTCCTGGCGGGTCCCACCGGGGCCACCATCCTGGGGGCGGATGTGTGGATCGGCAACGCAGCGCAGCGCACTGACAGTGCCCGCCGCGCGATGCGGAGTTAGCCACAGGAGCGCGCCGCACAGTTAGGTACTCACCAAGCGATCTGTGAAAATGGGGGAATGAGCACCCAGTCTCCGACGCCTCAATCCCGCCCGTCCAATGCCGGGCCCCACACCGCCCACCATCACAGCTCGCAGGGACAGAGCCTGGACCAGGCGCTGCAGCAGGCAGCTTTCTACCCGCGGTTGGTGGCCGACGTCGTTGATGACGCCCTGGACGGCCGGGAGTGCCTCTCCCACTTGGTCCACCTGGAGACCCATTTTGATCGGGCCGAGGTCCGTAGGCACATCACTGTGCTGGTTCTCACCGAAGACATGCTGGTGATTACCCACGTGGACGACCAGCAGCTGGATGAAGCCGGAGAGCAGATCGTTGCCCAGGTTTCCACGGAGTCGGTGCCGGTGGCACAGATCCGCTCAGTGGTCCTCAGCTACATGTATGCCCAACCCCAGGACTACAAGCCCTCTGATCCTGTCCGTGAAATGACGTTGTCCATTGCCTGGTCGGGCGGCCAACGCCTGGACATGGGGCCGGCAAGTTGCGGGGATCCCCAGTGCGAAGCCGATCACGGTTACAGCGGAACCATCGCCCAGGAAGACATCGTCCTGCGGATCAGCGCAGAGGCAGACGGGCTCCAGGCAGTTCAGGACGCCAAGATCTTTGCCCGTGCACTGCGTGCGGTCAATACGGGCAACCCGTCACCGGCCCAACATGCCGGCATCCCGGCACCAAGGCCGCGCTCGGGCGTCTTCAGCAACCGCCTCAGCCGCGGACACCAGCGTTGAAGGAAACCGCACAGAACCCGGTAAATACCTCCATGATCGGCGCTCCGGCCGTTGACCTCCCATCGCCCCCGCTTTTCGGCAGCAAATCCATTGCAGAAGTCCTCACCAGCTCTGCCGCATCCCTGGGCGTGTCCGGATTTACCAACCACTTACAGCTGCCATCAGCGCAGCGTGTTTGCGTGGTCCTTGCCGATGGCCTCGGCCGCAACCTCTTGAAGCAGAAGTCCTCACACACGCCTTTCCTTCGCACGGTTATGGCTGCGGGACAAGGCAACATCCCCACGTGGATCGACGCCGCCTTCCCCAGCACTACGGCGGCGTCCTTGGCGAGCCTCGGCACCGGCTTACCGGCAGGGCAGCACGGCATGGTGGGGTACGACGTCCTCGATCCCGCCCAGGACAAAGTAGTCAACCTCTTGGGTAATTGGGATGCCAACGTGGATCCTGCACAGTGGCAGCCTCACACGACGGTCTTCGAACGGCTGGCCGGAGAACTGGACGTCGTAACCGTCAGCCTGCCGCAGTTCGGAAATTCCCCGATGACCCAGGCAGCACTCCGCGGCAGCCGCTTTGTTGGTGGCACCACGCTCCATGCCCGGACCGCCGCGGCCGCCGAGGCAATGTCCGGCGGTGGCCGTTCCCTGATGTACTTCTACGCCAACGAGCTGGACAAGGCGGGTCACCGCTACGGCTGCCAGTCGGACCGCTGGGAGCACCAACTCGAAGAACTCGACTCCACCGTCAAGAGGCTCTCAGCAACCCTGCCAGCCGGCACCACCATCCTGGTAACCGGTGACCACGGCATGCTGGACGTCCCTGAATCCCAGAGGATCGACTACTCCGCTGACGAAGCCCTGGTGGCCGGAGTCCGCCATACTGCCGGGGAACCCCGCATGGTGCATCTCTACCTTGAACCGGACACCACCCCGGCCCATAGGGAATCCCTGATTGCGGCCTGGCGTTCGCGCTTTGGTGAAAGGATCTGGGCCTTTACACGGGAGCAGGCCGTTAATGCAGGGTTGTTCGGCCCGGTACGGCCCGAGGTCGCTCCCCGGATTGGCGACGTCATGATCGCGGCGCGGGACACCTTGGCCCTTTACGACACGCGAAGGGCACGCCCGTCCTCGATGGAAGTGGTGGGGCAACACGGATCCCTGACCAAAGCCGAACGCGAAGTACCGTTGCTGTGCTTCACAGCTGCAGGTAGAAAGGGCAAACGTGGCTGAGCTGGTCTTCTTCTCGGGCACCATGGACTGCGGCAAGTCCACGCTTGCCCTCCAAATGGACCACAACCACCGGGCGCGGGGACGCGGAGGCGTGCGGTTCAGCTGTAACGACCGCGCCGGTGATTCAACAATCTCCAGCAGGCTTGGCCTTCAAACCGATGCCGTGGAAGTTGTGGACGGCACCGACTTCTGGGACGAAGTGGTAGCCCGGCGAACCACCGGGCTCCGCGTGGACTACCTCATCTGTGACGAGGCCCAGTTCTACTCGCCGCTCCAAGTGGAGCAACTGGCAAGGGTTGTAGATGAGATGGACGTGGATGTCTTCGCTTTCGGCATCACCTCAGACTTCCGCACCCGCTTGTTCCCAGGCTCTCAGCGGCTCATTGAACTGGCCGACAAAGTCCAGGTACTCCAGGTTGAAGCTTTGTGCTGGTGCGGCCGCCGTGCAACGCAAAACGCCCGCACCGTGGACGGCATTATGGTGGTGGAGGGTGACCAGGTGATGGTGGGCGACGTCGCGCCGCAAAACAGTGGCGACGCTGCGCATACGGAGACGGTGCACGTCCAGGAGGCACTACCGATGGAGACGCTGCCCGCACAGGTGGTGGGGTACGAGACTTTGTGCCGTCGCCACTACATGCGGCGTGTAACGGCCCATGGCGCCAATGTGATGGCCGGGGCGGACCAGACACTGCCGTTCGACATTGATGCCTGCCTCTGGCCCGGCGCAGGGGCCCTTCGGCAGAGCTAAGCGATTCGACCGGCCAGGAAACAGCCTGGCAAGGTTCCTACCAACCGGCGTGTCCACCAGCTCCTGGAGCTAGTCGCCGCGGGCCCCGAAGACGATCTCGTCCCAGCTCGGGATGCTGGAACGCTTGGGGCGGGACGGCTGCCGTTCGGCAGGTGCATCAACGTCCTTGCGCGCTTCCGCATCTACCTGTTCCTCCGGCGGCGCCACGTCCTGATGGAGGTCCCGGGCAGAGGGTGCGCCGGCGGACTGGTCTTCCGCGTGTGGTTGCGGGGTGCCGCCGCCACCCAGAAGTTCGTCCAGCCCTGCGGGCTTCCGCCCCGTCAGCGGCGTCACCGGCCGCAGCGGACTGGCTACCACCGTTATTTCACGGGTGTCGGTGCTGACCCCATTGTGGAGCTTGAGGGAGTCATCGTCGTCGTGGGACTCGACGTGCCGCGGAGCAAGGCTGAGCCGGGACAACATCGAAGGGCGGCCGTCTTTACGGGTGGGCTCTTCCACGCCGGTGGCCAGGGGCTCAGCGTCTGCGAGGCTGGTATCCGCGGCTGCCTGGTCCACTTCTTCACCGGGCCGGGGGTGGGCTGCGGGAACGTTGCTCAGCAGTACGGCCAAGGCGTCGTCGCCGTCTTCGTCCACGCCCAGGCGTTGGCCGCGCCGTGAACGGAGCATTTCCAAAAGGCTGTCTGATTCCTTCGCGGACGCACGCGCCGCAGTTTCGGCGTCGGTCTCGAAGTCGAACGGCCTGTCCGAGACGGCAGCAAGCCGCCGGGCGGGGACCGGACCGTCCATGGGCTCAAGTTCGCTGAGCTGCTGGGCCCAACGGTTGGCGTTCTGCAGCGATTTGCGTTGGGGGCTGAAGGTCCACATGGCCGGCGGTTCCTCGCCGATGCTTCCGTGAGCGCCGGGAACAGTTTCGAAGCGTGCGACCACCGTCCAGGTGCCGTCCGGACGTCGCCATGAATCCCAGTCCACCGTAGAGGAATCAATACCGTGCGCCGAGAGCCTGTAGTCAACCATGTCGCCCAGAGTGGCCGGGGTGTCGCCAAACGCCGAGCGGTAGATGTCATGTCCGGGAGCAGGGGAGGCGACTTCGATATTGCGGGCCTGGCGCACCACGTACTCACGCTCGGCAAGCACAGGGCCCTCGTAGCGTTGGACGTTGGCAAGGGGGAGGCCGGAAAGCTCGGCCACCTCGGTAGCCGTGGCACCGCTGCGGATCCTGGCCTGGATGTCGCGGGGCGACATGGCAATAGCTGTGTTGGACGCGCGTGCGGCCACCTGGGCAGGGGTGCGGCTCGCCGCGGCCCTTAAGGCTTCGTCGATCGGAAGCTGGAACATCGCACCACCGGGCCCGCTCAAGAGCAGATGCCCGCCGTCGTCGTGGACGCCTACCAGTCGTAGATCCTGCATAACACCCTCCACCACATGGCATAACTGACATTCGAAACTCTGCCACCCGCGGGGGTCTTTTCCTACTAGGACAAAGGGCGTGCCGTGATATTCCGCAGAAAACAGGTTACGTCCGGAGGGCTGTTGGCCAACGGGCACCCAAGAAAGAGGGCCTATGGACATTGAGGGCCAGGGGGAGGACAATCTGGCCGAGATCGGGCACAAATCCGGGGCTTCCGGCGTTTGAACCCTTAATCCGGTGGCAGGGAGTTCCTGCGATCCGGTATTCCACCCGGAACAGGTATGGAGGACAAAAAGGACCATGGCCACGGACTATGATGCCCCTCGAAAAACCGAGGAAGATGTCAGCGAGGATTCCCTGGAAGAACTCAAGACCCGTCAGTCGGGGAAGCAGTCCTCGGCGGTGGATGTGGACGAGACCGACCTCGCCGATGGCTTTGAGTTGCCGGGGGCGGATCTCTCCGGTGAAGAACTCCTCATCCAGGTCATGCCGCCGCAGCCTGACGAATTTACGTGCTTCAACTGTTTCCTGGTCAAGCACAAGTCCCAGATCGCCGCGGAAAGGGGCGGGCACCAATACTGCAAGGAGTGTGAGAGCTAGCTCCGGGAAGCGGTCAATGCTGCAACGAGTTCATCCGGACGACGCGAGGACGCCAGCCAGTAAGGAGTGCGGTCTGCGGGGTCGGTGATCTCAATCTTGACCACGGCGTCGATCCAGCCGCGGAAGCACATATAAGCCAGTCCGTTCAGGCGCGGGCCACGTTCAGCAGTGGCCTCCTCTTTTCTGAACGCCTGGACAGAACCTACGAATGCGCGGTCTATGCTCGCCCGCCCAACCCGTACGGTGTCGGCAGTGACCGTGATGGTGGGCGTGGAAAGCACCAACATGATGGTCATGATCGCCAGCAGGACCAAAGCGGCGATGATGCCCGTGGCGGCGCTGATGGGCCCAAACATCAGGACGCCCGCGCCGGACAATCCAACAACCACAATCCAGATCCAGACGGACGGCCATAGCTTCTCGGTGTACAGGACCTCGGAGGCCGAAGGGGTGTTCCGGGCAGGAACGGGGGAGGACTGGTCAGGCGTAGGCATGGATCCAGCTTATCGGGCATCGGCACCGGGCTCCGCCCTCCTTCATGGATGGCCACAGCCTGCCCCACCTGCCCGGCCCCGCCAGCCAGGCCCGCCGGGCTGAACGACTCGGGTGAACCGGGTCCCGGTAGAATGAACCACTGTGAGCAATGAGACCGCAGTATTCAGTCCAGACGCCGCTTCCGCAGTTGCGGACAGCAGCGAAACCACCGCAGCGTACGGCGCCCCCACTTTGGAGGTGCAGTTGAAAATGCTCGACGCCGGCTTGGAAGCTCCCTCTTATGCGCACCCTGGAGACGCGGGTGCCGATCTCCGCGCCCGCGAAGATGTGCATCTCGCCCCCGGTGAGCGGAAACTCGTTCCAACTGGTGTCTCCATTGCGTTGCCGAACGGATATGTCGCCCTGATCCATCCCCGCTCCGGGCTGGCCACCAAGCACGGACTGACGGTGGTCAATGCCCCCGGTACTGTGGACGCCGGCTACCGTGGCGAAATCGCTGTCACGCTCCTGAACACCGACCAAAACACTGCCATTGACCTCAAACGCGGCGATAGAATTGCACAAATGGTGATTCAGCGCGTTGAATACGCGCAGTTCATTGCTGTTGACCAACTATCGGATTCCGTTCGGGGAACCGGCGGCTTCGGGTCCACGGGCGGCTTCAACGCACCGAAGGCCTGAGAAACTACTGAACCTTGTTTACCGGCCTCCCACGCCTGACGCATTGGAGCGGTTTAGTGAGGTTTAACGTGGTTGCGGTTTACTTGGGGATAGACCACTACTAAGGAGAAAACCCAATGCTTTTTGGGCGCGGCAAAAAGTCCAAGGACGAGAAGCCGGAAACCGCCGGCACCGTCGAGGAGTCCGGTACCGGGGCATCAACTTCCGAGCCAGGCGGGTCCGGCACCCCCGGAGATTTCCGGCTCGGCAAGGGTCCCTTGGACATCGACGAAATCGAGAACCGCGATGGCTACGTGGACCTCGGTGCACTGCTGATCGCACCAGCCGAGGGTCTCCAGCTGCGGCTTGAGGTCGAGGAAGCCACGCAACGCGTGGTTGCGGTGACCATGGACCTCAACGGTTCCAGCTTGCAGCTTCAGGCCTTTGCTGCGCCGCGTTCCGAGGGACTTTGGGATGAGATCCGTGAACAGATCACCCAGTCCGTAGCGAGCCAAGGCGGGGAAACCGAAGAAGTTTCCGGAAGTTTCGGCACGGAGCTGGTAGCCAAACTTCCCGCTGAAGCGGCAGGCGGCAGCAGAGGTTTCCGGGCAGCCCGTTTCATGGGTGTGGATGGGCCGCGATGGTTCCTGCGCGGTGTCTTGGGCGGACAGGCCGCCCTCGAACGTGATGCCGCAGCAGGACTGGAAGAGCTCTTCCGTAAGGTTGTTGTGGTCCGCGGTGATAACCCGATGCCACCGCGCGAACTGCTGCAGCTGCGCCTGCCCAAGGATGCTGCAGTGCCGGGCCAGGCCGGCGCCCCCCAAGGTGCGGTTCCCCCCGCGGACCCCGCCATGCGGCAACCGGAGCGAGGGCCGGAGATCACCCAGATTGGCTGATGCATCGGGCCGCTATGGGGTTGCCGGCCAAGGTCCCGAAGGGCAGGGAGTACGTGATCTCCCTGTCCGGGGCCGCGCAGTGTGCACGGGCTTCATTGAGTCCGTCACGCACCAGCCGCCCAGCGAGCAGCCATTCTTCTCTGCCGTGGTGGTTGATTCCGTGCGGCCCGGCGGAGGTGTGCCGAACATGGGAGCCGGCGGAGTCCGGAAGCCCTATGAGCGCCTCCGTGTGATTTGGCTGGGCAGGACCCGGGTTCCAGGCATTGAAGCCGGCGTGGAACTCCGCTTGAAGGGCATGGTCACTCAGGTTGATGGCCTTCCGGCCATGTTCAATCCCCGCTACGAAATACTTTCCCGTCAGGAGCACCTATGACCGTGGCCAACGGTTCCGAACCGAAGGACGCAGGGCGTCAGACGCCCGGCGAGAACGTTTCGTCCCACGTAAACGATGAACCGCAGGCGGACGCCCCACAGTCCGGTGCGGAAGGGCCCACTGTGTCCGACCTCGCTGCAGGGTATGCCCAGAAGGCCGGACTCCACCGTAACAGCGCCGGCCACGTGGATATGCTCAAGTCCGCCGGCGGCGTGCAGGGCATTGCCGAAAGCATCCTTCCGGGTTTGGTGTTCCTTGTGGCTTTTACCGTCACGCGCGACCTCACTCCGGCCCTCATCGCAGCGTTGGCTGCAGCCGCCGTCTTCACAGTGGTTCGTTTGATCCAGCGCCGTCCGTTAACGCAGGCATTGGCGGGAGTGGTGGGGGTGGGCATTTCTGCCTGGCTGGCGAACACCACAGGCAAGGCCGAGGACTTCTACGTGCTCGGCTTCTTCACCAACATCGCTTACATCGCGGCCATGGTGCTGTCCATCGTCTTCAAGTGGCCGGTAGCCGGACTTCTCTTCGGCTTCGTGCGCAATGAAGGACTGGAGTGGCGCAAGGATCCGGAGCGGCTCCGGGCCTACTCCTTGGGCACGTGGATTGTGGTTGCGGTGCTGACCCTGCGCTTGGTGGTTCAGGTTCCCTTGTACTACATGGGCGAGGCCGGACTGACAGCGTTGGCTACCACCAGGCTTCTGATGGGCGCCCCGCTGTACATCCTGGGCCTTTGGGTGGCCTGGTTGGTTACCAAGCCGGCACCTCAGCCGTCGAAGCCATCGTCCTCAGCGGACTGATCTGCCGGTTCTGACGTTCCCTCGCGGGGTTCCTTGGCGTCATCGGACGCTGGTGACAACAGAGCCCGCAAGCCGTCCTCAGCTGCGATGGTGGTGACGAAAAACAGCTCGTCACCGCCGTCCAGAACATCATCACGCGTGGGCGTAATGGGTGCTTGATCACGCAGGATGGCAACCAGGGTGGCGTCTTCGGGCCACTCAATGCCCCCCACTGTGCTGCCAATGACGTGGGAGTCGTGAGGAACGGTGAATTCCACGATCGAGGCCACGCCCGTCTGGAGGGTCAACAGGCGCACGATGTCGCCGATTTCCACCGCTTCTTCCACCAACGCTGTCATAAGCTGCGGTGTGTTGACGGCAACGTCCACCCCCCAGGAGTCATTGAACATCCAGTCGTTCTTGGGATTGTTCACGCGCCCCACGGTGCGGCCTACTCCGAACTCGGTCTTGGCGAGCAAGGACACCACCAGATTCACTTTGTCGTCGCCGGTGGCAGAAACCACCACGTCCGCATCCTCAAGTTTCGCGTCCTGCAGGGTGCTGAGTTCGCAGGCATCGCCCACCAGCCAGCGTGCCCCTCGCAGCCCGCTGCGCCCAATCACTTCAGGCTTCAAATCAATCAGGAGAATCTCGTGCTTGTGAGCCAGGAGCTCACGTGCAATGGACGAGCCGACGCTGCCCGCGCCAACAATGACAACTTTCACTAAGACTCCTTGGCGGGTGCTTTGGCGAGAATTCGGCTGATCTCGGATGTTCTGTCAAGGCTCACCATCGCGTGGACGGTATCACCTTCCTGATATGCAGTCCCGGCCTGGGGCAACAGGCCCTCGCCGAACCTGGTGAGGAAAGCGATGCGGATTCCGGCCGCGGACTCGATGGAATCCATGCTGTGTCCGATCCATGCCTCGTGCAGATCCACTTCGGCCAGCACCAAGCGGCCCGAAGGTTCGCGGTAGTCGCCGGCCAGGTGCTGCTCCGGAAGTATCCGCCGGAGAACCTGGTCGGCACTCCAGCGCACGGCTGCCACTGTGGGGATACCGAGCCGCTGGTAGATTTCGGCGCGGCCGGGGTCGTAGATCCGTGCCACCACATGGGAGACATGGAAGGTCTCACGGGCAACGCGCGTGGCCAGGATGTTTGAATTGTCGCCGCTGGAGACAGCGGCGAAGGCGTAGGCCTCTTCGACGCCGGCCTGCTTGAGGGTGTCACGGTCGAAGCCGACACCGGTGACCTTGCGCCCCGTGAAAGTGTTGCGCAATCGGCGGAAGGCCCGCTCGTCCTGGTCGATGATGGCCACGGAGTGACCGGCATCCTCCAAAGTGTGTGCCAAGGTTGCGCCAACACGGCCGCAACCCATGATCACGAAGTGAGCCACCGTGTCTCCTTATGTGTGTAGTCCGTCCCGCTCGGTATGACTTTACCGGTGCAGCGGGGGTATGCCGGTGACAACCGTCATGACATCCCTGGGGATTCAGAGTAGCTTTGCGGAGTGCTGACAATTCTGAATGCCGCCAAGCGGGTGTTGGTGGGCCGGCCGGTCAGGAATGACCGCCTGTCCCACACGTTGTTGCCCAAACGCATCGCTTTGCCGATCTTCGCCTCGGATGCCCTGTCCTCAGTGGCTTACGCCCCGGACGAAATCCTGCTGACGCTCGCCCTTGCCGGCGTCAGTGCCGTGGCTTTCTCTCCGCTGGTTGGCCTTGCGGTCATGGTGGTGTTGCTCACAGTTGTGGCTTCCTATCGTCAGAACGTCCACGCCTATCCCTCCGGGGGCGGCGACTATGAGATTGCCAACGTCAACCTCGGCAAGTATGCCGGATTGACCGTGGCTTCTGCCTTGCTGGTGGACTACGTGCTCACGGTTGCCGTGTCCATGTCCTCGGCGGCGACGTACCTCACCACGGCCATCCCGGCGCTGCATGGCCAGCAGGCGCTGATAGCCACTGTAGGCGTGATCATCCTCGCGCTGGTCAACCTCCGCGGTGTCAAGGAGGCCGGGACGCTGTTCGCAGTACCGACGTACATCTTCATGGCATCCATTCTTGGGATGACCGCTGTGGGCATCTTCCAGGCCGCCACCGGCACGTTGGGGGAGGCGCCTTCGGCCAATTTCACCATTGTTCCCGAGCCTGGATTTGATGAGGGCCTGGTGGGGCTGGCCGGAGCCTTCCTGCTTCTGCGTGCCTTCTCCTCGGGAGCCGCTGCACTGACAGGTGTTGAAGCCATCAGCAACGGGGTGCCCAATTTCCAGAAGCCCAAGAGCAAGAATGCGGCAACAACCCTGCTCCTGCTGGGCGTCATAGCCGCTTCCATGCTGGCAGGCATCCTCTACTTGGCCAACGCCACCAAGGTGCACATTGTCCTTGACCCGGCCCGCGAGTTCCTGGTGGACGGCAAGCCGCTGCCTGAGGGCTACATCCAGACTCCGGCCATCAGCCAGATAGCCGACACCATTTTCGGCTCCGGCTCCATCCTCTTCTACGTAGTAGTTGCTGCCACCGGCGTCATCCTGGTGTTTGCTTCCAACACGGCGTTCAACGGCTTCCCCGTGCTGGGTTCGATTCTGGCCCAGGACGGCTACCTGCCCAGGCAGCTGCGTACTCGAGGCGACAGGCTTGCCTTCAGTAATGGTGTCCTTGCGCTGGCAGCGGGGGCTCTGGTCCTGATTCTCGCCTTCAACGCCGATGTCACCAAACTGATCCAGCTCTACATTGTGGGCGTCTTCATCTCCTTCACCGCAAGTCAACTGGGAATGATCAGGCACTGGGGCCGTGAACTGAAACTCGCGCGGGACAAAGCTGTCCGGCGTCGCATCATCAAGTCCCGGACCATCAATATGCTGGGCTTCGGGATGACGGCCCTGGTCCTTGTCATTGTCCTCATCACCAAGTTCGAGCAAGGCGCCTGGATAGCCTTGCTCGCCATGTTCGTCCTCTTCCTCATTATGTGGAGCATCCGCGCGCACTATGACAACGTGGCCCGGGAGTTGGCGGTGGATGAGGACTCCTCGCCCCGTGCATTGCCCACCAGGGTCCACGCTGTTCTCCTGGTCTCACATGTCCGCAAGCCGGTCCTTCGCGCACTGGCCTATGCGCGGGCGTCGAGGCCTTCGCGCCTGGACGCCGTGACCGTGGACATCAGCGCCGAAGAAACGGCCCAGACCGTCCGCGATTGGGAGAAGCTGGAAATTCCGGTTCCCCTGACCGTCCTGGCCAGTCCCTACCGTGAAACCGTGACGCCCATCATGGACTACATCAAGAACATGCGCCGGGACTCACCGCGGGACCTGATCGTGGTGTACATCCCCGAATATGTGGTGGGCAAATGGTGGGAGCAACTCGTCCATAACCAAACAGCACTCAGAATCAAGACGAGGCTCCACTTTGAACCTGGAGTCATGGTTGCCAGCGTCCCGTGGCAGTTGAAATCGTCCGAAGAAGCAAAGGCACTGCAGGATACCTAAATGACCTCCCACAGCAATTCCCCCCAACACCATCACACCGGTGACCACCATTCCGCGGACCAGGCCACGCCCGGTGCTGAACTGGTGGTGGACATCGGCCCCATCGCCCATGGAGGGCACTTCGTCGCCCGGCACGAAGGCCGCGTCATCTTCGTCCGGCACGGCATCCCGGGAGAGAAAGTCCGGATCCGGTTGACCGACTCCGGTGACTCGTCGCGCTTCTGGCGTGCCGACGTCGTCGAGGTCCTTGAAGCCTCACCCGACCGCGTTCCGCACTTCTGGAAGCAGGCGGATTCGCTGAGTTCCTGGAGCCGCGGGACACCGCCGGTGGGCGGCGCGGAGCTTGGACACATTTCCTTGCAGCGCCAGCGTGCACTGAAAGCCGAAGTGCTGGCGGAGCAGCTCAAGCGCCTTGCCGACCTGGACCTCGCCACCGAGGTGGAAGCCGTGGGAGAAAATCACGACGGCGGACTCGGCTGGCGTACGCGGGCCAGCTTCGCGGTGACTCCCAAAGGCCGGTTGGGCATGCACGCACACCGTTCAGATGTGGTGCTTCCCATCAAGGAGATGCCGTTGGCGCTTGCGGGCGTCAATGAGCTGAAGCTGTGGGACCTTGACCTGTCCGGCATCGCCCGTGTGGAAGTTGCCGTGCCCGCCAACGGTTCGCGGCCCCTGATCCTGCTGGCCCCGGAAGAGTCCACCAGCCCCAAGAGATTGCACAGCATCCTTTCGCAGCTGCCGCACGATGTCTCGGTTGCCAGTTTCGATCCCGGCAAGGGCGAAGTCCTGCAGCTTCGGGGGAGGACCTGGGTGCAGGAAACCGCAGCAGGCCATGAGTACCGTGTAACCGGTGAGGGTTTCTGGCAGATCCACAAGGACGCCCCGGACACGCTGGTGGACGCTGTAGCGGGCTATCTTTCCCGCGGTGGGTACTTACAGCCCGGTGCGACGGTGGCCGACCTCTACGCCGGCGCCGGCCTGTTTACGGCACCTTTGGCGGACGCCGTCGGAGTGACCGGTTCGGTACTGTCCGTTGAAGGCGCGCCGGGCACCAGCCGTGACGCCCGAAAAAACCTGCATGGTCAATCCCAGGTGGAAATCGTGCAGGGGCGTGTGGAGAAGGTGCTGCACCAACGCGCCCGCAGCTTCGACTCGCTGGTGTTGGATCCACCGCGTGCAGGGGCGGGCAAGGCCGTGGTCAAGCAATTGATGGCCACCGGACCCCGCGCAATCGCCTATGTGTCATGCGATCCCGCATCCTTTGCGCGTGATCTGGGTTACTTCCATCAAGGCGGCTGGCGGCTTGAGTCGCTGCGGGCCTTCGACCTTTACCCGAACACCCATCACCTGGAAACGGTGGGATTGATCGTCCCCGGACCGTAACTGCGGCGCAGTCCGCGTTCCGTGGTGCCACTGGTGAAACTGCCTGTTTCCCCGGAGGCAACTGATCAGTGACGCAACACCGAAGTATGCCATTACGATGGCAGTAGTAGCCCCGGTCAACGGAAATCAACGCCGCTGACCGGGGTGACCAAGAGAGATGCCGCCCGGCTAAGTAAGGTGCGCCTAACTGGCTAGCGGCCAACCACGCGACAAAGATGAAACTGTTGCGAGAGGAGTCCTGCCATGAGCACTGTGGACAGCTTCGGTTCCAAAGGCGTACTGAATGTAGCCGGCACCGACTATGAAATTTTCCGGTTGAACTCCGTAGAGGGCGCAGACAGCCTTCCGTTCAGCCTTAAGGTATTGCTTGAAAACCTCCTGCGGACTGAGGATGGCGCCAATATAACGGCTGACCATGTCCGCGCGCTGGCCGGTTGGGATCCCAATGCGGAGCCCGACACGGAAATCCAGTTCACCCCCGCCCGCGTCATCATGCAGGACTTCACCGGCGTTCCCTGCGTCGTGGACCTGGCTACCATGCGTGAAGCCGTCAAGGAGCTCGGCGGTGACCCCAAGCGCGTCAACCCGTTGGCGCCTGCAGAAATGGTGATCGACCACTCCGTCCAGATCGATGCCTTCGGTAACTCCGGCGCACTGGAGCGCAACATGGAGATCGAATACCAGCGCAACGGTGAGCGCTACCAGTTCCTTCGCTGGGGCCAGACCGCGTTCGACGACTTCAAGGTTGTCCCCCCGGGAACCGGCATCGTCCACCAGGTCAACATCGAATACCTGGCACGCACGGTCATGACCCGCGAGGTAGACGGCGTTGTCCGCGCCTACCCCGACACCTGTGTTGGCACCGACTCGCACACCACCATGGTCAACGGCCTGGGCATCCTGGGTTGGGGCGTTGGCGGCATCGAAGCCGAGGCTGCAATGCTCGGCCAGCCCGTCTCCATGCTGATTCCCCGCGTTGTGGGCTTCAAGCTCAAGGGCAGCATCCCCGCCGGCGCCACCGCTACCGACGTCGTGCTGACCATCACCGAAATGCTGCGCAAGCACGGTGTTGTTGGCAAGTTCGTTGAGTTCTACGGCGAAGGCGTTGCCGCCGTGCCGCTGGCCAACCGCGCCACCATCGGCAACATGAGCCCCGAGTTCGGTTCCACGGCTGCGATGTTCCCGATCGACGACGTCACCCTGGACTACCTGCGCCTGACCGGCCGCTCCGAAGCAAATGTTGCCTTGGTTGAGGCCTACAGCAAGGAACAGGGCCTCTGGCACGATCCTTCCCGCGAACTGCGCTTCTCCGAGTTCCTGGAGCTGGACCTGTCCACCGTTGTTCCTTCCATCTCCGGCCCCAAGCGTCCCCAGGACCGCATTGAGCTCACGGATGCCAAGGAGCAGTTCCGCAAGGACATCCACAACTACGTCGCCATTGAAGACGGCAGCGTTGACGAGTCCCTGGACGAATCGTTCCCGGCTTCGGATGCACCGTCCTTCACGCACGCCGATTCGCACACCACGGAAACGGACCGCGTTTACTCTGCCGCCAACGGTGCCCACGGCCGCCCGTCGTCGCCGGTCAAGGTCAAGACCGCCGATGGCCGCGAGTTCGAGCTGGACCACGGCGCAGTGTCGATCGCTTCGATCACGTCCTGCACCAACACGTCCAACCCGTCCGTCATGCTGGCTGCGGCCCTCCTTGCACGCAACGCCGTGGACAAGGGCCTGACCTCCAAGCCGTGGGTCAAGACCTCTGTGGCACCGGGCTCAAAGGTTGTCACTGACTACTACGAGAAGTCCGGCCTGACTCCCTACCTGGAGAAACTCGGCTTCTACATTGTGGGCTATGGCTGCGCCACCTGCATCGGTAACTCCGGCCCGCTTGAGCCGGAAATCTCCGAGGCAATCCAGGCCAACGACCTCTCCGTCACTGCCGTCCTCTCCGGCAACCGCAACTTCGAAGGCCGCATCAACCCGGACGTAAAGATGAACTACCTGGCTTCGCCGCCGCTGGTCATCGCTTACGCCCTGGCAGGAAGCATGGACTTCGACTTCGAAACCGATGCGCTGGGCACGGACTCCGAGGGCAACGAGGTCTTCCTCAAGGACATCTGGCCGAACCCCACCGAGGTGCAGGAAGTCATTGACTCCTCCATTGACGAGGCAATGTTCGCCAAGGGTTACGAGGGCGTTTTC
Organism: Paenarthrobacter sp. TYUT067; assembly: GCF_023656375.1. Taxonomy (NCBI): domain Bacteria; kingdom Bacillati; phylum Actinomycetota; class Actinomycetes; order Micrococcales; family Micrococcaceae; genus Paenarthrobacter; species Paenarthrobacter sp. TYUT067. The sequence goes on from NZ_JAMOIT010000014.1 coordinate 98,319, forward strand.
GACGGCGACGACCGCTGGAAGGCCCTTGACACCCCGGCGGGCGATACTTTCGCTTGGGCCGAGGACTCCACCTACGTGCGGAAGCCCCCGTACTTCGAAGGCATGAAGGCCCAGCCGGATCCCGTCAAGGACATTTCGGGCGCCCGCGTGCTCCTGAAGCTTGGCGATTCCGTCACCACGGACCACATCTCCCCGGCCGGTTCCTTCAAGTCGGACACTCCTGCGGGCCAGTACCTTCTGGCCAACGGTGTGGAGCGCAAGGACTTCAACTCCTACGGCTCACGCCGTGGCAACCACGAAGTCATGATTCGCGGTACGTTTGCCAACATCCGCATCAAGAACCAGCTCCTGGACAACGTTGAGGGTGGCTTCACCCGCGACTTCAGCCAGGAAGGTGCGCCCCAGGCTTACGTCTACGACGCAGCACAGAACTACCAGGCAGCAGGAACGCCCCTGGTTGTCCTGGCCGGCAAGGAATACGGCTCCGGCTCGTCCCGTGACTGGGCAGCCAAGGGTACGGCGCTTCTGGGCGTCAAGGCCGTCGTCGCTGAGAGCTACGAGCGCATCCACCGCTCCAACCTCATCGGCATGGGAGTCCTTCCGTTGCAGTACCCGGCCGGCGAGTCGGCAGCAACGCTGGGCCTGACGGGCACCGAAACCTTCGCGGTGGAAGGCGTCACCGAGCTCAACAACGGCACCACGCCGAAGACGCTCAAGGTCACGGCCACGGCTGAAGACGGTACCGCCAAGTCCTTCGACGCCGTTCTGCGCATCGATACCCCGGGTGAAGCGGACTACTACCGCAACGGCGGCATCCTGCAGTACGTTCTGCGCCAGATCTCGGCATAAGGAAGCGGCTGGTTCCCAGCTGATTCAGTAGCCGGACAGCCCCGGCTGGTCGCCCGACCAGCCGGGGCTGTTGGCGTCCCGGGCATCAGTCAGGGGACCGGATCGGGAGAACAATGCCAAGGCTTGAGGCCGAGGCGCACCATGCTTGCCCGGGCACGCGCTAGAGTTAACAAGCACGTCATTCACCCTAAGGAGGGCCGTTGGGACTTTTGGAAACCGTCAAGGATCCACGGGACCTGGCCACATTATCCGGCACCGAGCTGGAACAACTGGCCGGCGAAATCAGGGCGTTCCTGATCACCAACGTAGCCGCGACGGGTGGACACCTCGGGCCCAATCTGGGCGTCGTAGAGCTCACCCTCGCCGTGCACCGGAACTTTGAGTCACCGCGGGACAGCATCGTCTTCGATACGGGGCACCAGTCCTATGTGCACAAGCTGCTCACAGGACGTCAGGACTTCACCACGCTCCGCCAGCAGGGAGGGCTATCCGGCTACCCTGACCGTGCCGAGTCCGAGCACGACATCGTGGAGAGTTCACACGCATCTTCCTCACTGTCCTGGGCAGACGGCATCTCGCGTGCCCGCCAGCTGACCGGTGAAGGCGACCGGTTCGTCGTCGCCGTCGTTGGCGATGGCGCGCTGACCGGTGGCATGGCGTGGGAAGCCATCAACAACATTGCCGCCGACAAACGGCGCCGCGTGGTGATCGTGGTCAATGACAACGGACGCTCGTATGCCCCCACTGTTGGCGGTTTTGCCGATTACCTTGCCTCGCTGCGTCCCACCATTGATTCCCTGCGCACCACGCCGGCTTACGAGCGCATGCTGGACTGGTGGAAGAAGAAGCTCCAGGACGGCGGCCCGGCGGGTCAGTTCACTTATAAGAGCCTGCATGCCATGAAGAAGGGCATCAAGGACTGGTGGGCCCCGCAGGGTATGTTCGAGGACCTTGGCATGAAGTACATCGGCCCGGTTGACGGACACAACCTCCAAGCCATGGAACATGCGCTCAACACCGCAAAGGCCTACGGTGGACCCGTCATTGTGCATGCCATGACGGAGAAGGGCCACGGCTATGCGCCGGCTTTGGCCAATGAAGCAGACCAGTTCCACGCGGTAGGCATCATTGACCCCGAAACGGGTGAGCCCACGGAAATGCCGGGAGCAAGGTCCTGGACCTCCGTTTTCGCTGAAGAGATCGCGGATATCGCGGATGAGCGCCCGGATATCGTCGGTATTACCGGCGCCATGCTGATTCCCGTGGGATTGCACAAGTTTGCTGAGCGCCACCCCGAACGGGTGATCGATGTCGGTATTGCCGAGCAGCACGCGCTGACGTCCGCCGCTGGAATGGCCTTCGGTGGGCTTCACCCCGTGGTGGCGGTTTACGCCACGTTCCTGAATCGCGCTTTTGACCAACTCCTAATGGATGTTGCACTGCATAAAGCCGGTGTGACCATCGTCCTGGACCGTGCCGGCGTGACCGGCCCGGATGGCCCCAGCCACCACGGCATGTGGGACATGGCGATGGTTCAGATCGTGCCCGGTCTCCATTTGGCGGCTCCCCGTGACGCCACCAGGCTCCGCGAAGAACTGCGTGAAGCAGTCGCCATCAACGATGCCCCCACAGTGGTCCGATTCTCGAAGGGCAGCGTTGGTTCCGAAATTGAAGCGATAGACAGGCTTCACGACGGCGTGGACATCCTCGCACGGCGTCCGGAAGGCTCCACCGAGAACGATGTCCTGATTGTCAGCGTCGGCGCTATGTCCGAACTCGCTCTGGATGTTGCTTCCCGACTGGGCGCCCAAGGCATCAGTTCCACGGTGGTGGATCCGCGGTGGGTCCTTCCCGTCCGTAAATCCATCATTGCCCTTGCTGCCCGTCACCGCCTGGTGATCTGCATAGAAGACGGCGTCCGCGCAGGTGGCGTGGGGTCCCGTATCCGACAGGAAATGCGCGCCGCTGGCGTGGACACCGCGCTGAACGAAGTGGGCCTGCCGGTGGAGTTCCTGGTGCACGGCTCCCGCAGCCAGGTCCTGGAGCGCGTTGGCCTGACGGCTCAGAAGATAACGCACGACGTCGTAGCCCAGGTTTTGGGGACGAAGGTCCCCTTCGCCAGGCCTCTCCCGGGCCAGGAGCACCCCACCACCGGCAGCCTGCCAACGCTGTGACGGACGAGCGCGCGCCGGGCGCAGTGCAGCCCGGTGACCTCGTGGTGTCGAGGAACAGGAAATGGGACGGCAAGGCCCACTGGGTGGTGCCTGGACGTTACCTTGGTGAAGACATCCACGGTTGGTGGATATTTCAGGGGGCAGGGGAGTTCTGTGCCCGCCCGGGAGCAGCTTTCTACACAGCATCGGACGCCTTGTTGCTGGTCCCGCGGGCAGGCGAGTTTGTGGCAACCTTCTACGACGACAGTTATCCGGGGGACTTCAGGATCTATGTTGACCTGGCCACCGGTCATGACTGGAATCCCATCAAGCCGGGCGTTTGGGAATTTCACATGATTGATATGGATCTGGACGTGATCCGTTCCACTAAGCATGGGGTGTTCGTAGACGATGAGGACGAATTTGAGCATCATCGGATGGCCATGGGCTATCCGCAACAGACGGTGGACTCAATGCTCACAGAATGCGCAGCGCTCTTTGAGGCAGTGGACACCATGAAAGCGCCTTTCGACGTCAACGGAGCCACCAGCACCAGCGCCGAGTGGTTCAGGAAAGGACGAGCATGAGCGGCATTATCCGCGCGTACAAGCGCGACGACGACGGAGTACTTCACTTCCGTGAGGCCTGGTATGACGACGAAGACCAGCAGTTCGTTGTTAATCACGGTGTAGTGGGTCACCAGAGCAAGACCGACGAGGCAGACGTTGACGACGAATCTGCCGTGGATGGCCTGATGGCTGCCTTTGCTGCGCAATGCGAGGAAGACGGCTATGCCGAGATCCCTGAGTCTGAACAGTTTTGGGTAGTTGCCCAGATTGCGTTGAAGTCAAAGGACGGCACTGAACGCGACCGTCACCTTGAGCGTAAAGCCAAAGCTGCCCTCACCGGTGAATTGGCGTGGCGCGGGCTGGGAGTAGTGGACCGTTCGGAAATCGGCAACGGCCACCTGAACATCTTCTGCCTTTGCCCGGACGTCAACAAGGCCGTGAACGCCATCAAAATCTGCGTCCGTGGTGAGGACCTGGACTTCACCAAGCTCACGGTTGCGGCAGCTCCCCACAGTGACCCCACGGCATTCCGTGTGAAGCACTCGCCCAAGCAGGGTGTGGGCTTTACTCTCTAAGTAGCACCCCAACGCACCAGGAGGTATCCCCATGGCGTCCAAGAGCAACTGGCCCGGACATACGCCCCTGCCCAAAGGGCTGGCCGCTCCGGCCAGACGGGCGCTAGCGCATGAGGGGATAGAGACGTTGGAGCAGTTGGCCGAGTTCGGCGAGGCCGGGCTGTCCAAGCTCCACGGGATGGGGCCGGTGGCTGTAGCGCAGCTTGAGGATGCCATGGAGGAATCCGGGATCTCGTACGGAACCGGCTAACTGTTCTGCCGAGGAGTTTGTTGCCTTGGGTGACAATCAGCGCCGGGACGCGTATTAGGCTGAATTCATGACTGAATACCGACGCCTTGGCCATTCCGGACTCACTGTCTCAGCTGTAGGGCTGGGCTGCAACAACCTGGGCCGCGCCAATACTCCCACCGAGTCCCAGGAAGGCACGGACGCTGTTGTCCACGCCGCACTCGATGCCGGGGTCACTTTCTTTGACGTCGCCGATGTTTACGGTCGGGAGCCGGGGCTGAGCGAAGTCATGCTGGGCAAGGCGCTGAAGGGGCGCCGTGATGACGTGGTCATCGGCACCAAGTTCGGCATGGACATGCGTGGAGTCAACGGCAACGACTTCGATGCCCGAGGCTCGCGCCGTTACATCGTCAAAGCCGTGGAAGCTTCCCTGCGACGCTTGGACACAGACTGGATCGATCTCTACCAGTTCCACACCCCGGACCCGCGGACGCCCATTGAAGAGACGCTGGGCGCCTTGGATGACCTGGTGTCCAGCGGCAAGGTGCGGTACATCGGCCATTCCAATTTTGCCGGATGGCAGATCGCTGAAGCCGAATATGTGGGGCGGCAGTCAGGTGGCGTCCGTTTCATTTCCACTCAGAACCACTACAACCTCCTGGACCGCCGTGCCGAACTCGAAGTGCTCCCGGCGGCAGGAGCTTTCTCCTTGGGCGTCCTTCCTTACTTCCCTTTGGCTAACGGGCTTCTCACCGGAAAATACTCAGCGGGCAAGGCCCCTGAAGGTTCCCGGTTGAGCCACACGCGCACCAACCTGGTGCACGACGCCGATTGGGAGCAGTTGGGCCGCTTCGGCCAGTTTGCCAAGGAACGGGATATCAGCGAGCTTCAGTTGGCCTTCTCCTGGTTGGCTGCCCAGCCCGGGGTCAGCAGCGTGATCGCAGGCGCCACCCGTCCGGAGCAGATCCGCGAAAACGCCGAGGCCGTGCGCTGGGTACCTGACCAGGAGGATCGCGCGGAGTTGGACGAGATCTTCCCGCGGGCGCCGAAGGTTGCACTCTTCTAGCTCGCTCTGCCATCCCGCCCAGCTACAGGCGTCCCTCTCTCACAAAACAGCCCTTAAACCGGAACGCTCTCTCACTTGCTTGAGGCAAGTGGGAGAGCGTTCCGGTTTAAGGCGCGGGATGTGAGAGAGGGACGGATCAGGCAGGTGCTGATGCGACGCCGGGGGCAAGGAATCGCTTGCCGTTCACCCGCTCGGAAGCGCCCACCCTATCCAGGTACGGCGTGATGCCGCCCAGGAACATTGGCCATCCGGCGCCCATAATGACGCAAAGGTCAATGTCCTCAGGGCCCGCTACGACGCCTTCTTCCAGCATGAGCCCGATTTCTTCGGCCAGAGCGTCCTGCGTACGCCGCAGAACTTCCTCGCCAGTGGACGGGGTGTCGCCGAAGGACATGAGGGCCAGCGTCTCGGCAGGGATGACAGGGGTTCCATCCGGTCCCGGAGCCCAGAGGCTCTTCACACCGTTGTCGATGAGTTTCTGCAGGTTTTGCGAGACCGGGAACCGCTCGCCGAACGCGGCATGCAAGGACTCCTGGACGTGTTGTGCCACCGGCAGGCCGACCATGGCGCTCAGGGTGAACGGCGACATTGGCAGGCCCATGGGACGCAGTGCACTGTCAGCCACCTCTGCCGGGGTGCCTTCGTCGAACGCGGCGATGACTTCCCCCATGAGGCGGAGCAGGATGCGGTTGACGACGAAGGCGGCAGCATCCTTGACCAGCACGGCAGTCTTCTTGAGCCCCTTAGCCAGTTCGAATGCCGTGGCCAGGACGGCGTCGTCGGTCTTGGGCGCCCTAACGATCTCCAGGAGTGGCATGACGGCTACGGGGTTGAAGAAGTGGAAGCCCACCAGGCGTTCCGGGTGCTTCAAATCCTCTGCCATGGCTGTCACCGACAACGAGGACGTGTTGGTGGCCAGAATGCATTCGGGAGAAACAATGGCTTCAACCTCGGCGAAGACCTGCTTCTTGATGTGCAGTTCTTCGAAGACGGCCTCGATCACGAAGTCGGCGTCGGCAAAGGCTTCCTTGGAGACGGATCCGGTAATGAGCGCCTTGGTCCTGTTGGCGGCGTCGGGCTTGATCCGCTTCTTGGCCAGCATCTTGTCGACTTCGGCGTGGACGTAGGCGACGCCCTTGTCCACCCGTGCCTGATCAATGTCCGTCATAACGACGGGAACTTTCAGCTGCCGGGCGAACAGCAGTGCCAGCTGGCTGGCCATGAGCCCTGCACCCACCACGCCGATTTTGGTGACCGGGCGGGCAAGCTTACGGTCAGGCGCGCCTGCAGGACGCTTGGAGCGTTTCTGGACGAGGTCCAGGAACGCGTACACCGTGGAGCGGAACTCGTCGGTTTGCATGAGCCCCGCGAGGGTCTCGCACTCGAGTTCAGCCGACTCGGCTTGGGTCATGGTGCGGTTGGCCTCCATGACGTCCAGGACCTTGGCCGGGGCGGGAGAGGCGTTGGAGGTCTTGGACTCCACAAAGGCTCGTCCCGCGGTGACCGCCGCAGCCCACCGGCCGGAGACTGCGTCATCGGCGGCATCAACGGCGTTCTTCCTCTCCGGCGTGACGTCGCCGGAGATAACCCGTGCCGCCCACGCCAGCGACTGTTCCACGAAATCGGCGGGTTCGAACATGGCATCGGCCACGCCGAGCTCGAACGCCTGCGGGCCGGTGAGAGTCCGATTGTTGCTGAGGGGGTTCTCGATCATGACCTTGACGGCATTCTCCGGGCCGATCAGGCGCGGCAGGATGTAGACGCCGCCCCATCCGGGCACCAGGCCAATGAACGCTTCCGGCAGGGCCAGGGCGCCGGCACCCGTCGAGACGGTTCGGTAGGTGGACTGCAGGGCGATCTCCAAGCCACCGCCCAAAGCCAGCCCGTTGATGAAGGCAAAGCTAGGAACGCCCAGGTTCGCGAGGGTGCTGTAGACGGCATGGCCAAGCTGTGCCATCCAAAGCCCGTGCTCGCGTTCCTTGAGAGTCTTAACAGCTGAGAGGTCTGCCCCGGCCACCAGGAAGTAGGGCTTGCCCGTGACGCCGACGCCAACGATTTCTCCCCGTGAGGCCCGCTCCTTGAGGTTGTCCAACACCCCTCCGAGTTCCACCAACGTGTTGGGCCCCAGAGTTGTGGGCTTGGAGTGGTCCAAGCCGTTGTCCAAGGTGATCAGTGCGAAGGTGCCGGCACCGCCCGGGAGGGAGATGTCCTGCACGTAGGAGTGGGTCACCACTTCATCGGGGAAGAGAGCGGCGAGTTTCTGGAATTCGGCGGCGCTCATGCGGCGGCTCCTTCGGTGATGGCCGTGGTGGCCTGGTCAGCAGTGAAAGATTGGTATGCGGCGTGGTGGGGGTTTTCCCAGATGACGGTGGCACCCATGCCCAATCCGATGCACATGGTGGTGATGCCATAGCGAACCGAGTGGTCTTCCTCAAACTGCCGAGCGAGCTGGTTCATCAAACGGACGCCCGAGGAAGCAAGTGGATGTCCGACGGCGATCGCCCCGCCATAGCGGTTGACCCGGGGATCGTCATCGGCGATGCCGAAGTGGTCCAGGAAGCTCAGGACCTGGACGGCGAAGGCTTCGTTGATTTCGAAGAGCCCAATGTCCTCGATGCCAAGTCCTGCGTTTTTCAGCGCCTTTTCGGTGGCCGGTACCGGACCGATGCCCATGACCTCGGGTTCAACACCGGCGAAGGCGTAAGAGACGAGGCGCATTTTGACCGGGAGCCCCAGTTCCTCAGCGGCGTCGGCGGAAGCAAGAACAGCCGCTGTAGCGCCGTCGTTCAAGCCAGCGGCATTGCCTGCGGTGACCCGGCCGTGGGCGCGGAAGGGCGTGCGCAATTCGGCCAGGTCCGCAACGGTGGTGCCCGGACGGGGTGGTTCGTCCGTGGTGTGCAGGGCCCAGCCCTGGCCGGGCTTCATGGTGGCTACGGGGACGAGGTCTTGCTGGATCTGCTCATTGGAATACGCGGCGGCGAGCTTGGCCTGGGAGGCGGCGGCGTAGGCGTCTGTGCGGTCTTTGGTGATGGCCGGGAAGCGGTCATGCAGGTTCTCCGCGGTGTTACCCATGTTCAGCGCCGCGGGATCCACCAGGCGCTCGGACATGAACCGAGGATTGGGATCGGCGCCTGCGCCCATGGGGTGGTTGCCCATGTGCTCCACGCCGCCTGCGATGACGACGTCGTAAGCGCCGAAGCCGATGCCGCTCGCCGTCGTCGTTACTGCCGTCATGGCACCTGCGCACATGCGGTCGATCGCGAATCCGGGTACTGAGCGGGGGAGTCCGGCCAAGAGTGCCGCTGTGCGGCCGATGGTGAGGCCCTGGTCCCCGGTCTGGGTGGTGGCGGCGATGGCGACCTCGTCGATCCGGTCCGCGGGAAGAGAGGGATTGCGTCGCATCAGCTCGCGGATGCACTTCACCACGAGGTCATCGGCGCGGGTACCCGCGTAGATGCCTTTCTCGCCGGCTTTGCCGAAGGGTGTACGCACGCCATCGACGAAGACGACATCGCGGACGTTTCTCTGAGCACTGCGGGATGAACTCATGTATTAACTCCTCGTTGAGACATGGCGCCGAATCCCGCATCGCGGGCCCTTCGGCTGGCATTGATGCAATGTTACTCGTGGGTAACTTAGCATGCAAGGTCCGCCCGGGTCCGTGTCCTTGGGACGCGAAAGGCCTGCCGCCACGAACCACGGTTCGCGGGGGCAGGCCTCACATCGGGAAGGAGCTTAGCCGGCATTGCCGGAAGAGTGCGCGTCCGTGGGCGCTTTGGCTTCCTTGGCCTTGCTCTCTTTGGCGGGAAGCGGGGCGGGGTTCAAGCACGCTTCAGTGAGTAGGGGAGCCGCGAAGGAGATCTGCCATTCCCGGGCGCCCAGGGACCGCAGTTCCTCAGCGACGGATTCCAGGGAGATGTCGGCCGGAGGACGCCAGGTGACCCGCCGCAAATAATCCGGTGTCAGCAGGTTCTCCACCGGCAGCTTCAGCTCATCGGCCTTGGCCTGAAGGGCCGGCCTGGCGGTGGCAAGACGAGCCGCAGCCTCGGGATCCCGATCCACCCAGACCCTGGGTGGGGGCGGAGCGTTGGTGGGCAGGTGGAGGGGCGGGAGGTCAGTGAGTGTCCGGGCATTGGTGATGCAGCGCAGCCAGCGTGGGGCTTCCCTTTGAGCTGAGCGTCCGTGGAAGCCCTTGGTGGCCAGCAGTTGAGGCACCGTGGTGGGCATGGCCTTGGCTGCGGCCACCAGTGCGGAGTCCGGGATGAGGCGGCCGGGCGCTACGTCGCGTTTGCGCGCCAGTTGGTCCCGCTCCAGCCACAATTCACGGACAGCGGCCAGTTGCCTGCGGTCGCGTATCTGGTGGAGACCGGAGGTTTTCCGCCAAGGATCCACGCGCGGGGCCGACAGGCCAGCGGCAAGTATTCCTGCGAACTCCTGTTCGGCGTATTCGAGCTTGCCGTCGGCTTCCAGTAACTCGATGAGTTCCTCCCGGAGCTCCGCGAGGACTTCGACGTCGAGGGCTGCGTAACGCAGCCAGGGCTCCGGCAAGGGGCGCGTGGACCAATCGGCCGCGGAGTGTTCCTTGGCCAGGCCAAAGCCGAGGAGTTGTTCAATAACTGCGGCAAGTCCAACCCGGGGGAGTCCCGCAAGGCGGGCGGCTAGTTCGGTATCGAAGAGTTTGTCAGGCCACATGCCGAGTTCCGAGAGGCAAGGGAGATCCTGGGAGGCCGCGTGCAGGATCCATTCGACGCCGCGGAGGGCGTCATTGATGATGTTCAGGTTCTCGAAGGGCTCTGGATCTATGAGCCAGGTTCCGGCACCTTCGCGACGGATCTGTACCAGGAAAGCCCGCTGGCCGTAACGGAACCCGGATGCGCGTTCCGCGTCCACTCCGGCAGGACCCGTTCCGGCCGCGATGGCGGCTGCGCACCGCTCCAGCCCTGACAGGGTGTCGATGACCACGGGTACCCCTTCGCGGGGAGTATCGAGATCGATAATTTCAGGGACGTGGCTGTCGAAGCCGTCTACCTTGATGTGGGTGGTGGGATCAGCAACCGGATCGCCGGCCGTGGTGTTTTCCGGATATTCAGGGGTCATGGTGGCTTAAGCTTACCGATTCCGGCCGCAGCAGGGCGTTGCCGGTCCATTGGGGGTACCCGATGATGCGTTTGTCACAGTCAATTGAGTCTCCTGTTGGGCAATCCGGTGACCCCTGGTGGCAGGGGTGGCAAGCCCGCGAAGGTGCAGACCATGTCGGACCAGGCTTCGAGGTGGGCTTGGACATCCTGGCTGGCGGGTGTCCAGGATGCCCGCAGTTCAATGTCTATGGTGTCCGGCCGCTCAGCCAGGGTGCCGAAGCTTTCGGAAAGAATTCTTGTCGCCGTGCCACCGGCAGCGCGGTAGGGCGCGGCGTGGTTCTCCAAGGCGTCCACCAGCCACGTCCAGGCAACGGAGCCAAGCATGGAGTCGTTTCCCATCTCAGCGTCCATTTGGGCCCGAATGTACGTGACGATGCGGAACTCCCCTTCCCAAACGGCGGAACCGTCGGGGTCGTAGAGGAGGATGAAGCGGCCGGTAGCGAGTTCGTCGTCCTCTTCGCTTGAGGGGCTGGTGCCCTGGCTCGCAGCGAAGGCCTTGGCTGCTGGTCCGTGCACGGGAACCCGGCGGGTGGCGGCAGTAGGGCTGAATACCTCAGCTCCCAGTGCAACTGCGTAGGGAGCCAGCCGGGCAGGAGCGGGGATCTCGTCAAGCCGCAGCTCGCTACGGCATTGTGCTTTTCGTAGTGATCCCAAGGCGAAGAGAAACTCCGAGGGAACCTGTGCGAGGGCGTTCACCATCGCAGATTATGCGTCCGGGGCGGCGAATCTGTGCAGGCTCGCCGCCCCGGGTTGCAGGTGTTATGTGTTAGGCCAGCTCGCGTCGGATCGCCGCTACGAAGGCATCGATGTCCGCCTCCGTGGTGTCGAACGAACACATCCACCGCACTTCGCGGCGGGCAGCGTCCCAGTCGTAGAAGGCGAAGGACTCCCGCAGCTTGTCCGCCACGCCTTCGGGAAGTATGGCGAAGACCCCGTTGGACTGTGTTGCCTGGGTTGGCTCCACGCCGTCGATTTCCTCAACAGCTGTCCTTAGGCGGGCGGCCATGGCGTTGGCGTGGGCGGCGGAACGCAACCACAGGCCATCCTCCAGGAGGGCGATGAACTGGGCTGAGATGAAGCGCATCTTCGAGGCCAGCTGCATGTTCATTTTGCGCAGGAACTTCAATCCGTCGGCGGCTTCCGGGTTCAGTGCCACCACCACTTCGCCGAAAAGCAGGCCGTTCTTGGTGCCGCCGAAAGAGAGGATGTCCACGCCGGCATCGCGGGTGAAAGCGCGAAGGGGGACATCCAGGTGGGCGGCAGCGTTCGCCAGCCGGGCACCGTCCATGTGAAGCTTCATGCCCTTCGAGTGCGCATGGTCGGCGATGGCCCGCACTTCATCCGGCGTATAGCAGGTCCCGAGTTCAGTGGTTTGGGTGATGGAGACCACCAGCGGCTGGGCGCGGTGTTCGTCGCCCCAGCCCCAGGCCTCACGGTCGATCAGCTCAGGAGTGAGTTTGCCGTCGCCGGTGGGAACCTGCAGGAGCTTGATGCCGCCCACCCGCTCCGGTGCACCGTTTTCATCCATGTTGATGTGCGCTGTGGAGGCGCAGATCACTGCACCCCAACGGGGGAGGAGGGATTGCAGGGCAAGGACGTTGGCACCGGTGCCGTTGAAGACCGGGAACGTCTCGATGCCGGGGCCGAACTGCTGCTCCAGCACCTCCTGCAGCCGTGCCGTGTACACATCCTCGCCGTAGGAGACCTGATGTCCGCCGTTGGCGGTTGCCAGCGCTGCGAGGATCTCCGGGTGCACGCCGGAATAGTTGTCGGATGCGAATCCGCGAACAGCAGGATCATGCAGTTGAACCGGATCATGCAGTTGAGCAGGTTCATGCAGTTGAACCGGGCCCGGGGTGTCCGTGGCGCCGTGGATTGCCTCTGTTGTGCTCGTCACTTGTTCATTCACGCTTTCAAGTCTATTTGGGCCGGCAGGATTCTATGTGGCCAGCAGGATGCGCTGGCCGTTGAGGGCTGCGGCCGGTTGTTCAAAGAGTCCGACGGCGGCAGTCGCCAATTCTTCAACATCAGTGAAGCCCGGGAACCGCCTTTCGGGATGGGCCTGCCGCATGGCGGCGTCAACGAGGGCTTTCACCACAAAAATCACCGCTGCACTGTGCTGCTCGGTACTGTGCTGCTCGGTGCTGTGCTGCTCGGTGGGAGCACCAGTGTTTCCGGTGTTGCCGCTTTGCGCCCGCCCGAAGCCGTCGGCTATGGCAAGGGTCCAGGCTTCCGCGGCTGCCTTTGCCGCAGCGTAGCTTGCGGCCGCAGCTGTGGGGGAAGCTGCGGTAGTTGATGACACTATGGCCAGCCGGCCGTGTGCAGATGCTTCTAGTTGGCTGTAGAAGACCCGGGAGACGTTCCGCAGCGTGGTTACAGCGCTGCGCTCCATGGCCTCCCAATCCTCGTCGGTTTGGTCTTCGATGCCCTTTGCTCCGCGCCAACCGCCCACCAAGTGGATGACGCCGTCGACGCCTTCAACACCGAGCCCGGTGAGAGTGGCCGCGAGGTCCCTTACGGACTCCAGGTTGGCGAGATCGCAGACCAAAGGTAGCGCCGCATTGCCTGCTTCGGCGGCAGCGGCCTTGATACGGGCTTCGTCCGAGCCCACAGTGAGCACCCTGTGACCGGCGGCCCCCAAAGCGCGCGTCACGGCGATGCCGGAAGCGCTGCTTCCGCCGGTCACAAGGATAGTCAGTGTGGTCATCAGGCCGCAGTCGCGCCCGTGATGCCCGTGGTGGAGTCAATGATGGGGCGCATTTTCTTCTCCAGTGCTTCATAGAACATGGACAGGGGGAATTCGTCGTCCAGCACCTGGTCCGTGAGGCCGCGGGGCGGGCCATCCAAAGGAAGTGCTTCCGGACCCTTGGCCCATACGGACGCCGGGTGGGGAGTCACAGTGCTCGAAATGAGCTCGTATGCCGCAAGCCAGTGGGCAGCCTTCGGGCGGTCGATGGAGCGCCAGTACAGCTCTTCGATTTTGGCGCCGAGTTCCACCACCACCGCGGCAGCTTCGTCCCAGTCGATAGAGAGTTTGCTGTCCGTCCAGTGGAGAACGTGGTGCTGGTGCATCCAAGCGAAAAGGAGCTGGCCGCCCAGGCCGTCGTAGTTGCGCACACGGCTGCCGGTGATGGCAAACCGGAAGATGCGGTCGAAGATCACTGCATACTGGACCAGCTTCGCATGCTTGCGGGCATCGGGATCGGCCTCTTCGTCCTTTTCAATGCGCACGGATTCACGGAACGCGGTCAGGTCGCAGCGCAGCTCCTCGAGGGAGTACAGGAAGAACGGCATGCGCTGCTTGATCATGAACGGATCGAAGGGGAGGTCGCCGCGCATATGGGTGCGGTCGTGGATCAGGTCCCACATGACGAACGTACGCTGGGTCAGTTCCTGATCCTCGATCAGCTCCGCTGCGTCCCCGGGAAGTTCCAAGGACGTGGTTGCCGCAGCGGCCTTGAGTACCCGGCGGAACCGGGCGGCTTCACGATCGGCGAAGATGGCACCCCACGTGAACGTAGGCGTCTCACGGACTGCCACCGTCTCCGGGAAGAGCACGGCCGAGTTGGTGTCGTAGCCCGGAGTGAAGTCCACAAAGCGGATGGGGACGAACAGCCTGTTGGAGTATTCGCCTGCTTCCAGGCCGCCAATGAACTCGGGCCAGATGACCTCGATCAGGACTGCTTCGACCAACCTGTTGGTGCTGCCGTTCTGTGTGTACATGGGGAAAACAACCAGGTGTTGCAGGCCGTCAACGCGCTGCTCCTGGGGCTGGAACGCCTGAAGGGAGTCCAGGAAGTCCGGTACCCCGAAGCCTCCTTGAACCCAGCGGCCGAAGTCTTCCACCAGGAGTTCCAGGTAGCGGGCATCGTGAGGGAAATGCGGTGCCAGGGCCGAGATGGAGTCTGTAATAGTGGACACCAGGCTTGCCGCCTCGGGGTGCACTGCGGAATCGGCGATGGAGCCGTCCTGTTCCTGGAGCGCCTGGAGGGCGGTGGCTGCTGCCTTCAAGGACATCCACTCAGCGTCGTCGGCGGTGACGCGCTGGGCGATAACGGTGGTGATAGTGGTCATGGAGCTCGGCCCTTTCGAAGAGGTAATTGCTTCTGGGCCGAGCGTAGCAAGCGGGAAGCGTTGCTAATCCAAGAATGGCTTGAGCGTAAGAAACTCTTGGCCATTGGGTGGGTCGGGGCCGGTTGAGGCCTAGTTCTCTTCCGGCGTCACCAGACGCAACGAGACGGAGTTGATGCAGAATCGCTGGTCCGTAGGCGTTCCATAGCCCTCACCCTCGAAAACGTGTCCCAAGTGTGAATCACAATTAGCGCAGCGCACTTCCACCCGATCCATACCCATGGTGCGGTCGTGAAGATACCGGACGGTGCCCTCTGCCAGTGGGGCCCAGAACGACGGCCAGCCGCAATGGGAATCAAACTTCTCCCGGCTGGTAAACAACCGGCTGCCACAGGCGCGACACTGGTAGACCCCTTCGGTGTGGGTATCCCAGTACTCACCCGTGTACGGCCGCTCGGTGCCTGCCTGCCGAAGCACCCGGTACTCTTCGGGCGTCAACTCCTCGCGCCACTGGGCATCGCTCTTTTCCACGGGAACGGCAGCCCCCTCGGGCGCGGAAGTTGTGTTGCTGGTGTTCTCAGGAGTGTTCATGTCTAATGCAACGCTTACGAGTCGCCGATAAATCCCGAGCCCGCATACAAGTGCAGGACCGGAAGGCCCAGCTGGTCCTGTGCCTTATTGGCCCAGTCAGTGTGGAACGTGTCCGCAATCGCATGGGGCCGGGTAATGACCACAGCCTGGGCAGCATCCACCGCCCGGACTTTTGCCACCAAGCCGGCCACGGCACCGCCGTCGACGACCTCGCCGGTAACGCCTCCACCCAAGCCGGCCAGCGCCGCAAGCGATGCTGCCAGTGTCTCGGAGGCCTCCGCACGTTCAGCCTCAGGATCCGGGTGCTGCGCAGTGAGCTCCCGGAACGCCTTGGCAATATCCAGCAGCGACAGATTTTCCAGGAAATCCACCAGAAGGTGCCGTTCAGTATTGGAGGGAACCAAGACAATAAGGGGCGCATCACCGCCGTCGAGCAGTTTGGCGATGTTAACGCGGTCGTCGGGGCCGAGGGGCTCTTCAGTCAGGATGACGATGGGATCACTCATGACTACAGCGTAGTCCCGGCGAACCGCAGACCGCAGACTTTGCAACGCTGACTCGCGCGAATCAATCCCCTCACGGAACGCCGCGCTACCCACACCTGCACCACGCCGCGCCGGGGACCAGCAACAATGGAACCATGGCATCGACTACCCCGCCAGCGAGCGACGCTGCAGACAAGAAACTTTCTCTCCGCACCAAATGGGCCATCGCCGGCTTCCTGGCGGGCGGCACCCTCGCCAGCCTGGTGGGGGCGGGGTCCTCCGCGCTCGCGGTGTATTTCGCCCGCCGCGTCATCACCCCTGCCGCCCGGCACGAAGACCAGGAAGTCCTGGCCGTGATCCGTGGCGACAAGGGGCAAGGCGACAAAGGACAACAGGTTATCCTGGCCGCCACGCCGGACAGCACTATTGACGGCGTGTTCAGCCTGTTCTTCTCCGGTGGCAAAGGCCACGCCAGGATAGGCCGGATCGTGTCCTATTCGCCCGCCGAACAGACCGTGCTGCGCGAGGTTGAGGAAGTTTACAGCGGCAACATCTCGGAGGCGCGCCGTGCATGGTGGAGCGGGGCTACGTATCCGGATCCTGCCGCGATCGGTCTGGCGGCCGAGGATGTGGACATAGAGATCGACGGCGGGGCGGCACCTGCCTGGCTGATCCGCGCCGAAGCGTCGGCAGCGGCGCCGGTCTGCGCCATCATGGTCCATGGTCGCGGAGCAACGCGCCTTGAGGGCCTCCGTGCCGTCCGCACCGCGCGCGAACTCGGCATGGACAGCCTGCTGATCTCCTACCGCAACGACGGCCTGGCTCCTTCCGCGCCGGACGGGCGGTATGGCTTGGGCTCTACGGAATGGCGCGACGTTGAGGCCGCCATCGAGTACGCGCTGGACCGGGGTGCCCAGGAGATCGTTCTGTTCGGCTGGTCCATGGGTGGGGCCATCAGCCTGCAAACAGCGGACCTGTCCAAGCACCGTCACCTCATCCGTGCCCTGGTGCTGGACGCGCCGGTCATTAATTGGGTCAACGTGATGGCCCATCACGCTGAGATGAACAAAATTCCCTACAACGTGGGCCGCTACGGGCAGATGATGCTAAGCCACCCCCTGGGGCGCAGGCTGACCGGGCTATCGGCACCTGTGGACTTGAAAGCCATGGACTGGGAAGCCCGCGCAGTTGAGCTGCGGACTCCCACCCTGCTGATCCATAGCGTGGACGACGACTACGTGCTCTTTGGCCCGTCCGCCAGTCTCGCGGAAAAGAACCCCGAGATGGTCACGTTTGAACCCTTCGACGGCGCCCGGCACACCAAGGAGTGGAACGTCGATCCCGAACGGTGGGAGCGCCTGGTCCGGGCGTGGCTGCAGAGGCAACTGGCTCCCCGGAACAACCCGGGACAGCCCGGCGCCACTGGATAGTCCGGCTCAGGGGCGGGCTTTTGGCGGTGAGGGGTCAGCCTCGATGTTTCTCGCTGGTGCCAATGGGAGCGGTGATGGCCTCGGTGAGCCGGATCAGGTCCGCCGGGCCCAGCTCAATATCCAGTCCGCGGCGGCCTCCTGAGACGAGGACGGTGGTGAAAGCCAAGGCGGACTCGTCAACCACCGTGGGAGAGCTCTGCCGCTGCCCCAGTGGCGAGATGCCTCCCAGAACATATCCCGTGCGTCGTTCCGCCGTGCGAGGGTCCGCCATGACGGCCTTCTTGGAACCGAGAGCTGCAGCTACCGCCTTCAAGTCCAGATTCCCGGATACCGGAACGATGGCCACTGCCAAGCGGCCCTCAACCTCGACCATGAGAGTCTTGAAAACCCGGTCCGGATCGATGCCCAGAACTTCAGCGGCCTCCAGACCGTAACTGGCTGTCCCGGGATCGTGGGCGTAGGGGTGCAGCACATACGGAACGCCGGCCGCTGCAAGTGCTGCAGTTGCCGGCGTTCCCTGTGAAGCCGTTTTCTTGGCCATCGCGTGGTTGTGTCCCTCAGATTTCCAGCCGGTCAGCTTTCCAACCGGCTGGCGGCTGCTACTTTCCGCTTGATGCGCCCCAGCATGGCGGTCATTCCCCGCATACGCAGGGGAGTGATGGCCCGGGTCAGGCCCAGCAACTCAGGCATATCGTCGGGAACGGCAAGAATTTCCTCAGCCGTCAATCCATCCAAGCCCTCGTGCAGAACCCCTGCGAAGCCCCTGGTTGTGGGTGCTTCCTGAGGAGCTTTGAAGAAGAGCCGGTAGGCGCGGGCGCCGCCGTCGGGGTTTTTCTCGGACTCGATAGTGAGAAACAACGGTGACTGGCACTCCACAACCTGTTCCAGCAGCTCAGGGTGGTCCTTCAAGCGCTCCGGAAGCTCCGGCAAGCCCCTCGAAAATTCGAGAAGGAGTTGCAGGCGGTCAGGCTCCGTCAGCGCCTGGAAGTCATCGACGATTTCCGCCAGGGCGGTGGGCAATGTGTTGGTACTCATCACTTCCAGCTTACGCACAACAAGGGGCAATGCATCGTGTGTGCCGGAACACTACGGATGCCTTCACCGAGGATCAATTGCAGAGGTGGCTAGTTGCGGACCAAGGAGGAAGGTACCGAGCCACGCTCAGCACCCTTGACGATGGGAACCCGCACAGCATTGCCCCACTCAGTCCAGGAGCCGTCGTAGTTACGGACGGAGTCGAATCCCAGCAAGTATTTCAGCGCGAACCACGTGTGGCTGGAACGTTCGCCGATCCGGCAGTAAGCCACCACGTCATCCCCGGCCTCCAGGCCAGCCTCGCCAAGGTACAGGGCCTCCAGTTCTTCGCGGCTCCGGTAGGTTCCGTCTTCAGCCGCGGCGCGTGCCCAAGGGATGGATGCGGCCGTGGGAATGTGGCCGCCGCGCAGGGCGCCCTCCTCCGGGTATGCCGGCATGTGCGTGCGCTGTCCCGTGTATTCCTCAGGGGAGCGGACATCAATGAGGGGGTTGCCCAGGTGTGCCAGGACATCTTCCTTGAATGCCCGGATGGGAGCATCGTTGCGCTCCACCTCCGGGTATTCACCAGCGGCGGGCTGGGGAACGTCGGTGGTCACTTCGCGGCCTTCGGCGATCCACTTGTCCCGGCCGCCATCAAGAAGGCGGACGTCCTCGTGGCCGAACAACGTAAAGACCCAGAGTGCGTAGGCAGCCCACCAGTTGGACTTGTCGCCGTAGATGACCACGGTGCTGTCGCGGGAGATGCCCTTGGAAGCAGCGAGGGCGGCAAAAGCGGCGCCATCAACGTAGTCGCGGGTGACCTCGTCATTCAGGTCCGTGTGCCAATCGATTTTGACGGCGCCCGGGATGTGGCCTGTTTCGTAGAGGAGAACGTCTTCGTCGGACTCGACAACAACAAGCTTGCCGTCGGAAATGGCGCCGTCGGCGATGGCTGCCGCGAGCCACTCAGTGGACACGAGGCGTTCAGGGTTTGCGTATGCTGCAAACTTATCGTTCTGTTCAACTGGGTAGGACATGGTGATGGCCTTTCACTGACAACGGTCGGAGCCAGGCCGTGGGAGGTGGTGCAGGTGCCGGCCGGGCGTGCTCCAACACTAACCACGGGCAGCCAGGAATGCTTCCCAGCGGTCACACGGTGAAACATGGGCTTGGTCACGTGACGGTTTGGCCAGTGTCCGATGCCGGTATTCTTGCTGGGGACCCAACACCGAAGGAACGGACCACCGTGGTAAAGATCGAACAACTGGCTGCCCGCACACCGGCAGTCTCTGTGGAAGAACTCCTCAAGGGTTTCTACCCGTCTCCTCGATTTGGAGAGGTATCGTTCGACAGCTACCGGCCGGATCCGTCCCAACCGAGCCAGGCTAACGCGGTGAAGCTGCTTTCCGGATTCGCCGACGCCGTGGGATCCGAGGACGGTGGCGGGCTTTTCAAGAAGTTGTTCGCCAAGAAGGCCCCGGCAGCGAGGGCAGGAATCTACCTTGACGGCGGCTTTGGCGTGGGAAAGACACACCTTCTGGCTTCTCTCTGGCACAGGTCGCCGGGGCCCAAGGCGTTCGGTACGTTCGTGGAATACACCAACCTTGTGGGTGCGCTGTCCTTCCGCAAGACAGTGGAAGCCCTCAGCAGCTACAAGCTGGTGTGCATCGACGAATTCGAACTTGATGATCCGGGCGACACCGTGCTCATGTCCAGGCTGATGCGTGAACTGGCCGACGCCGGCGTGAAGCTGGCAGCGACGTCCAACACCCTCCCCGGATCACTGGGGGAGGGACGCTTCGCTGCCGTGGACTTCCAGCGCGAAATACAGGTTCTTGCGGATCAGTTTGACGTAGTCAGAATCGACGGCGAAGACTTCCGTCACCGAGGCTTGCCCGCGGCCCCCGCGCCGCTCAAGACCGAAGAGCTCAAGCACCGGATGCGTGCCGAGTTCGACGGAAAGACCGTGGCCGTTGATGATTTCCGTACGCTCGTCAACCACCTGGCCGCAGTCCACCCCAGCCGCTACCGCCAGCTCATTTCCGGCGTGGAGGCCGTGGTGTGGAGCGACGTCGAAACAATCACCGAACAGGCTGTTGCGCTCCGCTTCGTGGTACTGGCGGACAGGCTCTACGACAAAGATGTGCCGATCCTGGCCAGTGGGGTACCGTTCGACCAACTCTTCACCGAAGAGATGATGACCGGTGGTTACATGAAGAAGTATTTCCGTGCCGTGTCCAGGCTGACGGCTTTGGCACGCGAAGCCCAAAACCACGAGCCTGCCTGATTCAGGCCTGCTGCGCGATTCAACCCTTCTGAACAGGTTCGCGGCTCTTCAGCAGCCAGCGAACCGCTATGCCGCCTGCCAAGGCCCAGAAAGCAGCGCCGATCCCGGCAACGCTCAACCCTGAGGCTGCCAGCAGGAAAGTGATGCAGGCCGGGATGCGTTCCTCGGCTACCGCCAGTGCTGATGAGATGGACGAAGCCAGCGTTCCCAAAAGAGCGAGCCCTGCAACGGTTTCCAGGAGTCCGGGCGGGGCGGCAGCCACCAGGGTGACCAGGGCGGCGGAGGCAGCGGCCAGCACCAGATAAGCGATGCCTGAGACGAACGCGGCGATCCAGCGCCTGCCATGGTCCTTTCCGGCCTCTTCACCAGCAGCCAGGGCTGCGCTGAGGGCGGCCAGGTTGATCGCATGGCCACCGAAGGGTGCTCCGGCGATCGTTCCAGCTCCCGTCACGAGCATGGACGGCCGCCACGGCGTGGTGTACCCAAAGGATTTGAGGACCGCGACGCCGGGAATGTTCTGCGACGCCATGGTCACGATGAAGAGCGGGAGCGCCAGTCCTACCGCGGCTCCGACGGTAAATGCAGGCGTGGTCCACTCCAATCTTGGTAAAAGACTGCCTCCGGATACCTGAACACCGGTGGTTGAGATGTGGATGCCGATGACAGCCAGGGCCACCAGCAGCGATGCCGGAACCGACCACCGTGGTGCGAATTTCATCAGGATCACCCAGCACAACACCACCGGCGCGATGAACAGGGGCGCTGATCCCAAAGATTTGAAGGGTGCAAGGCACAAGGGCAGCAGCACCCCGGCGAGCATCGCCTGCGCCAAAGCCGTAGGGATCTTTGCCATGATCCTCCCCAAGACGGGCAACAGTCCCGTGAGGAGAATCAGTACCCCCACCATCAGGAACGCACCCACAGCAGCCGGCCACCCGCCGTCGACCATTCCGGCAGAGGCGAGCAGCGCGGCACCTGGTGTGGACCACGCGAGTGTTACCGGCATCCGGGACCGCCACGACAACCACAAGATACCCAGTCCAAAGGTGAGGGTCAGCGCCAGCAGGCCGCTGGATGCTTGCGCTTGATTGGCGCCTACGGCCTTCAAACCCGCAATGACCACTGCGAACGAGGACGTGAAACCGACTAAAGCGGTGACAACACCTGCGGTGACAGGCGGGCCCAGCGTCTCCTTAGGGGCGCGGCTTTGGACGGCACGGGTTGAAGCTGAAGGCATAAGGTCCAAAGTACCTGACCTGGTGGAAGTCTCCCGACCGGTTTCGTGGCTGCCGCCTGGGAAACGCCCAACGCTAGGGGCATCGCTTAGACGCCAAGGGCGCCGCTTAAACGCCAAGGGCACCGGTGGCGCCTCTCGGCGGGACCGGTGCCCCCTTGACGTATCTGGTACGGCGGCTCAGGCAGCTACGGCTGCTTCGGCTCATCCGTGACGGGAGCCTGTCCAGGCTGACCGTCGTTCTTGGCCACGAAGTCGGAAGCGGCATTCTGGACTTTGTCGACGTGACCGGCGTACTTACCGCCCGTCTTCTGATCCACAAAATCCCCGGCCTTTTCGATGCCATTCTTGATGGCTTCTTCGTTGCCTTGAATGAGACCCTGAGCCTTGCCCTTCAGGTCGTCAATTAAACCCACGGGCACCTCCCTTCCATCGCGGAGCCAGTTCGCTCCTCCGCGTCCGACCCTAACACCAGTTCTGCGGGGTGCCAAGGGTTCTGCGGAGGCCTGTGGACGAACTACGCCAACGGCTTACTCTCAACCTTGTGGCGCGGGCTGTTCGGGTTCATGAGGGAGTGCCTGCGGCCATAGGCGAAGTAGATGATCAAGCCGATGACCAGCCATGCGCCGAACCGGACCCAGGTTTCCCAGTGGAGCTGGAACATGAGGAACGCCGATGCCAGGACGCCGAAGGCGGGGACTGCCGGCATGAACGGCAGGCGGAAGGTGCGCGGGGCGTTGGGCTTGGTGTAGCGGAACACGATCACGGAAATGCAGACCACCACGAAGGCAGCCAGAATGCCGATGTTGGTGAGATCGGCAACTTCCTTGATGGGGAAGACTCCGGCGAGGAATGCCGAGGCAACACCGGCGATCCATGTGACGCGCTGCGGGGTTCCGTGCTTGTCAGTCTTGGCGAACCAGCCCGGGAGCAGGCCGTCACGGCTCATGGAGAACCATACGCGGGTGACACCCAGCAGGAATGTCAGCATCACGGTGAGGATGGACAGGACCGCGAATACCGAAATGATAGTGGCGATCACAGGCAATCCGACGCCGGTGAATGCAGATGCGAAGCCGGCCGTGGGATCAATGTCCTTGTAGTTCTGCATGCCGGTGAGTACGAGGGTTGCGGCAACGTACAGAAGCATTGCGACGATCAGCGACAGGATGATGGCCTTGGGCATGTGCTTTTTGCCGTCCTTGGCCTCTTCCGCAGCTGTGCTCATGGCGTCATAGCCGAAGACGGCGAAGAAGACGGTGGCGGCGCCGGCCAGGACGGGCCCAAAGCCGCTGGGCATAAACGGGTTGTAGTTCTCGGTGTTGATGTAGAAAATACCCAGCCCGATAATGAACAGAATCAGGATGACCTTGATGGCGACTGCCACCAGTTCAAACCGGCCAAACGCCTTGGTGCCACGGCTCAGGATCCAGGTGACCAGGAGGCAGACAAGGATGGCCGGAAGGTTGATGATTCCGCCCTTGCCCTCATCGGCCGTGGACGTCATCCAGGTGGGCATATGGATTCCGATGCCTGAAAGGAAAGCATCGAAGTAGCCGGAAATGCCGATAGCCACCACAGCCACAATGGCGATGTACTCCAGCAGGAGGTCCCAGCCGATGAACCAGCCGATGATCTCTCCCAGAGCTACATAGCCGTAGGTGTAGGCCGAGCCGGCGCGGGGGATCATGCCGGCAAACTCGGCGTAGGACAGTGCTGCTGCGCCGGAAGCGAGGCCGGCGATGAGGAACGAGAAGAGCACGGCAGGGCCAACGCCGGGGTTGCTCTCGCTGCCATGGGCTACCAGCCCGGCCAGCGAGAAGATGCCGACGCCGATAATTCCGCCGACGCCAATGGCTGTCAGCTGCCAGAGGCCAAGACTTTTGAAAAGCCCGCTGTGTTTGTTTTCTTCCTCGATGTCGTCGATCGGCTTGCGCCTCAGGACGGACTGTGAAGCCGTCTGTTGGTTCATGGGGGTACTCCTGCCGGTGGGCGTGGAACGGTGATGAGCTCGCAGTACATTATGCGAGCCGAATCACATTAGATAAAGCGACTTCTTCCGAGGGGTATCGGTTACTTCCATTAATGAATTGGATATCCGCAAAATCCGAGCATAAAAAAAAGCAGCTCCTGGGAGCTGCTTTCTTTATTCTGGAGCGGACGACGAGATTCGAACTCGCGACATCCACCTTGGCAAGGTGGTGCTCTACCAGCTGAGCTACGTCCGCACATGCTGCCTGCCGGGTATAAGCCTGGCTGTCAACAACAAACAAGTTGCCTTGTTTTGGTGGGCGATACTGGGATCGAACCAGTGACCTCTTCCGTGTCAGGGAAGCGCGCTACCGCTGCGCCAATCGCCCGTTACCGGGTCCTTCAATAGGAGAGCGGACGACGAGATTCGAACTCGCGACATCCACCTTGGCAAGGTGGTGCTCTACCAGCTGAGCTACGTCCGCACATGCTGCTTGCCGGGTTGATGCCCGGCCTTCAACAACAAACAAGTTTCCTTGTTCTGGTGGGCGATACTGGGATCGAACCAGTGACCTCTTCCGTGTCAGGGAAGCGCGCTACCGCTGCGCCAATCGCCCATGCATCCAGCCAGCTGCTGGAAGACATGGTTTTCACCGAGGTGGGTACGGGATTCGAACCCGTGTATACGGCTTTGCAGGCCGCTGCCTCGCCTCTCGGCCAACCCACCGTGTAAGCAGATTTCCGAAGAAGTCTTGCCTTGACAGTGCCTTGCGAGCGGACGACGAGATTCGAACTCGCGACATCCACCTTGGCAAGGTGGTGCTCTACCAGCTGAGCTACGTCCGCAGTGTCGTTATCGGCGGGCAGCCTTGCAGGCATTCCGTCGCTTTCCGACGAGTAAAAACTCTATAGGAGGTTCCTGCAAACTCCAAATCGGTAGCTTGCTTTTGATCGCAGTGGCGGCTGGATCCTTGTATTCACGCGGATTTAGGCGAATTTCACCGCTGTAATTTCACTGTTGTAGTTCGAGGGCGGTCTGAACATCAGGATCCGTTTTGCATTCCGGCGATGGTCCGTTAGTGTTTTCTATGCACCCGGGCGATTGGCGCAGTGGTAGCGCGCTTCGTTCACACCGAAGAGGTCACTGGTTCGAACCCAGTATCGCCCACAACCTGTATGCAATGGTTAAACCCCGTTTGGACTGACTGAGTCGGTCCGGACGGGGTTTTTCCTTATTCAGCTGTTTTCCAGTGCAACCCGTATGCCTGCCCGATTTCTGGTTTCTGCGTCACGATTCACGTGCACGCGACACCCATCAGCATGCACGAACAAGAGGAGCCGGAACTGCTCCCGGCCGTCACGGAAACTGCCGCCCGCCTTGTAGATCTCTCAGCGACCGCGCCGATCCTCGCCGGCAAGCTGGCCAGGCTGCCTCCTGAGCAGCTTGCCGTGATCTTTCCGCGGATGAATTCTGTCGGTCCTCTGTGACACAGTCTTTATATGACTGCTCCACTGCTTGCCCACGCTACTGACTACGGCCGGATGTACGCCCGCTCCACCACTGAGCAATTTTCTGTGCCGTCCATCACCACAGTGATCGGACAACAGGCGCATGCTTTGGACGGTTGGTTCAGTTACATGGGCGCAAGCAGCCTGGCTGCAGATCCTGAGCTTCCGGCCATCCTCGGAAGTCCTGCCAGGATTCGTCAGGCCATCAACAAAGCCTCCAAGGCCGCCGAGGTTTATCGGGATGCAGCTGCAGCACGCGGGGATCGTGTTCATACATACTGCGAACAGGTGGCCCTGCGGGCCATGGGGCGGCCGCACCGTCTGGAAGAATGCCGGGAAGACCTCGCCGCCCATGGAGAACAGGCCTTTGCTGCCCGCTTTGATGAGTGGTGGGAACTCTACCGGGTAGAGCCCCTCGCGCCCGAGATCACGGTGTGGAACAAAACGGTGGGTTATGCCGGAACGTTGGACCTCGTGGCCCGGATCAACGGCCGCATCTGCCTGATTGACTACAAAACCAAAGGCACTACCCGCGACGGTACGGTCAAAGCCTTGGATGACAAAGTGGTCATGCAGCTCGCGGCCGGGATGAAGGCAGAGGAAAGTCTGGTGGATCCTGTTGCAGGTGAATGGGAGCCGTGGAAGTACGGCGATAACCCCATGTTGCTGGCAGTAGCTATCGGCGAGACCGAAGTCAGGCCGCAACGGGCCAATCCGGACATCCTCAAGCACCACTGGTGGAAGTTCTGCGCCTTGCGGCGCGTGTGGGAGATGTCAGCGGACGTTGTCGCGGCCGGACAGCCGTTGCTCCCTATTGCTCCGCCCGTCTTCGCTTCAGCAGGCGCCGCACCTGCAGCAACATGACCTCAACTAAACTGGCCTAGGCCCCGTAACAACCGGAGCCTGGTTTGACGATCGTGAGGACTGACAGCAGATGGCAATTTTGAGTATCCGAATCATCGGGGATCCGGTGCTGCGCACCGTAGCTGACCCCGTCACCGATTTCGGTCCGGAGCTCGCCAAGCTGGTAGCTGATATGACCGAAACCATGGAAGACGTTGAAGGTGCCGGCCTCGCCGCTCCTCAAGTGGGGGTAAGCCAGCGGGTGTTTACGTACCGCATTGGGGGAGTGGAAGGACACATCATCAATCCGGTCCTGGAAAACAGTGAGGATTTCCAGCCGGACGAAGTAGAGGGTTGCCTCTCCATTCCCGGTTTGGGCTTTCCCGTGCGCCGTTACCGGGCTACCAGGGCTACTGGCGTGGACTTGAACGGGAATCCGGTGTCGGTGGAGGCGGAGGGCATGTTGGCCCGTTGTTTCCAACACGAGACAGATCACCTTGACGGCGTCCTCTATACCGACAGGTTGGAAGGGGACGACCGAAAGGCCGCCCTCCGTGCCATCCGGAACGCCAACTATCACGCCATCACGGAGCAAACAACCTCCCAACGCGCCAACTCCGTGGGCTCCAGTTTCGGCGGCGGTAGTTTCGGAGCTCCCGAGTGAGGGTCCTCTTCGCAGGAACGCCCGCTGTGGCTGTGCCGTCGTTGGATGCCTTGGTTAAGGCTGGCTTCCAGATCGTTGCGGTCCTCACCCGGCCTGATGCGCCCGTGGGCCGCAAGCGCGTTCTGACGCCTTCGCCGGTTGCTGCACGAGCCATGGAACTTGGTATCGAGGTCATTCGAGCGGCAAAGGTCGACGCGGAAACCACACAGAGAATCGCGGAATTCGCTCCCGACGTCGCCGCAATCGTTGCTTACGGCGGCATTGTTCCCAAGGCCGCGCTGGGTGTACCCGCACACGGCTGGGTCAACCTGCACTTCTCCCTCCTCCCTGCATGGCGCGGTGCGGCGCCCGTGCAAAGATCCATCATCGCGGGCGATGACGTCACCGGGGCGGCTACTTTCCAGCTTGAAGAAGGCCTGGATACCGGGCCTGTATTTGGCACACTCACAGAAACAGTTCGTCCTGAAGATACCGCGGGTGATCTGCTCGAGCGCCTGTCCATCAGTGGCGCGGTACTGCTGAGCCAGACCCTTTCCGCCATTGATGCCGGGCAGGCTGCTCCTCAGCCGCAGACCGGGGAGATCTCCCTCGCCCCCAAGCTGACGCTCGACGACGGTCGTCTCGACTGGCAGCAGCCGGCCCTTGCCTTGAACCGCCGGGCGCGAGGAGTTACCCCTGAACCCGGAGCATGGACAACCTTGGACGGCCAGAGGGTCAAACTTGAACCCGTGACTCTCCGGCCCGATATCAAGGATCTTCCGCCGGGGAGCATCAAGGTGGACGGCAAGTCGGTTCTGGTAGGTACCGGTTCCCATGGAGTGGAGCTTGGCCGGATCCAACCGGCCGGTAAGAAAATGATGTCGCCTGCCGATTGGGCGCGCGGCCTGGCAACACCCGAGAGAGTGGTATTCGAATGAGCGAGTCCGGCCGGCGAGGCCCCAACAACAGCGGGAGCCGGGACGGCGGCGGGGCGGGCAACCGGGACTCACAGGGTAACCGTGGCGCCCGCAGCGAAAGCAAACGCAACGCGCAGGGCCGGGAACGGAACAGGGGACCGCAAAGGGGTTTTACCAATAACGCTCCTTCGCAACGCACACGTCGCGCTGATCCAGCCCGGCTCGTGGCCTTTGAAGTTCTTCGGGCGGTTGCCTCCGAAGACGCCTATGCAAACTTGGTGCTGCCGGCACGTATCCGCGAGCACCGCCTGGACCGGCGCGATGCTGGCTTCGCCACTGAATTGAGCTACGGGGCTTTGCGCGGGCAGGGTACCTACGATGCCATCCTGGCCCGTTGCGTGGACCGTCCCTTGGAGCAACTGGATCCGGCCATCCTGGATGCGCTGCGAATCGGCGCCCACCAGCTGCTCTCCATGCGTGTTCCGGCGCACGCAGCGCTGGATCAGACCGTCGGCCTGGCACGCGCCGTCATCGGAGCCGGACCATCGGCCCTCATCAACGCCGTACTTCGCAAGGTCACTGCCCACACCATGGGCGAGTGGCTGGAGATCGTGCTGGATGACGAATCCGACGAGACAAAAATTGCTGCCCTGCGCCACGCCCACCCGGAATGGATTGTCCGTGCACTCCGCCAATCCCTGGTGAACCACGGTCGCCCCAAATCCGAGATTGATGCGCTCTTGGAGGCCGATAACGCGGCCCCGGTGGTTAACCTGGTGGCGTTGCCCGGTCTTGGAAACCTGGATGAGGCTTTCGATCATGGAGCTACAGCAGGTGAGCTGGTGGAAGATTCAGCTCTTTCAGCCGGCGGGGACTTGGGCCGTTTTGAATCGGTCCGCCGCGGTACTACGCGCGTCCAGGACGTGGGATCCCAGCTGGTTGCCCGTGCTTTGGCTGGAGTTGAGCTGGGCAATTCTCCTGCACAGAGTGAACGGTGGTTGGACTTGTGCGCGGGGCCCGGTGGCAAGGCTGCGCTCCTTGCTGCCTTGGCGCACCGCGACGGCGCTACCCTCCTGGCCAATGAGCCGGCACCGCACCGGGCCAAACTTGTTCAGCAGGCACTCTCGGCTGTGCCGCATGAGGCGTGGACAGTGCGGACCGGCGACGGCCGCGAAGTGGGTGCGGAGCAGCCCGAAACTTTTGACCGCGTGTTGGTGGACGTACCTTGCAGTGGACTTGGTGCCCTGCGAAGGCGGCCGGAATCCCGGTGGCGCCGCTCTCCCGCGGACATCGGTGACCTGGGTCCGTTGCAGCGTGACCTGTTGAAGTCCGCGCTTGATGCCGTCAGGCCCGGTGGCGTGGTGGCGTATGTGACGTGCTCGCCGCATCCGGCCGAGACCACGGCCGTTGTTGCGGACGTGCTTGCCAAGCGTGAGGACCTTGAACTGCTGGACGCCGGGCAGGCGTTGGACGATGTCAGCCTTACCGGAAATCTTGGTGCAGGTCATGACCTCACGGCCCAGCTATGGCCGCACGTTCACCAAACGGATGCCATGTTTATGGCACTCATCCGCAAAAAGCCGTAGCTGCCGTAACCCGGTTTCCCATTCTCACCCACCCGAAGGGGCTGCTTTGTCTCAGTGCTGTATCAACCCGAGCATCCTGTCAGCGGATTTCGTCAACCTTGAGGCGGAACTGCAACGGATCAGCAATGCCGATGCCGTCCACGTGGACGTTATGGACAACCATTTTGTTCCCAACCTGACGCTGGGCCTGCCCGTGGTGCAAAGGATCCAAGCAGTCAGCCCGGTTCCGCTGGACGCACACTTGATGATCTCCGACGCCGACCGCTGGGCGCCTGCCTACGCGGACGCCGGCGTCGCGTCGGTGACGTTCCACGCCGAAGCTGCCATGGCGCCGGTCAAGCTGGCCCGCGAACTGCGCGCCAGGGGGTCCAAGGCCGGCATGGCCTTACGTCCCGCTTCACCCGTGGAGCCTTACCTGGACATGCTCAGCGAACTGGACATGCTGTTGATCATGACCGTGGAGCCCGGATTCGGGGGTCAGGCATTCCTGGACATTACGTTGCCCAAGATCCGGCGTGCGCGGGCAGCGATTGAGGGGTCGGGGATCGGCGTCGCCATCCAGGTGGACGGTGGTATCACTGAGGAGACCATTGCGCGCGCGGCTGAAGCCGGCGCGAACGTCTTTGTTGCAGGCTCGGCCGTGTACGGGCATCCAGATCCCGCGGAGGCGATCGAGAAGCTTCGTGCAGCAGGTCAAGCCGCTGCTTGGACAAACGGCTGACGACCGTCACCACATGTTACGAAAATGGCCCGGGAATAGCCCAGACATCTTTGTAGTTGTGGCAGAATAACAACACACATACGTGCTCCGGGGTCGGTGTAAGTCCGAACCGGCGGTTATAGTCCGCGACCCGCGAGCCACTGGAGTCCAAGAAATTGGACGTTCGGTGGCAGACGGTTGAACTGGTGAAATTCCAGTACCGACAGTTAAAGTCTGGATGGGAGAAGCACGTACAGTCATGCCTTGGGCGTCCCTTTCGCGACGCCCGGCATTGCGCTGTCGTACACCCCCGGAGTCATCGCGGCTTACTGGGAAGGAACGGCATGGACTTTCTGCGATGGCTCTTCGAAGCACAGATCCCCGTTGGAGGATCTGCTCTTGTCTTACGCGAAGTGCTTGGAAACATCTTTGGGCTCCTCAGCGCCCTCGGCGGTATGCGCCGAAAAGTCTGGGCTTGGCCAATCGGCATCGTGGGTAACATCCTCTTGCTCACGGTCTTCCTGGGCAACGTATTCGGTGCCGCAGCACCGGCCACGCTGTGGGGACAGGCCGCCCGCCAGATCATGTTCATCGCAGTGGCTGTTTATGGCTGGTACCGGTGGCAGCAAGGCCGGCAGTCGGGTACCCAAGGGCGTGCCATTGTCCCCGGTTGGGCCAGTAACAAGGTCCGCTTCGCGCTGATTGGTGCGATGGTGGCGGGCACGGCTGCACTGACGCCCGTGTTCGACGCCCTTGGCTCCTATCCGCCCGTTTGGGCAGACGCATGGACCTTCATGGGATCCCTGCTGGCAACCTACGGCATGGCACGTGGATGGACTGAATTTTGGTTGATTTGGGTGGCCGTTGACATTGTGGGAGTGCCGCTGCTGTTCAGCGCAGGCTATTACGCCAGCGCGGTGATGTACCTGTTCTACGGCTTCTTTACCCTCACCGGGTTCTTCGTGTGGTGGCGGGCCGAAAAGCGCGAACGTGCCGGCCGCGACGCCGAGCCCGTAGTCGCTGCTGTGTCCGCGGGGGCCCGCCAGTGAGCTTAGCCAATACGTTTTACACGGCAGCAGAAAATGCGGCCATGGAAGCCGCATTAAAAGCTGCGCTTGCCGGACCGCGGGGAGCCAACCCGTTGGTAGGGGCGGTCATCCTCAGTCCGGAGGGAAAGCAACTGGCAACCGGTTATCACCGAGGGGCCGGAACGGCCCATGCCGAAGCCGACGCGATCTCCGAAGCCCGGAAGAACGGCGTCGAGACTGCAGGAACCACCATGGTTGTCACGTTGGAGCCCTGCAACCATGTGGGCAGAACCGGGCCCTGCGCCCAGGCCATCATTGACGCAGGCATCGCAAGGGTGATCTACGCCGTCGACGATCCCCATGACCCCGCCGCGGGGGGTGCGCGCACGCTCACTGCCGCCGGCATTGACGTCAGGTCCGGGCTGGAAGGTAGCAGGGCACTGGACCTGAACCGTGACTGGTTCGACGCCGTTGCGGCGAAGCGTCCCTTCGTCACCTTGCATATAGCCCAGACCCTGGACAGCAGAATTGCCGCTGTGGACGGCACCAGCCAATGGATCTCCTGTCCGGAGTCGCTTGCTGACAACCACGGACTGCGGGGTCTGATCGACGCGATTCTGGTAGGAACCGGGACGGTGCTGATCGACAACCCGCGATTGACGGCGCGGACACCGGAGGGCGGGCTCTCGGCCCACCAGCCCCTCCGTGCAGTCATGGGTTTGCGGGAAGTCCCTGAAGATGCTGCAGTCCGGGGAACCGACGGGCGTTTCCTTCACCTGCCCACGCGGGATCCGGCGGAAGCCTTGGGCCTGCTGTTCGAACAGGGGGTCCGCCACCTCATGGTGGAAGGAGGCTCCTCCATTTTGAGCACTTTCCTTGCCGCGGACCTGGTGGACGAACTGATCGTCTACCTCGCTCCCACGTTGCTCGGATCCGGTACCCCGGCACTTCACGACCTCGGTATCACCACACTTGCGGACGCCCAGCACTGGTCCTGGGACGACGCCGGTGGCGGCGCTGTCCGGATTCTAGGCAACGACCTTCGGCTACACCTGCGGTCACCACGGGGCGCCGCCAGCACTATCAAGAATTCGGTTTCGCAGAAAAATGTGGTTCTTCACGGAGAAGCTGCGGAACATCTCACAGGAGGAAACTGATGTTTACGGGAATCGTTGCCGAGCAAGGCACTGTGCTTGGCATTGAGCATGATGGCGATGCCAGCGCAACATTGAGGCTGAAAGCGCCTACCACGGCAGACGGCTTGCCCTTGGGTGGCTCCATTGCCGTCAACGGGGTGTGCCTGACCGCCACGCAGATCGAGGGCCAGGACTTCAGCGTGGACGTCATGGGGGAGACCCTCGTCCGGACAACCATTGGCGAGCTGACGGCGGGAGATGCCGTAAACCTGGAACGCTGCGTTCCGGCCGGCGGACGGCTGGACGGGCACGTTGTCCAAGGCCATGTGGACGGTGTAGGTGAACTGCTGGAACGCGAGCCGCTGGGGAACTGGGACCGGCTGAGGTTTGGAGTGCCGGCCACGCTGGCACGGTACATCGCCGAAAAGGGTTCGATCGCCGTCGACGGTGTTTCATTGACCGTGACCGCGGTCAGCCCCGCCGCAGAAACGGCGCCGTGGTTTGAAGTAGGTCTGATTCCCACTACGCTGGAGGAAACCGGCTTGGGCGCCAAAGCGGTGGGTGGCCGGGTGAACATCGAAGTTGATGTGTTGGCCAAGTACACCGAACGCCTCCTGTCCTTCGCGCCCCGGCAGGGAGGCAACTGATGAGCGCTCCCGCCAAAACAACTCCGGCCGGAACGGGACGTACCGGCCTGGATCCTGTCGAATCCGCCATCGCCGCCATGGCCGCCGGCAGGGCCGTGATCGTGGTGGACAACGAAGACCGGGAAAACGAAGGCGACATCATTTTCGCCGCCGAGCACGCAACGCCGGCGCTCATTGGCTGGACCATCCGTTATTCATCCGGAGTCATCTGTGTTCCCTTGGATTCAGAGCGCGCGGACGCCCTGATCCTGCCGCCTATGGTGGAGATCAACGAGGACGCAAAGGGAACCGCCTACACCGTTTCCTGCGATGCTGCGATCGGAGTCAGCACCGGAATCTCAGCTACTGACCGCGCTTTGACTGCCCGAATTTTGGCGGATCCAAACAGCACTCCGGCATCGATCACACGCCCCGGGCATATTTTCCCGCTGCGTGCGGTTAACGGGGGAGTGCGTGAACGCCCAGGTCACACGGAAGCTGCCGTGGACCTGTGTCGGCTTGCCGGGCTCGCTCCGGTGGGTGTGATCGCAGAGTTGGTACATGACGACGGTGAAATGATGCGGCTGGACAGTCTCCGTGATTTTGCCGCTGAACATGGATGCCCCCTCATCTCCATCGAGGACCTGGTGTCGTATGTTGAGGCGGTAGAGTCCCGGAAAGCACATGTTTCACAGGAGGACGAGGAGAAGCGATGACCGCATCGACCACACGCAGCAGCGACCACACCGGCCCCGGGACGCACCCCGTCAGTGGTGGGCCGATCGTGCAATTGCCTACGGCTTTTGGTGACTTTGTGGCACAGGCGTGGACTGACCATGAGACCGGCCACGAGCACCTCGCCGTGAGTTCCCCCAACCCGCCCAAGGGCGGCCGTGCACCATTGGTAAGGCTGCATTCGGAGTGCCTCACCGGTGATGTGTTTGGTTCCTACCGCTGCGACTGCGGAGAACAGTTGGCCTTTGCCCTGGAGCTCATCCACGCAGAGGGCGGGACCTTGCTGTACCTGCGCGGCCAAGAGGGCCGGGGCATCGGGTTGGCCAACAAAATCAAGGCATATGCGCTGCAGGAAGCCGGCTTTGACACAGTGGAAGCCAACGAACAGCTCGGCCTGCCTGTAGATGCGCGCTCCTACACTGCCGCGGGCCAGATCCTAGCGGAAATGGGACTGCACGAGGTCAGGTTGCTGAGCAACAACCCCGATAAGCAGAACCGCCTCGCCCAAGCCGGTGTCACGGTGGTGGAGATGGTGCCCACCGAGGTTCCCTCCCGCGAACAGAACCTCCGCTACCTGCAGACCAAGAAAGACCGGATGGACCACCGACTGGCGCTGGACGTCCAGCCCGTCAGCAACGGCAAGACGCCGGCATCCCTGCCCTTTGACAACAACCAAGACTGAACGGATCCCCAGCAACTATGAGCGGCCACGGCGCACCAACTATCGACCTCACCACCCTCAACCCCGAGGAAACCTCACAGCTGAAGTTGGCCATTGTGGCCGCGAGCTGGCACACACAGATCATGGACGGGCTGGTTGACGGTGCCCTCCGCGCAGCCAAGGAAGCCGGCATCGCCGAACCCACGCTCCTGCGGGTTCCGGGCAGCTTTGAACTTCCGGTTGCCGCGGCCAGGCTCGCGCCCCACTTCGACGCTGTGGTAGCCCTCGGCGTAGTGATCCGCGGCGGGACCCCACACTTCGACTACGTCTGCCAGGCCGCGACGTCGGGCCTCACCGACGTCAGCGTCCGCACCGGAGTGCCTGTTGGCTTCGGCGTCCTCACTTGCGACACCGAGCAGCAGGGCATCGACCGTGCCGGCCTTCCGGGTTCCAAGGAGGACAAGGGACACGAAGCAGTGACCGCTGCCTTGGCCACGGCTGTGACACTCAAGCAGTACAGCTAAACGCCTGGATCGAAGGGGATGTGAGTGTGTCTTCACTCACATCCCCTTCGTCATGCAACGCCCCAACAAGCGGTGGTTGCCCCTGAGCAAGTAGTCTGGAGGGCGTGAAGAATTTCGAGACGCTGTTCGCAGAACTGAGTGAGAAAGCAGCGACCCGCCCGGCAGGTTCGCGCACGGTTGCCGAACTGGACTCCGGAATCCATGGCATCGGTAAAAAGGTGGTCGAAGAGGCCGCCGAAGTCTGGATGGCCGCGGAGTACGAATCGGACGAAGCCGCCGCTGAGGAAATCTCCCAGTTGCTGTACCACCTGCAGGTCCTCATGCTCGCCAAGGGCCTCAGCCTGGAAGACGTTTACAAGCATCTCTAGCCACGCCACTCCGCTTGCCTGTTGCGGAGCCCCCTGCGTGGCCAAGGTGCCTGAAAACCTCCATTCCAAAAAGAAAGTCTCCCAATGCTCCGTGTAGCAGTCCCCAACAAGGGATCCCTGTCCGAAGCCGCCTCGGCAATGTTGTCCGAGGCTGGTTACCGCCAGCGCCGCGACACCCGCGAACTGGTCATGGTTGATCCCGACAATGACATTGAGTTCTTCTTCCTCCGTCCCCGCGACATCGCCGTTTACGTCGGCCAGGGAACCCTGGACGTCGGCATCACCGGCCGCGACCTGTTGCTGGACGCAAAAGTGGAAGCCGAAGAACTGCTTCCTTTGGGCTTCGCGCCGTCCACGTTCCGGTTCGCTGGACCGGTAGGTGACTTCACCGGCGTCGAGCAGCTCGAAGGCAAGCGCCTGGCAACCAGTTACGACGGACTTTTGCGCGATTACCTTTCCGAGCGCGGCGTGAACGCCACCGTGGTCCGGCTGGACGGAGCCGTTGAGTCTTCCGTGCGTCTGGGCGTCGCGGACGCAATCGCCGACGTCGTTGAAACAGGTAACACGCTCAAAGCTGCCGGCATGGAGATCTTTGGCGATCCCATCCTGAAGTCCGAGGCCGTGCTGATCCGCCGGTCCGGTTCGGGCGGAGCCGCCAACGGGACAGCCAAGGAAATCGAGATTCTCATCCGTCGACTCCAGGGAGTCCTCGTAGCCCGCCAGTACGTCCTGATGGATTACGACATCCGCAAAGACCTGGTGGAGGACGCGGCTGCACTGACTCCCGGCCTGGAATCGCCCACGGTCTCACCGCTGCGGGATTCGGAGTGGGTTGCTGTGCGGTCCATGGTTCCCAAGAAGGAAACCAACCGCATCATGGACGAGCTCTACGACCTCGGAGCACGCGCCATCCTGGTCAGCAGCATCCACGCTTGCCGCATCTGATCCACGGACAGCAAGCCCAGTAGAACTTAGGAGCAGCACATGGCTGTAGCCGTACGCGTCATCCCATGCCTGGATGTCGATGCAGGCCGGGTGGTCAAGGGCGTCAATTTTGAAGGACTCCGAGATGCCGGAGATCCAGTGGAACTCGCGCACCGGTACGATAACGGCGGGGCCGACGAATTGACGTTCCTGGACGTCACTGCGTCGTCCGGCAACCGCGAAACCACGTTCGACGTGGTCCGCCGCACGGCTGAGGAAGTCTTCATTCCCTTGACCGTGGGTGGTGGTGTTCGTGGCGTGGCAGAGGTGGACAAGCTCCTGCGCTTCGGTGCGGACAAGGCGTCCATCAACACCGCGGCTGTCGCCCGCCCCGATGTGATCGATGAAATCACCCGTCACTTCGGCTCGCAGGTCCTGGTGCTCTCGGTGGACGCGCGCCGTACCCGTGACGGTGACGTCCCGACGTCGTCCGGTTTTGAAGTGACCACCCACGGTGGCCGCACCGGTACCGGAATCGATGCGATCGCCTGGGCCAAGGAAGCCGCCGACAGGGGCGTGGGAGAGATCCTGCTCAACTCGATCGACGCCGATGGCACGAAGGACGGCTTCGACCTTGAACTGATCCGCTTGGTCCGTGCTGCGGTGAACATCCCCATCATTGCTTCGGGCGGGGCCGGCGTGCCTGCCCATTTCCCGCCCGCCGTGGAGGCTGGCGCGGACGCCGTGCTGGCGGCCTCGGTGTTCCACTTTGGCCCGGATGACATGATCGCCCAGGTGAAGACCGCGATTCGTGAGGCAGGCTTCGAGGTTCGCTGATCAGTAGAGCTTAAAAGGCAATGGAGGGTCACCGTGCAGGTGACCCTCCATTGCGCATTTAGAGGCCGATGTCGGCTGACTGCAAGAGCGCGACGGCGTCCGGCTGGCCTTCGAAGGTGACGAGCGCCTGGCTGGTACGTCCATGAGCGTGCATGAGCAGTTCGCCGGGCTCGCCGACGATTGCTACTGAAACGGGGGCTCGCTTGGCTACGTGTCGGGGACCGGTGGGTCGCACAAGCACAATACCGAGGTCTACACCGCGGTAAAGGAAGGCAGCGCGCTTGATGAGGTCGTCCCAGAGGGCATCCGAATAGGCTTCGTCGAGTGCCCGGGGTGCCCAACGGTCGCCGGCGCGGCGAATGTCCTCGGTGTGAACAAAGTACTCAATGAGATTGGACGTCTCATCCAAGGCTTTGATCTTCAAGGGGGAGAGGGCCGGAGGGCCGGCGCGGAACGTCTTGATGAGGTCCGCATAGGCTTCAGGGCTCTGGAGCTTGGCAGCGAGTTTGGAGGTGGCCTTCTCCGAGGCCTTGCCCAAACTGGGAATCAGCAGGCCCAAACCCACTGCAATCTTCCGTTCGCGCAGATACAAATGCGCAGCAAGATCCCGCGTCTGCCACCCTTCGCAGAGCGTGGGGGAGTCAGGTCCGGCCGCCAGAAGGGTTTCGGCCAGTACTTCTCGGGAAGGATCGACGAAATGCATCACTTGTGAAACTAGCACGATCGGAGCACTCTTGCGCAGTGGAACCGCCGCAGAATCCGGCTCCCGCCAAAGGCACTAGACTTGATCTGATGTCAGAGCAGTCCGCCCCCAGCCCAACTCCTGCCGCGGAGCCCTCAAGCGAGCCCGCGAGCCCTTTGCCGCAGGAGATCGCCAGCGCCTTGAAACGGGATTCTTCCGGCCTCGTCGCAGCTATCGTGCAGCAGCACGACACCCATGAGGTCCTCATGCTCGGCTGGATGGATGATGAGGCCCTCCACCGCACCATGACCTCCGGCAGGGTCACGTTCTACTCCCGCTCCCGTCAGGAGTACTGGCGTAAGGGCGACACCTCCGGACACGTACAGTTCGTGAAGTCTGTCGCCCTTGACTGCGACGGCGATGCCCTCCTGATCCGCGTGGACCAGATCGGCGCAGCCTGCCACACCGGAACCCGGACCTGCTTCGATGGTCGCGACTTCACAGTTGTTACGGGCCACCGCGACTAAGGCACCCACCACTTTCCACTGACGCACCACCTCAGACAATAAGGCGGAAAACATAGCCATGCAGGACCTTGGAATCATCAGCCCGGGCCTGGAAGAGTTCCGCGAACTCGCCGTCCACAGCCGTGTCATCCCTGTCCGACTCAAGGTCTTGGCGGATGCCGAGACTCCCATTGGCCTGTACCGAAAGCTGGCCAAGGGGCAACCGGGAACCTTCCTCTTGGAATCCGCTGCGGTTGGCGGCGCGTGGTCGCGCTACTCCTTCATCGGTTCCAAGTCCCGTGCCACGCTGACCACCAAAGACGGCCAGGCGCACTGGATTGGTGAGCCACCCGTGGGAGTTCCTGTCTCGGGCAACCCCGTTGACGCTGTGCGGGACACCGTCGCGGCACTTCAAACTGACCGCTTTGATGGGTTGCCGCCGTTCACGTCCGGTTTGGTGGGCTTCCTCGGGTGGGAAGCTGTGCGCCATTGGGAGCGGCTGACGTCCCCGCCCGAAGATGATCTGCAGCTGCCCGAGATGGCACTGAACCTGGTCACCGACATGGCGGTGCACGACAATATGGACGGCACCGTCCTCCTGATTGCCAACGCCATTAATTTCGATGACAGCTCCGAGCGGGTGGATGATGCCTGGCACGACGCCGTAGCCCGGGTGAAGGCGCTGCTGGAGCAGATCAGCACACCGGTTGCCCAGCCCGTGTCCGTGCTTGAAACGGCTGCCCTGGACTTCGCCTCGAGCGTCCAGGAACGCTGGGACGAGGCCAAATACCTGGAAGCAATCGACCGCGGCAAGGAAGCCATTGTTGACGGTGAGGTTTTCCAGGTAGTGATCTCGCGGCGATTCGAAATGGAATGCGCCGCGGACCCCCTGGATGTTTATCGCGTCCTGCGCAACACCAACCCCAGCCCGTACATGTACCTCTTCAGCCTGGAGGACGCGGACGGCCGCGAGTACTCGATTGTGGGCTCCTCACCGGAGGCCTTGGTCACGGTGACCGGACAGGAAGTCATTACCCACCCCATCGCCGGCTCGCGCCCTCGTGGCAAGACGGTGGAGGCCGACAAGGCATTGGCTACTGAGCTTCTGGCTGACCAGAAAGAGCGCGCAGAGCACCTGATGCTGGTGGATCTCTCACGCAACGACCTCTCCAAGGTCTGTGTGGCCGGAACCGTGGACGTTACGCAGTTCATGGAAGTGGAGCGGTTCAGCCACATCATGCACCTGGTGTCCACCGTGGTAGGCGAGCTCGCCCCGCACGCAAAGGCCTACGACGTCCTCAAAGCGACTTTTCCGGCGGGCACTCTTTCCGGTGCTCCCAAGCCGCGTGCGCTCAGGCTGCTGGACGAACTCGAACCGCACCGGCGTGGCATCTACGGCGGCGTGGTGGGCTACTTGGACTTCGCCGGAGACATGGACATGGCCATTGCCATCCGGTCCGCACTGCTCCGTGAGGGACGCGCCTACGTCCAGGCCGGCGGTGGGATCGTGGCCGATTCGCACAAGCCTTCGGAAGCCCTTGAAACGGTGAACAAAGCTGCCGCACCTCTCCGTGCGGTGCACACAGCCGGTTCGTTGCAGAACATTTCCGCAAGGTCTGTGCGGAGCGCAGATGAATCCGACACCGGGACGTCGATTTCATGAGCGCGGCATCTTCAGCACCTTCTGTGAGGCAGTCTCCGCGGTGGGCGCGAAAATCCACTCTGGTTCTGGCCACCACCATCCTTGCGTTGGCCGTTTTTGGAGCCACCACTCAGACCTGGATCGAGGTCCGGCTGGACCCCACTGGTGCCTCCAACAGTGACCTCCATGTCCAAGGAAGCAAAGCGGCTACCGCGGTCACAGCACTGGCTGTCGTCGCTCTGGCGGGCGGCTTGGCTGCATCCATCGCCGGAAAGATAGCGCGCTGGATCATTGCAGTCCTCATTGTTTTGTCAGCTGCGGGGATCATCCTCGCGGCAGTGACCGTCATGCTGGATCCGTTGGGAGCCGCGCAAGGTTCCATAGCTGCAGCCACGGGAGTATCGGGCGGGCAGGCCGATGCAGCAGTCACTGTGTTCCCCGTGCTTGCCATCATTGCCGGTTCCCTTCTGGCGGTCTGCGCTGTTCTCTTGCCGCTTGCGGCTCGTCACTGGACCTCACGGACCAAATATGACGCCGGGACGAGAAGTAAGAAGAGCAGCAACGAACCCGTTGACGAGATCGACAGCTGGGACAGCCTCTCGCGCGGAGAAGACCCCACGTAGGCAGTCGCCTCGGACTTTCGGGTTCCCCGGCGCAACAAAGCCGACCACACCTGCGGTGACGTCAGGCGATGTCCCGGCCGTCGTCAATAAATGGCAGAATGTAAGCAGTATTCATCCTGAGGAGATTTCACATGAGCAAAACCACAGTGTCCGCAAACCAAGCTGAATCCAAGATGGCCAGCCACGCTGACGCCATTGGCCACGGAAACAGCCCGGCTGCCTGGACCTGCGTACTTGTGATGCTGGTGGGCGCCCTGATTTCTTCCATCGCATTTGTCATCGCCAACACCCCGATCTTCGTCGGCGGACTGGTGGTCATGGTTATCGGCCTGATCGTGGGCTTCGTCATGCGCAAGGCAGGCTACGGAGTGGGCGGCAGCAAGCTGCAGAACAACGGTCACTAATCGTGACCGTTCTTGATGACATCATTGTTGGCGTCAAGGAGGACATGGAGGCCCGGCGTGGTCTCGTGTCCCTCGCGGAGCTGAAGGAGCGCGCCGCTAACGCTGCTCCGGCCCGTGATGCATGGGCCGCCTTGGGTGGCCCGTCATCCATCCGCAACGACCTCAAAGTCATCGCCGAAATCAAGCGTCGCAGCCCTTCCAAAGGTGATCTCGCGTCCATCGCCGATCCTGCGTCGCTTGCGGCGCAGTATGCCGACGGCGGGGCTTCCGTGATCAGCGTCCTCACCGAACAGCGCCGCTTCGGCGGTTCCCTGGCGGACCTCGACGCCGTACGTGCCGCCGTCGAAACGCCGTTGCTGCGCAAGGACTTCACCGTTGACGAGTACCAGATCTGGGAAGCCCGTGCACACGGTGCCGATCTCATCCTGTTGATCGTTGCGGCGCTGTCCGACTCGGAGCTTGCTGACTTCAGTGCTCTGAGCCACGAGCTCGGCATGAACGTCCTGGTGGAGACGCACACCGAAGAGGAAATTGAGCGAGCTGTCGCGGCGCAGGCCAAGATCATTGGCATCAATGTGCGCAACCTCAAAACGCTCGACGTCGACCGTTCCGTTTTCGGATCATTGGCCGGTTTGATTCCGGCTGAGTCCGTCATCGTGGCCGAATCCGGCGTCAGGGGTCCCGAGGACGTCTCTTATTACGCCGCGGGCGGCGCCAACGCCATCCTGGTGGGGGAAGCGCTGGTCAGCGACTCCACACCGCGCGAACGCATCACTGAATTCAAGGCAGCGGGAGCTGCCGCAATCGCCGTCAGGAACTGAGGCAGCACCTGAGTCACGGCGAATAGTTGCAAGGCAGCCCGGGCATCAGCCTGCGGCTGCCTTGTGGCACGTGGAACTACCCAAAGAACTAACTGGAATAGGACGGTGAGACTGATGGTCGACGCGCCAACAGCCGGCTCAGAAGAGAATGCAGCGGATGCATTCCTCCAAGGTGGCCCTTCGCTGCGGAATGCATCGGGGCCCTACTTTGGCAGCTATGGCGGACGCTGGATGCCCGAGTCGCTCATCGCCGCCCTTGACGAAGTTCAGGACACCTTTGAGAAGGCCAAAGCTGATCCTGATTTCATCGCCCAGCTCAAGGACCTGAACAAGAACTACTCCGGCAGGCCGTCT
This sequence comes from Paenarthrobacter sp. TYUT067, assembly GCF_023656375.1. Taxonomy (NCBI): domain Bacteria; kingdom Bacillati; phylum Actinomycetota; class Actinomycetes; order Micrococcales; family Micrococcaceae; genus Paenarthrobacter; species Paenarthrobacter sp. TYUT067. Next base: position 140,050 of record NZ_JAMOIT010000014.1, read on the forward strand.
TTGCTGACCGAGGCCAAGCGCTTCTCGGAGCACGCAGGCGGGGCGCGCATCTTCCTCAAGCGCGAGGACCTCAACCACACCGGTTCCCACAAAATTAACAACGTCCTGGGCCAGGCACTGCTCGCAAAGCGGATGGGCAAGACCCGCGTCATCGCCGAGACCGGCGCAGGCCAGCACGGCGTGGCCAGCGCAACCGCAGCGGCACTGCTGGGCCTTGAGTGCGTGGTGTACATGGGTGCCGAGGATTGCCGTCGGCAGGCCTTGAACGTGGCGCGCATGCAGCTCCTGGGGGCCACCGTGGTTCCCGTGACCAACGGTTCGCAGACACTCAAGGACGCCATCAACGATGCCCTTCGGGATTGGGTCTCCAACGTGGAGCACACCCACTACCTGCTGGGTACCGCCGCCGGAGCGCATCCTTTCCCTGCCATGGTCCGCTACTTCCACGAAGTCATCGGTGAAGAGGCGCGCAGCCAGATCCTGGAGCAAACCGGGAAGCTTCCCGACGCCATCGCTGCATGTATCGGTGGAGGATCCAATGCAATAGGCCTCTTCCACGCATTCCTTGACGACGCATCAGTGAAGATCTACGGCTTTGAAGCCGGCGGCGAAGGAGTGGAGACAGGCCGCCACGCTGCAGCCATCTCGCTGGGCCGCCCGGGCGTACTTCACGGCGCCCGCTCGTACCTGATGCAGGATGAAGACGGTCAGACCATTGAGTCACACTCCATTTCTGCCGGGCTGGATTACCCGAGCGTCGGCCCGGAGCACTCCTACCTTGCTGACATCGGGCGTGTCACCTACGAGGCCGTGACGGACACCGAAGCCATGGATGCGTTCAGCCTCCTGTGCCGGACTGAAGGCATCATCCCTGCTATCGAGTCCTCCCACGCATTGGCCGGTGCCATCAAGATCGGCCAGCGTCTCACGGAGGGCAAGGAAAATCCCTCGGACGTGACAGTGATCGTGAACCTGTCCGGGCGTGGCGATAAGGATGTGGAGACTGCTGCCGCCTGGTTCAACATGTTGGACGAGGAAGGGCACGTCAAGGGCACCACACTGTCCACGCGGAAGCCTAAGGGGCCCACCGAGCGCACCAACGAAGCAGCCGTGGATGTCAACGAGGACCAGAACTGATGACTGAAGAATTCGCCAGCAAATCCGCCGCCGTCATTGACCGGGCCAAAGCAGACGGCCGGGCCGCGTTGGTGGGGTACCTTCCCGCCGGCTACCCCACGGTCAAGGAGAGCATCGAGGCCGGCATAGCCTTGGCCCGGAACGGTGCTGACCTCATCGAAATCGGCATTCCGTACTCCGATCCCGTGATGGACGGTCCCGTGATCCAAGCCGCTACCACTGAAGCGATCTCCAACGGATTCCGCGTCGCAGACGTCTTTGACGTGGTTGCAGGCATTACTGCCGCCACCGATGCAGCAGTTTTGGTCATGACCTATTGGAACCCGGTCATGCGCATGGGCGTGGACGAGTTCGCCCGCCGCCTGGCCGAAGCCGGGGGAGCAGGGCTCATTACCCCTGACCTGGTTCCTGACGAGGCTCATGAGTGGTTCGAAGCCTCCAACAAGTACGGCCTGGACAGGGTGTTCCTTGTGGCGCCCTCTTCCACTCCGGAGCGACTGGACATGACGGTCAAGGCTAGCCGTGGATTCGTCTACGCTGTCTCCATCATGGGCGTTACCGGAACACGAACCTCCGTCAGCAGTAGTGCAGAAAGCGTGGTGGCTCGTGCCCACGAGGCCGGCGCCGAGCGTGTTTGTGTCGGATTGGGCGTCTCCAACCCGGATCACGTGCGTGAAATCGCTGCCTATGCGGACGGGGTGATCGTCGGCACCGCTTTGGTGGCGGCCCTCCGCGACGGCGGCGTGGACGCCGTCGGACAACTCACCAAGAACCTCAGCGCCGGCCTGGGCCGCGCAGCTGCAGAAGCCTAGAAAAAGGAAACAGCGAAGCGAATGCAGACCGTCCTCCACGCTGCGGCAATGGTCCCCTTGAGTATCCCGAGCCCATCGTGGTCCGGTTTCGACATTCCGCTACCGTGGGGGACGTTGCGCATCCACGCATACGCCCTCTGCATCCTGGCGGGCATCATCGTTGGCTTGTGGCTGACCTCGGCACGTTGGAAGCGCCGCGGGGCGCCTGAGGGCAGTCTGTGGGACATCGCCATCTGGGCGATCCCCTTCGGCATTATCGGTGGCCGCCTCTACCATGTCTTCTCTTCCCCCGACGCTTACTTCGGGCCCGGGTTTGACGGCACAGGGGACCTCTCGCTGATTCCGCAGATCCAGCGGGGTGGTTTGGGCATTTGGGGTGCTGTGATCCTCGGTGCGGTAGGTGCATGGATCGGTTGCCGACGGGCAGGCGTTAAGTTGACGGCATTCCTGGATGCAGCAGCTCCGGGGCTGCTCCTGGCCCAGGCCATCGGACGCTTGGGAAACTGGTTCAACCAGGAACTTTTCGGCGCGCCCACCACGTTGCCGTGGGGACTCGAGATTGACCCCGCCAATGCCAACTTCCCGCCGGACATGGCTGCGGGCACTCTGTTCCACCCGACGTTCCTTTACGAGATGCTGTGGAACCTGGTGGGTGTCGCCATCCTTCTGCTGCTGGACAGGAAGTTCAATTTCCGGTGGGGTCGGCTCTTCTGGTTGTACGCCGTGTACTACACCTTGGGCCGCGTGTGGATTGAAGCGCTGCGCATTGACGATGCTGAGCAGATCAGCCTTTTCGGGATTACCACCAGGCTTAATGTGTGGACCAGCATCTTTGTCTTTATCGCCGCTCTGGCGGTCTTCTTCGTCCTGGGCCGTAAGGGCCGGCCGGTGCCCGATACACCTTATTTGCCGGGCCGCGAGCCCGAAAAAACGGCGGAAAAGGAGCCGGCTGCGGTGACCAGTGTCACCAGTCATGATGTGGACGCATCTGTCTCAGATACTGGTTCGCGTGGTAATCTCCCAGATAACCAAAGCGATCCGGGCCACGTTGACGAGCCGCAGGAATCAGCAGGGGAGGCGGGAAAGGACATCACGTCCGGCACCGGTTCCACGTCTGCTGCTACTGCCGCAAGGAAGGCCCCCGGATCCACGCCGAAGGCAGACGACACCAAGTAGTCGCGTTCGGTAAAGGGGCAACAGAGTCACCGCTCGTAGGGCCCAGTCCACAGCGTCGTGGCACCCCGGAAACCGGATCGCAGCATACCGATGTTCACTGGTCAAGCCGGGGCCAGAGGTCTGCGTAACTGTTCGTTGCGCTGGATCGGCTGGCCTACAATTCCAATTACTAGCGCTTTGTTGTGCCCGTCACAGGGCAGGCAAGGTGGGGCCAACGTTGTCCCTTCCATACGCACGATCTCGAGGAAGGACGTCTCCCATGACCCATCTTCATAACCCCGGTTGGTCCGAAAATATCGAACCTCAGGGTGCCATGTCTCCGTTCAAGCGCTTTGCCGCGCTCCCGGAGGCTCAGGGTCTTTACAACCCTGATAAGGAGAAGGACGCCTGCGGCCTGGCTATTATTGCCACGCTCCGCGGGGAACCGGGATACGACATCGTGGAAGCGGCGCTGACCGCCCTCCGCAATCTCGAACACCGCGGCGCCGTGGGCGCCGACGAAGGTACCGGCGACGGTGCGGGCTTGCTGATGCAGGTCCCGGACGAGTTCTTCCGGGCCGTCACCGAATTCGAACTGCCTGCTCCGGGCCAGTATGTGGTGGGCACCGCCTTCCTTCCAGCTGAGTCCCGTGAAGCTGACAACGCCAAAGCCGGTATCGAAGCCCTCGCCGCTGATGAGGGGCTCACAGTCCTCGGATGGCGTGAGGTCCCGGTGGTTGCAGACCTGGTCGGCGCCATGGCGCGGGCCTGCATGCCGTACTTCTCGCAGCCGTTCTTCGCTTCGGCCACCGGTGAAAGCCTTGAGCCCAATGAACTGGACTCCCGTGCCTGGCGTATCCGAAAGCGCGCCCAGAACAAGTTCGGTGTCTACTTCCCGTCGCTGTCCTCGCGCACCATTGTGTACAAGGGCATGCTGACCACCGCACAGCTGGAGCCGTTCTACCCGGACCTTTCGGACAAGCGGTTCAAGACGAAGCTTGCGATCGTCCACTCACGCTTCTCCACCAACACGTTCCCGTCCTGGCCGTTGGCGCAGCCGTTCCGCACCATCGCCCACAACGGTGAGATCAACACGGTCAAGGGCAACCGCAACTGGATGCGTGCCCGCCAGTCGCAGTTGGCCAGCCCCCTGCTGGGTTCGGTGCCCGAGGAGCTTTACCCGATTTGTACCCCGGGCGCCTCGGACTCTGCTTCCTTCGATGAGGTGGCCGAGCTCCTCTGGCTCTCCGGCCGTCCGATCACGCACTCGATCATGATGATGATCCCGGAGGCATGGGAGAACCACGCCACCATGGATCCCGCGCGCCGTGCGTTCTACGAGTACCACTCCCTGCTCATGGAGCCGTGGGACGGTCCTGCCGCTGTGTCCTTCACCGACGGCAGCCTCGTTGGCGCCACACTGGACCGCAATGGCCTGCGCCCGGGACGGTACTGGATCACCGAAGACGGCCTCATCATCTTCGCGTCCGAAGTTGGTGTCATTGAGGTTGAGCCTTCCAACGTGGTCAAGAAAGGCCGCGTAGCCCCAGGCAAGATGTTCCTGGTGGACACCGAAGCCGGACGCATCATTGACGACACCGAGGTCAAGGCTGAAATTGCCGGGGCCAACCCCTGGGCTGATTGGCTCAAGGACAACCTGATCGACATCAACGAGCTTCCCGAGCGTGAGCACGTGGTCCACACGGCCGCTTCGGTGAACATCCGTCAGCGGACCTTTGGCTACACCACCGAAGAGTTGAAGATCCTGCTCGGACCGATGTCCCGTACCGGCGCCGAGCCCTTGGGTGCCATGGGCTCGGACACCCCGGTGGCTGTGCTCTCCAAGCGCCCACGCCTGTTGTTCGACTACTTCGTGCAGTCCTTCGCCCAGGTGACCAACCCGCCGCTGGATGCTATCCGCGAAGAGCTGGTCACCTCGCTGAAATGTGCCATTGGTCCCAACGGCAACCTCCTGGATGGCAAGCAGGTCCGACAGCCGCAGATCTCGCTGCCGTTCCCGGTGATCAACAACGATCAGCTTGCCAAGATCGCGAACATCGAAACCCCCGACGGCGATCGCATCGCCATGAAGGTTCGTGGCCTTTACCGCCCCGAGGGTGGAGAAGCGGCACTGCGTGCACGTCTGACGGAGATCTGCGAACAGGTTTCCGGCGCGATCAACCGCGGCGTGCAGTACGTTGTGCTGTCCGACCGTGACTCGAACGCGCAATGGGCCCCGATTCCTTCGCTCCTGCTGGTCAGCGCCGTTCACCACCACCTGCTCCGCAGTGCGAACCGCACCAAGACCGCCCTGGTGGTTGAGGCCGGAGACGTTCGCGAGACACACCATGTGGCAGTTCTCATCGGTTACGGCGCATCCGCCGTCAACCCTTACTTGGCCATGGAATCGGTGGAGCAGCTGATCTCCAACGGTGACGTCACAGGCGTTACCGCCGAAGACGGTGTCTACAACCTCATCAAGGGCCTGGGCAAGGGCGTCTTGAAGATCATGTCCAAGATGGGCATCTCCACTGTGGCTTCCTACACGGGCGCCCAGACCTTTGAAGCACTGGGCCTGTCCCAGGAACTCGTGGACGAATTCTTCTCCGGTACGCACTCCCAGCTGGGCGGCGTCGGCCTGGATGTCATCGCAGCCGAAGTTTCGGCACGTCACCAGATGGCGTACCCCGAAGGTGGCATCGAGCACCCGCACCAGCCGCTGCTTGGCGGCGGCGAGTACCAGTGGCGCCGTGACGGCGAACCGCACCTCTTCAACCCGGAGACGGTTTTCCGCCTGCAGCACGCCACCCGCGAACGCCGCTACGACATCTTCAAGTCCTACACCAAGGGCATTGACGATCAGTCCGAGAACCTGATGACCCTCCGCGGGCTCCTCAAGTTCAAGGACGGTGTCCGTCCGGCAGTTCCGCTGGAGGAAGTGGAGCCTGTCTCCAGCATCGTCAAGCGTTTCTCCACGGGTGCCATGAGCTATGGCTCCATCTCGCAGGAAGCCCACGAGACACTTGCTATCGCCATGAACCGTTTGGGTGGCAAGTCCAACACGGGCGAGGGTGGCGAGGACGTTGATCGCCTGCTGGATCCTGAGCGGCGCTCGGCCATCAAGCAGATTGCCTCTGGTCGCTTCGGCGTCACCAGCTTGTACCTGACCAACGCCGAGGACATCCAGATCAAGATGGCCCAGGGTGCAAAGCCCGGCGAAGGCGGCCAGCTGATGGCGCAGAAGGTCTACCCCTGGGTAGCCCGGACACGGCACTCCACTCCCGGCGTTGGACTCATTTCGCCGCCCCCGCACCACGACATCTACTCGATCGAAGACCTCGCGCAGCTCATCTACGATGCCAAGCGCGCCAACCCTTCGGCCCGTGTTCACGTCAAGCTGGTTTCGGAAGTCGGGATCGGCACGGTGGCGTCCGGCGTCACCAAGGCGAAGGCCGACGTCGTGCTTGTTTCAGGTCACGACGGCGGTACCGGTGCCTCGCCGCTGAACTCGCTCAAGCACGCGGGTGTGCCGTGGGAACTTGGCCTCGCCGAGACCCAGCAGACCCTGATGCTCAACGGTCTCCGCGACCGCGTGGTGGTTCAGGTTGACGGGCAGCTCAAGACCGGCCGCGACGTTGTCATTGCGGCCCTTCTGGGCGGCGAAGAGTATGGCTTCGCGACTGCTCCGTTGGTGGTATCGGGCTGCATCATGATGCGCGTCTGCCACCTGGATACCTGTCCTGTTGGTGTTGCCACGCAGAACCCCGAGCTTCGCTCCCGGTTCAACGGCAAGCCCGAGTTCGTGGTCAACTTCTTCGAATTCCTCGCAGAAGAAGTCCGCGAAATCCTTGCCGAGCTTGGTTTCCGCAGCCTGGAAGAGGCCATTGGCCACGCCGAGGTCCTGGATACTCGCGAAGCGATCAACCACTGGAAGGCCGAAGGGCTGGACCTGGACCCCATCCTGCACGGGTTGGAGTTCGACGACGACGTGCCGCTGCGCAACATGACCGGCCAGAACCACGAGCTGGACAAGCACTTCGACCAGCGGCTGATCACCATGGCACAGGAAGCGCTCAGCGACCGCATGCCCGTCAAGATCACCCTGGACGTCATCAACACGGACCGTTCCGTGGGAACGATGCTCGGCCACGTGGTGACCAAGACCTTCGGCATCGATGTCCTGGCGACCGACACCATCGACGTCACGCTCAACGGCACCGCAGGCCAGTCACTCGGAGCGTTCCTCCCCGCGGGCATCACCCTGCGTATGTTCGGCGATTCCAACGACTACGTTGGCAAGGGTCTCTCCGGCGGCCGCATCATCGTCCGCCCGGACCGCACCAACGTGTTCCAGGCAGAGCGGAATGTCATTGCCGGCAACGTCATAGGTTACGGCGCTACCAGCGGTGAAATGTTCCTGCGGGGCCAGGTTGGTGAACGCTTCCTGGTGCGTAACTCCGGTGCCACCGCCGTCGTCGAAGGCATTGGCGATCACGGCTGCGAGTACATGACCGGTGGCCAGACGCTGATTATCGGCCGCACGGGCCGTAACTTCGGTGCCGGAATGTCCGGTGGAACCGCCTATGTGCTGGACCTGCAGCCTGAGCGCGTCAACAAGATGGCCCTCGATACCGGTGAACTTCAGCTCCTGGAGCTCGATGCCGAGGACCGCGACATTGTCCACGGTCTGCTCACCAAGCACCTTGAAGAAACCGAATCCGTCCTGGCCGGCCGTCTGCTCGAAAACTTCGACGACACTGCCGCCCGCATCACCAAAGTGCTGCCGCGCGATTACGCCGCAGTCCTGCAAACCCGTCTTGACGCCATCGAAGAGGGCCTTGACCCCGATGGCGAAGAAGTATGGTCTCGAATCCTGGAGGTAACCGGTGGCTGATCCACGCGGATTTCTGAAAGTCCGGCAGCGCGAGACGCAGCCACGCCGTCCCGTTCCCGTCCGCATCATGGACTGGAAAGAAGTGTACGAAGCCCAGGAAAAGGGCGTCCTGAAGAGCCAGGCCGGCCGCTGCATGGACTGCGGTGTTCCGTTCTGCCACCAGGGCTGCCCGCTGGGTAACCTCATTCCCGAGTGGAACGACCTCGTGTGGCGGGACAAGGGTGAAGAAGCGATTGAGCGCCTTCACGCCACCAACAACTTCCCGGAGTTCACCGGCCGCCTGTGCCCTGCACCCTGCGAAGCGTCCTGTGTGCTGGGCATCAACCAGCCTGCCGTGACCATCAAGCAGGTTGAGGTCTCCATCATCGACCAAGCCTTCGATAACGACTGGGTCCAGCCCCTTCCGCCGACTCGCCTCACCGGCAAGACGGTGGCTGTGGTGGGTTCCGGCCCTGCAGGCCTGGCTGTGGCGCAGCAGCTGACCCGTGTGGGCCACACCGTTGCTGTGTACGAACGCGACGACAAGATTGGCGGCTTGCTCCGCTACGGCATCCCCGACTTCAAGATGGAGAAGGAACAGGTTGACCGCCGCCTTGAGCAGATGAAGGCCGAAGGCACCCGCTTCCGGACCGGCGTCGCAGTGGGTACGGACGTCACCTGGGAGCAGCTGCGCCGCCGTTACGACGCCGTTGTAGTGGCCACCGGCGCCACCGTGCCGCGTGACCTCCCCATTCCGGGCCGGGACCTTGAGGGTGTCCACTTCGCCATGGATTACCTGGTTCCTTCGAACCGTATGGTGGCGGGGGAGAGCCCCGAAAACCACATCGACGCCCGTGGCAAGCACGTTGTCATCCTGGGTGGTGGCGATACCGGTGCTGACTGCATCGGCACCGCACACCGCCACCAGGCAGCATCGGTGACCACGCTCGCCATCGGCCAGCAGCCGCCGGCCGAACGAGCCGCCCACCAACCGTGGCCGACATTCCCCACACTGTTCGAGGTCGCCAGCGCCCACGAAGAAGGTGGAGAGCGTACCTACCTTGCATCAACCGTTGAGTTCGTTGGCGAAAACGGCAAACTCACCGGCGTCAAAGTTGCTGAAACCGAGTTTGTGGACGGCAAGCGCCTGCCCAAAGCCGGTACAGAACGCATCATTCCAGCTGACCTTGTGTTCTTGAGCCTGGGCTTTACCGGTGCTGAGCCGGCAGGTATCACCGAGCAGGTCAGCGCAGAGTTCGACAGTCGGGGCAACGTTGCCCGCGACGGCTACTACATGACGAACACCGAGGGAGTGTTTGTTGCCGGCGATGCCGGACGTGGCCAGTCACTGATTGTGTGGGCCATTGCGGAAGGCCGTGCTTGCGCGGCCGCAGTGGACAGGTTCCTGATGGGAAGCACCATTCTCCCGGCACCGGTCGCCCCCACCGACCGGGCGATAGCGGTCTTATAGCGCCGGCAGGAACACTTCTTTTACTCAATCAGCATGACTACTTAGGGTAGGTATATGAGACGCGCGAAAATTGTGGCAACTTTCGGCCCGGCTATCTCCAGCTTCGAGAACACCCTCGCGGTGCTGGAGGCCGGCGTCGACGTTGCTCGCATGAACATGAGCCACGGCGACTACTCCGTGCACGACAACACCTACGAGAACGTCCGCAAGGCTGCGGCGCAGCTGGGCAAGCCGGTGGCCATCATGGCTGACCTCCAGGGACCCAAGATCCGCCTGGGCCGCTTTGTCGACGGCCCCCACGAACTGGCTGTTGGCGATACCTTCACCATCACCACCGAAGACGTCCCCGGTACCAAGGACATCTGCTCCACCACGCTCAAGAGCCTCACCGAGGACGTCAACGTAGGCGATGCCCTGCTCATTGACGACGGCAAGGTGGCACTGCGTGCCATCGAGGTTGACGACGTGAAGGTTGTTGCCACCGTGACGGTTGGCGGCAAGGTTTCCAACAACAAGGGCATCAACCTGCCCGGTGTAGCCGTCAACGTCCCCGCCTTGAGCGAAAAGGACGAGGACGACCTCCGTTGGGCCCTCAAGCGCGGCGCAGACCTGATCGCCCTCTCGTTCGTCCGTGATGCCTCAGACATCAAGCGCGTTCACGAGATCATGGACGAAGAAGGCCGCCGCGTGCCGGTGATCGCCAAGATCGAAAAGCCACAGGCAGTAGAGCAGCTCCACGAAATCATCGACGCGTTCGATGCCATCATGGTTGCCCGTGGCGACCTCGGCGTCGAGCTGCCGCTCGAAGAGGTCCCGATCGTCCAGAAGCGCGCCATCGAACTGGCACGTCGCTGGGCCAAGCCGGTCATCGTGGCCACCCAGGTCCTCGAATCCATGATCGACAACCCGCGCCCGACCCGCGCCGAGGCTTCCGACTGCGCCAACGCAGTTCTCGACGGCGCCGACGCAGTCATGCTCTCCGGCGAAACCTCCGTGGGCCAGTACCCCATTGAGACCGTCAAGGTCATGGCGCGGATCATCGAATCCACCGAGGTCCACGGTCTTGAGCGCGTCCCCCCGCTGGGCACCAAGCCCAAGACCCGCGGTGGCGCCATCACCCGTGCCGCCGTCGAAATCGCCGACCAGCTGGACGCCAAGTACATCTGTACTTTCACCCAGTCCGGCGACTCGGCACGACGCCTCTCGCGCTTGCGCCCCGTCAAGCCGGTCTTCGCGTTCACACCCGTTGAGCACGTCTGGAACCAGCTGGCCCTCACTTGGGGCATCCAGCCGGTCCTGGTGCCCTCCGTGGGCCACACCGACGAGATGACCGCACAGGTGGACAAGAGCCTGCTGGAAATGGACCTCGTGGACGAAGGCGACCTGGTTGTCATCGCTGCCGGTTCCCCTCCAGGACAGGCCGGTTCCACCAACTCGCTGAAGGTCCACAAGGTAGGCGACCTCGCCGACACCTCCAAGACCGACGACGGCTCCCGCAAGGAACCCGTTGGCCCCTGGCCTGAAAAGAAGTCCAAGACCAAGGCGTAAGTCCTCGGTTGCTGAAAGCGGGCCCCGCCAATGTGGCGGAGCCCGCTTTCTGTTTGTCTATGGCGATTACGACGGCGGCCGCTCACCTCGCGTGAGGTGAGC